>CAYTNN010000152.1:0-11480 GCA_964439135.1 uncultured Pirellulales bacterium
GCAATATCTTTCTTCACAGTTTCAATCGCATCCTGCAGCTTACCCGCGGCGATCTGGCGAATCATCAGCGGAATGTTCATCTGCGCGGGGCATATCGTATGACATGGCCCGAGGCAGTCGCCCACATGGTCGCTTAAAAGCAGCTCCAGGGCCGTCTTTCTTGCCTGATGCACTTCTTCACAGTCGCTTTCGACGCGCATCCCTTCCTGGGCAAGGGTCCCGCAGGCCGGCAGCAGAACTGCTCTACCTTCGACTTTGACCACACAGACCATGCAACTGGTCGAGGGCTGATAGCCTTTCATAAAACACATGGTCGGAATCTCAATTCCGAGCTTCCCGGCGGCGTCAAGAACGGTCGCGCCGTTTGGAACTTCTACTTCACGATTGTCGATGGTTAGTTTTGGCATCGATTAGTGGACCTCAATAGCGTCTGCCGGACATATATTCTTACACGTCCCACAGCGAATACATTTCTCAGCGTCAATTTCGTGCTTTTCATACGGCTTCATTTCAATGGCGTCGGCCGGGCAGTGCTGAGCGCACAGCGTGCAGCCGATGCAATCATCCGTCACAGAATAGACAACCAGTGCCTTACACTTGCCGGCCGGACAGCGTCCCTCAACGTGGGCTTCATACTCATCGCGGAAATATCTGATCGTTGAAAGAACCGGATTCGGAGCCGTCGTGCCAAGCCCGCACAGGCTTGTTTTCTTAATCATTTTTGCCAAATGCTCCAGCTCTTCGATATCGGCCTTAACGCCCTGCCCGTTACACAGCCGTTCGAGTATATCCAGCATCCGTCGCGTGCCGATCCTGCAAAACGTGCACTTGCCGCACGACTGGTTCTGCGTAAATTCCAGAAAATAGCGGGCAATGTCCACCATACAGTCGGTTTCATCCAGTGCGACCAAACCGCCGGAGCCCATCATCGTTCCGATTTCTTTAAGCGTTTCGTAGTCAACGGGCAGATGTGCCAGCTCCGCGGGCACGCAGCCGCCGGACGGGCCTCCCACCTGGACCGCTTTAAATTGTAATCCTCCGGCAATCCCCCCGCCGATATCTTCTATTATCTGGCGAACGGAAATGCCCATCGGCACTTCGATCAGACCCACGCGGTCTACCTTTCCCGCCAGGGCGAAGACTTTTGTTCCCTTACTGCTTTCCGTGCCCAGTTCGGCAAAGGCTTCTGCTCCGTTGCGGATAATCCACGGCACAGAGGAATAAGTCTCGACGTTGTTGATTAGTGTCGGTTTGCCCCAGAGGCCGCTTTGGGCGGGATATGGCGGGCGTAGACGGGGCATTCCGCGGCGTCCTTCGATACTTGCGATCAGGGCGGTTTCCTCGCCGCAGACAAAGGCTCCGGCACCGGGCATGATTTTCAGGTCGAGCGAAAATCCGCTTTTGATAATCTCGTCGCCAATAAAACCACGCTGCCGGCAATTATTTAACGCCTGAGTTATCCGCTCGATAGCAAGCGGATATTCGGCCCGAATATAGAAATAGCCTTCATCTGCGCCGACCGAATACGCCGCGATTATCATGCCTTCGATAATGCGATAGGGATACGACTCCATGAGCATCCGGTCCATGAAAGCGCCGGGATCGCCCTCGTCCCCGTTGCATAAGATGAATTTCTTGCCGGATTGTTGTTTACGGACGGCAGACCATTTAATGGCGGTCGGAAAGCCGGCCCCGCCTCGACCACGAAGCCCGCTGCGTTCGATCTCGGAGATTATTTCTTCGGAACTCAGATCTCGTATGCACTTTTGTAGCGCTTTGAATCCATCATGAAACATATACTCATCGATATCAACCGGATCGATACTGCCGCAGTGTTCAGTCGCTATATGCTTCTGCCGGCGGAGGAAATGGGCTACCGGCCGGTCACGCACATCAACCGAATAACGCGTTACGGGTTCCCGGGTCATGTCGGTAAGCAGTTTATCCAACATCGTGGAAATGCCATTCCTGATTTCTCGCCCAATCTGTTTCGGTTTGAAATGTCTAAGCACAATGGCTCTTGCATCAGCCGGCTGGACCATCGCATAGCGAAACGAGGTTCCGCCCGGCAAAACCACTTCCACAAGCGGTGCCAGGTATGACATACCCGAACAACCAACACTTTTGACCACAGCCCGTGCAGCAGTTTCTTTAACGGCCTTTTGTAAAGCCTCATACACTCTGGCGCTGCCGCTGGCAACACAACTTGAATCCAGGCATATCCGTATTTCGCCGAGGTTCTCCGTATTCTTTGCAAAGCCCTGCCTGGCCGTATGCTGAGCGCCGGCCTTTTGTTGTTCGAGAAAATCCCTCAGAACGGCCGGAACCTGATCGG
Source organism: uncultured Pirellulales bacterium (assembly GCA_964439135.1). Taxonomy (GTDB): domain Bacteria; phylum Planctomycetota; class Phycisphaerae; order Sedimentisphaerales; family Anaerobacaceae; genus JAFGPJ01. The sequence continues at coordinate 2,336 of CAYTNN010000152.1, forward strand.
TCGTCAGATGTCCATATGTAATGTCATCGACTTGTATTGCCGGGGCAAGCATACAGCACCCCAGACACGCCACTTTCTCCACAGTAAATAACTTGTGCTGATCCGTATCGTCTTCTTCCGGGATTGCAAGATGTCTCTTAAAAGCATCATAAATCTGTCCGCCACCCTTAACGTGGCAAGCTGTACCAATGCAGACCCGAATTGTATGACGCCCGGCAGGACGATGTCGAAAGTGGTCATAGAAAGTCGAAACACCAGCAATTGACGCCGGGGTAATCTGCGTAATCTCACAAATCCGCTCAAGAGCTTCTTCCGGCAAATAGCCAAAGTGTCCCTGCACAGCCTGCAATATCATAAGCAAATTCTCAGCACCGGCGCCAATTTCATCGATGGCCTGATCCACAAATGTCAAATCCAACTCATCCATCAATCACGACTCCCGATGCAATATAAGTTCTCGAGTCCCCTGATATATATGCGTCCGTCGGCGAAAGCCGGCGAGGCGTGACACTTCTCGTCCAGCTCGCACTTAGCCAATTCCTTATATTCAGATTCGGCCTCGGCAATAAACATAACGCCCTTCTCGCTCAACAGATATAGTTTGTCGCCGACAAGGCTGGGCGACGCCAGGAAATATTCCTTCATATCCTTCTCCCAGAGCCTCTTGCCGTCCGAGACATTATAACTCTCAAGCAATCCCTCGGTTGCCAGCAGGAATACCGATTTACCATTACTGACAGGCGAGCAGATGTCCGGTCCGCCTTCCTCGCTTATCCAGGCGATATGAGTTTTGGTCACATCGCCTTTGCCATCCGGTTTAATGGCGACCAGCTTCGAATACGGTTCTATGACAAGTACAAGTCCGTTTGCGCAAATCGCCGAAGGTGCAATATCTCCGCTCAGGCAGTTTACCCGCCATAATTCCGCGCCGTCGGCCGGGTTATATGCGACCACCCAGGGATCGCCGCAGGTGATAACCTGAAACTGTTCGCCGATACTCGCAACAATGGGCGAACTCCAGGAATTCCCAACCGGACGTTTTGTCTGCCAGGCAATCCGGCCTGAAAATCCATCTACAGCAATCAGCTCGGATTTCTCATCCTCGACACCACCCTGGTCATACTGAATCAGGACCAGATTCTGATACATGGCAAGCGAAGATGCATATCCATAGGAACTGTCGGGCCTGCCCAGGTTTTTCTCCCATATTTTTTTGCCTTTGAAGTCGAAGCAGCCGACATCGCCGGTTGCAAATATAGCGTAAACCCGCCGGCCGTCCGTCGCAACAGTGGGCGCAGCAAATCCGGTATCTTCCATGATTTCGAGAGGCTCTTCATTACTTTTGGGCAGGCCTAAAATATCGCCCTTCCACAGAAGTCCGCCTGAAGAAGTATCGAAGCAGAAGACCTGCCGGCTGTTGGGATCCGCTCCCGAGAGGAAAATACGGTCGCCCCAGATAACAGGTGAATTATTCCCCGGCAGAGGTATCTCGGTTTTCCAGAGAATTCCTTCTCCCGTTTTTCCGCTCCAGCGAGTTGGCACATTGGTATGAGTGCTGATTCCGGCTCCGTTGGGACCGCGAAAGCTTGCCCAGTTTTTAGCGACATCATCCATTGAAAACAAAGAAGCGCTGGCAGCGCCGGCCTTGACAAAATCAATCTTTGGTCTGGTAGCCAGAAAAAGCGAGCCCGAGCCTAATATCACCAGGCCGCCGGTCACAGCCCATCGGGCAAATTTTGCGTTGCCGACCTGCTCGGTGAGCTGATCGGCGCCCGAATGTGGAGCCGGCGGCTTCTTCTTAAACTCTATTGCCGATCTGAGACTAATAATGAAAAACACTACTCCGCTCAGGAGCAGATAGCTGCCTTTGCGCGAGCGATCCAGCGCCCGAATCCGCTGTTGTCTGACCTGTAAATCAAATTGATGGATCCGGGACAAAAGCTGCTCATCATCGGGCTTGCTGCGTATTTCCAACTTGAGATCCGCCAGTGTCGTTTCTTCAGCGGTGCCCACCATTTTGCTCCGGCCATAATTCATGAGAATAAACGCACAGACAACAATGGAGAAAACGGCGCTAAGAACAGCCGTTGCGACTGCACATCGGTACCACGAGCTTGTCGCCTGAACATGCTCCGAAGCACTTTCATTGTGAGAGTTTGTTACCATTTGTCAGCCACTTCTTTCGTCTTCTTTAATCGAAGGTGCTCCCTGGGACAGTAGTTAAAGCATCGGCCGCATGCCAGGCAGCTTGCCCGGTCGGCTTCGTAATCGGTCCTTTGACGCCAAACCGAAAGTCCGATCAGTTTCAGTCCTATTACCAGCCCGATGAATCCTCCAAGTATCCAGCCGCCAAGTTCGAACCTGGCCCTGATATTCGATGCTTGCTCATAAAGCTTCTTGATTTCCTGTCCCGTCGCTCTGAAAGCTGTGCTGGAATCTGTAATCTCCTCAGTTTTGCCGGTCTCTTCCATGTATATCTGCTCAGCCAATCTTACCGTTTCGTGCGCGCGTGATGTTACGCTTTTGAGGCTGGAACCGGCCCATCCACCCAGAAAAACCAGCACGGGCAATAGTAACAGCAGAAACGCCAGCCTTTTTTTGGCTACGTGATACTCCTGTGCCGGCCATTGTGCCGCCGGCTTTCTTATCGCTCCGTAGGGACACGAATCCTCGCAGAGCCTGCACTGGATGCACTCATCCGGGGTAATTGTCACGCGCCATTTCGAGAGCCGCGAGAGTTGCCTGAGGATAACGCCATACGGGCAGATAAACCGGCAATAAGGGCGACCAACGAACACGCCGATAAGCAACATGCATCCCCCGAGGATTAACATGTTAATGCTTCCGCTCAAACGAAAGATTGAAATGAACGGATCATATCTGCATATAACGAAAGCGCTGCCGGTAGCTGCGAAAAGGACCGCCGCCGCTAAGTAAACATACGCAAACAGCCTTAGTCCACTCTCGGCCCAGCCCGGCACGGAGACCGGCCGCGATAGAACCATGTCCTGTATCGCGCCGAGAGGGCACACCGCCGCACAGAATGTCCTTCCGAAAAAAAGCGTGAAAATAAGCGGTAGCAGGAAAAATACCAAAACCACAATCGGTACGGCGTAGTCTCGGTCAAAAATGGAAAAAACAATATTCTGAATAGATCCTATCGAACAGACACAGCCCTGTCGCCAAAAGCCGAAATATAGCAGCGAAAACACCGACAATGCAAATATTGCCCGACGGCTGCGCTTCTTCAAAACAAGATACGAAGCCAATCCCAGAGCGGCCAGCAATACCGCGGCATCAATATACTCGTAAACGTCCTGACGTGGACCCGGAGAAGTCGGGCTTGGGATGACATGGTCGGTTTCGACGAAATCGGGTGGAGGAAAACGCTCCAGCCCCGAAGTCACGCCGGATAAAATCAGGGAGATAGCCATGCCAATTAAAATATTGCGAAAAGGTCTCATCAAACGTGGTTCACCTTCTTAAACAGGTAAGGCTCGTCGGCGGGAACCCGCTTAAACGCTCCTGAGGGACAAGCCACGGCAATGGAACATTCATTACAATTCAAACAACGATCATGACGCACCTGAAGAAAGAATGAGCCGTTTCCGAAAGCGGCACAGCCCTTGACACACTTGGCACAACCAATACAGAGAGATTCATCGATGTCGTATTCATAGTACGGATCTTCTATGAAGGTTCGTTTGATCGCCCCGGTCGGACAAAGCTCATTTTCGGCGCCGGTATCCAGAACCGATGCTCCCAGCTCGAAATAACCCGGACAGAAATCACAATATCCGCATATATCGTATTGCTGAATACATTTCACGGCAGAATCTTCCAATACGCAATGCGTTGCGCATATATCGCAAGCTATGCATTTGTAGGGATCGATCTGCCAGACCATGTCATTTTTCCTGTTCTTGCGGGCCGAAGCACCGGCCACTACCCCAAGGGTAGCCAGGCATCCTCCCCACAGCCCGTCTCTCAGGAAATTACGCCTGTTAATTACCTTGTTATCTTTTGCCATTATCAACTCCCGCCAGGCTTCGTCTTGCCGACGATGCCCGAGGTAAACTGCACTGTTCTAAAACCTTACAACCGGCACAGATTCCACTGTTTATGCATTCACCTTTTCGTACAAGTTTCTGCCTCTTTGCAAACAATGCGGCTGAAGCCGCTGCCATTAGCCCTAAAGTGGCGTACCTCAGAACTCCGGCAAACAGCTCTCTGCGGCTCCGAAACTCTCCGGATTGTTTTCTCACGATTGGCCTTTCACTTTGGTAAATACTTTCACTATATTGTCAACTGTGTCCAGTACGAAGATGCGACCTTCTCCGTCTACAGCGATATCAAAACCACCGGTCTTACATTCCTCCGGAAACATGCAGATACTGGAGGAACCACCTGCGCCGAATTGCTCCGGTCCTGCAACCACGCCCACAAAACTACCATCGGAATTATAAATCTTGACGCGTACCAGGCCCTTCTCGCAGGTAACAAAACCGCCGTCGGGCAATACGGCAATATTCACGGGATTGCAGCATCCGCAAAATCCCTCAATCGCTACAGAAGGCTCGCCCCACCAAAACTCGATATCACCTTCGAGAGTGTATGCCTCGATACGAAGACGGCCGGGATTAACCACCCGAAGCAACCCATCTCTCGGCATCGCTACATCGAAATAAGGACTCGGAATCACAAATCCTGGGATATTTCTGAAGGAGTCTTTTCTGCCGATTTTAGTAATAATGTCACCTGCCGTATCGTAGCGGATAACAATACGATGGCCCGCGTCGGCGACAATGACATTGTCCTTTGAGACAACAATACTGGTTAGAATTGCATCCTTGCCCAGACTGTCCCAAGTTGCCTGCTTTTGTCCTTGGGCATCATAGAGCTCAACGTGATCCTTCATCCCGGCGTATATTGTGCCATCTGCCGTCACGGTCAGGCACCTCGGCATATCGTCAAGTTTTATTTCGCCGAGTCGATCACCGCTCTGAGCAAAGATACGGATGGCTTTATCACCAGCCACATAGACCGAGCCCTTCGAATCCACCGCGATACCGTGCGTATTGGCAAAGCCGGTCTTAATCGCGCCGGCGGATTCTTCGTAGAGAATCAGGTTCGGGTCGATGCGCGCCAGCTCATTGACGTTATACTTAAACTCTTTACCAAGGCCTCCGCCCTTGCTGCCGACCACGTCGAGTCTTACAACCGCAACGACGGCAATCACAACCGCCAGGGTAATGAGCACGCCGATGATTATCCTGATATTTATTGTTCCTGTTATTCTATTCATCTTAGCACCTTTGGAAACCATTATAGCACGTAATTCTCATATTTCAACGCGGCAGTTTTACTTCTCGGATATGTCAAGGCATATCATTCGCTCCGTGTCGCGCACAATTAACCGGCCGGATGCAATTGCCATCGGGCCCCATGATCCGTGTCCGTCCAGGACTTTCGCATGGGCCAGCGGGAGATAGCCGGAAGGACTGGCCTGTGCCAAAGTCAACTCTCCGGAATCGTTCATCAGATAAATGAGTCCATTTACGATAGAATACGGACCGTTTCCGAATTTGTTGGCGCTAGTGCTGGTCCAGACGACATTGCCGTCCAAATCGAGACAGACCAACTGCCCGTCCAGTCTGACTCCGTAGATATAGCCGCCGTAATAGATCGGGGTTTGCTGAATCGAGCCGAACACTTCGGTTGTGTGGAGAAACTCCGATTGCACCGTTATGTTACCATCGGTCTCGATCAGCCGCAACATCGTGCACCCAAACTCGTATTGGCCGTAGCCTGCTGTAAAGAATAACCTGTCGGTACCGACAACAACGGGCAGCGGAACGTTGAAGCGTACTTTCCATTCGTCAGTCTTCCACAGAACACTGCCATCTTCAGCGGATACTCCAACCACACCCCCCTTGATCTGATTGCCGCCGCAATACACATAGAAACGCTTGCCGTTAAATTCCATAGGCACGATGGACGAATGCGTCATTATCCAGCCGTCCGGATTCGGTGTTTCCCAGAGGATTTCACCGGTTTCGCAATCCACGGCCATCATCAGTACCGTGCCCGCCGGTGCAATTATGGCTTTGCCGTCTTCGATCAGTGGACACTGAGCTGTATACCACTTCGGGACTTTCGTATTGAATTCCCGAACAAGGTTGAACATCCAGCGAAACTCACCTGTAATTGAATCCAGACACGTAACGTGACATTTTGGCCCTATCGTCACAACAAACTTTTCTGTAACCGCCGGCACAGTCCGACTCATCCCATGGTCCCGTTTTACCTTGACAGGATAAGAATACCGCCATATATCCCGGCCGTCCTCGAGGGAAAGGCACCTGACGACATCCGCCTGCTGCTCGCGGTCGTAGTCTATAAGATATACGCGTCCGGCAAGAATAGACGCTCCGGCGAAACCTTCTCCGACGCCGATCGACCACAGGGTTTCGGGACCTTTTGTCGGCCATGTCCTTGCGGGTGAGATATCTTCCGAGCTGATTGCGTCGAAGTTCGCTCCTCTGAAACGGGGCCAGGCACCGGGTAAATCCGCCGGGGCACCGTCAAGTTTCACCAATGTCCCTTGTATTTTAACCGCACTACCTTCGCCCTGAAGCACCTGGGTATTATCCTTTGCGGCCGGGACACGTTCCGTCAGATTCATAGCTGCATCGGCGCTTAACCAGAAATACAGTGACCCAATACCCAAAATGGCTAATCCGACAGTTATTGTCCGTGCAATGGTAGATTGTCTCATACTGTCCTCAACATGACCTTGTACCAATCACTCATTTCTCAACGCATCGAGCATTCCGCCGCTTAAAGCGAAATTCGCAGCAATCCATATCCATATCATGCCGCTGATTCCTATTGCTCCGATTGTCAAAACCAGCGAAAAAGATGCCGCTTGTGCCCCCGGGGATTTCAGGGCAGGACCGACAGCGACCAGCGCCGCGATAACTCCACACGCCAAACCGCCCAGCATCAGGCCGCTATGCTCGTGAAATATCATCTTCCTAAGCGTGATTTTATCGAATCCCACGGCCCGCAGCATCGCAAGCTCGCCGCGTCTGTCCAGAACGTTGCGCAGCACTACCAGCCCGAGCCCTACACTGCCGAGAATCAATCCTAAGCCGCCCAGCATCTGAAAGATCGAAAGATACGTATTTTCTACGGAACTAAACTCCGCCAATCGCTGAGCCGCGGGCATCAGGTCCAGTCCGAAATCCTTCAATCCGAACGAGAGTTTGTCCGTCACAGCGTCGATTTTCTGCTGAGGGCAATCGATAAGCAGCATTCTGTATCCTTCCTCGGATGGGAAACGCCTGATAAACTCATCCTGTGATATAAGCAAACTGCCCTGCAGGATGGAATTTTTCAGCAGTCCGACGATTTGCAGCTTGAAACTGTTGCCCTTATCGTCGCTGTATTGCAACTGATCCCCGACGGATTTGCCAAGGGCCCATATCACGGTTGCATAATCGCCGACCGCCGGGACCACATCCTGCCCCAGGTCGCGATTGAGCAGATTCCAGGCTTCTTCACTCGCCGCCCCTTCAATCACATTTGTAAACGTAAATGAGCCCCGCTGCTTAAGCTTCTCTGGCTGAACCCCCAGCAATTGCGGGCTCTGCGCGCGATTCAAATTGAAGCAGCTCGCATCATCCCCGTCACGGACCCGCAACTGAACCACCTGCATATCTTCGAGACTGGGATCGTTCAGGCTCATGGAACGGCGCCCCTCCTTGCTGCCCAGATCGTGAAGAATCCCGATAGAGGACTGGCCAAAGAGCGCAAAGCCTCCCGTTCCGGAATCTCGTTTGTGAGCGTCCGCCAGGGGATCGTGCCTGTTGGCTCCCACGGCAATCACCAGGAAAACACCGCACGCCAGCAGCCCGACAACCGCCAGGCTGCGGCCGCTTCGCCTGGTTGAGTTGCGTAATCCAAAACCGGCTAACGATGTGATTGTCCTGTTCCAACTGCCGGCAACAATTTTCAGCAGGGCATGAGTTAATCCAAGTCCGGCGATCAAGAGCAACGCCCCGGCTCCAAAAAATGCTGCCGAGACGGCACTGCTGTCTCCTTTTCCGAGTACGGCGAGCAATACTACCGTGCCAACTGCCGCCGTTATCGCTATCCCCAGCCCGATTCTGCCTTTGGAAACCCGTTTTGATCCGAAGAATTGCCATTCCGGATTCCCGGCAAGAAGCTCGCGGGCCGGCCGGGAGACCTGCTTATGCAAGGTCAGCCATATTGCAATCAGGGAGACGATTACTGCACCGAACGCTCCAGAAAACAAGGTCAATGGTTTGGCATAAAACCGTATTGTCGAGCCGGCGACCGCTGATTGCCAGGCGGTCGCAAGTCCGTATATCATTATCTTTGTATAAAGCAGTGCCGCGGCGCTTCCGACAATGGCGCCAAGTATCGCCAACGCCCCGCTTTCAACCATCAGAAGCCGCCTGACCAATTTCGGTGAAAAACCGACAGCCAGCAGCATTCCGATCTGCCCGCTGCGTTTTTCGACACCGAATACAAAAATCAGACTCATTAGAATCAAGGCCGCTATGATAAGAAACATGCTCAGGCCCAGGAAAAGTCCGCCGAAATCGGTCGAGCCACCGCCCGCTTTTACGCCGCTCTGGCGCACAGGCTGAAAAAACAATCCTACTGAACTGGGATTTACTTTTTTTAGCAGGCTCCCAGCTAAATTATCTACGGATGCCGTGTTAGCCGGGTAACGCACGCCGGTTAGGTTTCCATATCTGTTCGCCCACATCTTCCGGCCGGCTTCGAGTGTGATAAACGCCTTGGGTGCGCCGCGATATTTGTCCCAATAATCCTCGTCCTTCTGGCGTATCTTATCCAGATTAACAGGAATGCTCGAATCCCAGTCTCTGCAGTTATCGACATCCGCCAGTCCGGGGAAATCCGGCATAAAGTCCGGATCGACAGCCGGGCTCATCATCGGAATAATCCCCCTGACCCGGAAACTCGCTGCCTGCTCCATGAGTTGCCTCATTGGTGTCAGAGCAAAATAACGAAGCTCGATCATATCGCCGGCTTTGGCGCCAAGATCGTCGGCAACCCACTGATTTATAAGAATTTCATCGTCCCGCATCTC
>CAYTNN010000153.1:0-4762 GCA_964439135.1 uncultured Pirellulales bacterium
GGTATGTTTTTGATTATAGCCCATTGAAATTAACCGACCGAAAAGTGCGAAAGTTGAGATTCAGATTAGAACTTTACTAAAAATAAGTTAGCATCCATTTTTTTATCCACTTCAATCTGGCTTTTTCGGCGTAGAACCAATATTCTGCAATCAAGTAATTCGAAATGACCAATGACAAGATGGCCGGTTCAAATCTAATTGCTCTCTTCATTTTCTTCGTTTTCATGGAGACTTATCTCTATACGAAAACTTTCTCTATTCATTGTTAAGGCAATAACTAAACACAGTTTTGTACTGGGGCCCTTTTAGCACTATAGTTTCAAGCATGAACTAATTTTCTTCCTGCTATCTCGCTAAAAGCAACAAAATCTGCGTTAGCCTGTTTTTGCTGTTCTCGCAGATTAATCGACATATGAGTGTCAGACAGCAATTCATAAGTATCCGCCTTTTTCAGTACCTTAAGAACGAAACGTATGTTAAAAGTTAAAGTCTTCAATGCCATGGTCTTGTAGCTGCCTGCCGCCAGATTCATTATTTCCTTAATATCCTCTATGATGACTCCCGTTTGGTGTTTCCGACATTCATAAGGGTGCTCTATGACCAATATGCAAGCAAGGTTAGTTAACTGGGTTGGTTGGCTTCGATAATAAATATTTGGATCAATAACTGGAATGTAGTTCCCTTCAAATTCTATCATACCCCTTATATAAGATGGTCTCTTGTAGTCTGGAATAACTATTTCCCTGCAGCCATAGTAGCTTACATCGAGTTCGCGCTCATTGTGTTTTAGTTGATATGTTATGAATAGAAGGTTTTGTATTTGCTCCATATTCATTCCCTTTTTACACTTAGCTTCGTGCCATTTCATTATTTAAGATCATCCTTTATATTTATCACAGCAAGGCCGTGCTAATTTTCATTCTGGCTCGTTCAAACTCTTATCGATCAAATTTAACCGACAAAAGGCATATACTGATAAGTCCATTCTGCAATAGCCAGGTTCTTTGTTGAAATCTACGAAAGGGATGTTAGGTTTTTATGAAGGTTCAGTTAAAAAAATAATAATTTTGGGCAACTTCTCAGCTCAACCAAAGAAAAAGCTGTCATTTTGTGTAAAATCAATACCATTGTATGGGAGTGGGCAGAGATCAATGATAGAACCTTGAGCAAACTGGCCAGTTGCTCTCTTCAGCCAAGTAAGTGTATCGCTGAGTTACGGTCAATATTGTCGCCATAGAGCGGTATTCGTCATGTTCCTGCTGTGGTGAATCATGGGGGGTTAGTGCATTTTAATCTCTAATCCCTATTCATCTACCAATGATTAGACTTTACATTTAAGTAATTGTAAAAGAGTCTCTTTTGTTAGCATCTCTATATCCCGCTGTTTCTCTATGAATGGACGAACATCCGTAATCACTTTATCCCAGTCATACTTCGAAATTTTTAATGCAGTTACTTCTCTCCAGTTGTCGGCAGTAATTTTCTTGCCATTCCAGCCTGTCTGCTTTAAGGCATTATTCAAAAAAGCAATATTCGGTTCCGGCCAGGTTCTATCAGAAAGATACCACATCAAGTCATAATTATCTCTACCCTTGACATATTTGCGGCTCAGTAAGGCATGGAGTTTACCCGCCAGCAGAGAGCTTTTGTCATAATGCTGTAAGTTCAATAAACAATGCCTGCGTACAATGCTTGTTTCAAAAATAGCTTTTGATGGCGGATTAGTATCAAGCTCCACCTTAATCGAAATGGTTTCAGATCTGTGAGGTGAGAGACCAATTTCAAAAAGCAGGCCTTCGAACTTCACAAAAGCTGATTTGACTGTTTTTTCAATCTTAGCTTTGAGTGTCAATGTATAATCTTCTGCCTCAAAGGTGCCTTTGATTTTTTTCATTAACTCAGTAAAATCGTCTTCAAATCCAGCTTTAACCAAAGAAAAATCAAGGTCCTCTGAAAAACGGGGCATGGAATATAGAAATCGCAGTGCAGTTCCCCCTACAAACACCCAGTTTATAAAGGCACCGTTATCCTGCAAACTTTCAAGAGCCCTGGCTTGAAGATATTCCCGTGTAATACATCTAGCCAGATTATTGTCCTTAATCTTCTCGATAAGCTGTTTTAAATAATCTTTCACAACTCGACACCTTCACCTTCATTAATAATTGTTTCAATATTTTTTACGGCCCTATTTAATTTAGGACTATCAGATTTCTCAGCATATAGCCGGAGAACATCTTTCCTGAGTTTATCAAGGCTCTGAAGCCTTAGTTCATTTAGAAATTCTTCCTTGTCTCCACCCGGAGTTAAATAAACCAAATCAAGCAATGCTTTTTCAGCAGTAGCAACAAAGGCTTGCTGCTTTTGCGATAATTCAAGCATTTTATAACCCCAGAAAAGGTTCTTATTGACATGTCTGTATTCAAATCGGCTCAAAGGTGTTTCAATTACTTGCGGTCTGGTAGTTGTAATACTGGTAGTTATAGGGACAAATTCCGGGATCAAACCATACCAGGAAAGTGCCGACTGGAGACTCACGTAAGAGGGTGATTTAAGTGAATTTGCAATACTAAAAAACTCTGGATTAATTTTCCTATAAGGCTCTGCCAATGTGTAAAAACCTTTATGAAGTTTGATGAGTCTGCCATCCTTTACCCAGCGTGCAAGCTGCAGTCTGATTTGTGGCAGATTCTCCCCGGCAGCCAGAAATCTGGTTGAAAAACACGGTAGATCGCCAACTTTTTTTAATAAATTTTCATATTTCATTGTAATAATATATCATATTCGACATTTTTTAACAATGGATTCAATAAAAACGAACAAGGAAATTCGTCGGATAGGTGTGGCGCATCCGATGCGGTTTGAGTTCCTTTACGCCCGCACTCCGGCCGATCTTTTGCATCCGGTCGTAAAGGTTCCGGTAGGTCAGTGGATTGTTCCAGCGATTCAAGAATACCGGGTTTCGCTGCTTCACGGTCGGCCGATTTTTTCGCATGTACTGGTCAGGCATATCCCGGACCTGGTCACTGATATATACCCAATGGCTTTTCTTTCTCTCTCTCTCTGGTCCTCTTTGCATGCTCTTAGCACACTTTTACTCAGAAAGCACAAACGGGGGAAAATCGCTGATAAAGCTGGGCCACAAATCCAGTCGAAAGGTAAGGGGCTATGATGGCATGGCCTGGCGTCTGGCTACCGTCTTTCGCACTTTCAGTACTTTCTTGATGGGATTAATAGCCAGCAATCGCCCGACCTGCTCAGCGCAGTTCTCAAGCATTGCCGGCCCGCGTTTCGGCAAATCTTCTTCTTCGACTGGTTCCTCGAGAGCTGAGAAGAAAGCATCAATACCTATCGTGTGGACAATCTGGGGATCTTTGCCCAGTGAGCCACATATAGCAATGACGGGAAGCCCGGCCTGCTTAGCCGCTCTGGCAACCCCATGCGGTGTTTTGCCAAAGGCTGTCTGGTGATCCATCCGTCCCTCACCCGTGATTACAAGATCACAGCCCTTAATGCGTTGGGCGAGCTTGACACTGTCGATGACAATGTCGATTCCCGGCCTTAGTTTCCCCCTTAAAAACGCCATCAATCCGCCGCCCAGTCCGCCAGCGGCGCCGGAACCTGGCACTGTTGCAATATCCGGCCCAACGTCTCGCTTTACGATCTCGGCAAAATGGCGAAGCCCGGCGTCTAATTCCCTGACCATAGCGGCAGTTGCTCCCTTCTGCGGCGCGTAAACTTTGGCCGCTCCATTAGCACCGATTAAGGGATTGTTGACGTCACAAGCTACTTCTACCGTAACGTGCTTCAACCGCGGGTCCAGACCGCTCATTTCGATGCGGTCGAGCTTCTTGAGAAAACCACCTCCTGAACCAATCTCGCTGCCGCGCGCGTCGAGGAACCTCGCCCCCAGCGCCTGTGCCACACCCATACCGCCATCGTTTGTTGCACTGCCTCCAATTCCAATCAGAATGTGTTTTACATTCAGGCTTAGTGCATGACGAATCAGTTCACCCGTGCCGAATGTCGTCGTTTTCATTGGATTCCGCTCTTGCGGCTTTAGGAGGGCCAGACCACTGGCTGCTGCCATTTCAATGATAGCGGTCTTTCCGTCACCACTGATGCCGAACGTGGATCGAATCTTACGCATTAGGGGATCTTGTACGGTTCGTGAGATGAACCGTCCGGCTGTGGCATCCACAATGGCGCGCACGGTGCCTTCACCGCCGTCTGCCATCGGGATCGTGCGGCATGTCACCCCGAACAGGGCTCGCTTGAGCCCTCGCTCGATACATTTTGCCGCTTCCAATGCTGTCATGCTTCCTTTGAACGAATCTGGTGCGATCGCTACCTTCATTATATTTGCCCCTATGTCCTAAGCTGTCATGCACCGTTGCTACACAAGAACCGTTATTGGTCTTTGAACCTTTTATATTGCTCAGCGATCCTTTAACCAGACAGATGAGCTGATGGTGCCGCGGCCTCGGCGGTCATTCTGATCTGAAGGATCACGATTACCACGGGCATAGTTGGGTATTGCCATTAACTCGGAACCGTCGGCCCAGGTACCTTTAATGACCATGACGCCGCCCAGAAGATCGCCCTTCCACTCGGCGGTCAGGGCGGATTCGGGACTAAGTACATTGTTCAGGTCCTGGTCGACTCTCTCTGCACTGTAGATCAAAGGGCCGTACCGAAGCGCCACCTGGCCTTTCGTAGCTTCGATTTTATCGCTGGCCTTGATTCTCTGAACCTTCATCGGGAG
>CAYTNN010000153.1:4862-7842 GCA_964439135.1 uncultured Pirellulales bacterium
CCGACGAAAAGGTTGACATAAATGCCCTCGGCGCTCCTGGCATAAGTCCAGGTTGGCAGCATCAGCAGGGTCCTTGGGATGTTACCCACGCAGCACGGGCAGACGTGCCAGTCGTAGCGGGGCCCGCGTGAATCCAGCGGATTCTGATAGTAGAAATTCCTGCCCTCCAAATCAATGGAGCCTAAGAGGGCGTTGTAGAGCGTATCTTCGTAGAGGTCCGCGAACCTGGCATCGTGGTATGTCATGTTCAGTTTGTGCTGGAAGAAAATTTCGCCGCAACTGGAGCAGGATTCACAGTAGGCGTTGTGACGTAATGAATAGTCCGGGCCGAAGCCTTCCGAGGTTTCGCCGCTGCCTACGCCGCCGGTAACATAGTACTTCCTGTTTACAATATTGTCCCATAATGACATGACGGCGCTCTGGTAGTCGATGTCACTTGTTTCCATTGCGACGTCGGCCATACCCGCGTAGGAATAGACGGCGCGCACGGCATGTCCTACAGCCTCGTATTGCCGAACGACCGGGACGTGACTCTGGTCGTATTCGCTGCCATCCTTCCTGCAGTCCAGCAGGAACTTCGACAATTCGATATACTTATCGCCCTTACCTTTGCCTTCGACTTTATTCACAAATCGGCCGAACCGTACCAGCGCGATTTCCATGGCCTGGTGGCCGTCGTACCATTCCTTTTTTGGGGGCGGGCCGATATTGTCGTACCAGCAATCTGCAAGTTTCTTAGCTGCATTATATAACCTGGCGTCGGTCTTGTTCGTCAAAAGATAATGTCCAATAGCAGCCTCCAGTAAATAACCGGCGACATAACCCTCATGATCCGCCCTGTATCTGGGCGAGAAGTGCTGACGGTCGCTCAGTGTAAATGCGGTTTGCAGGTATCCATCTGGCTCCTGTGCGGCCAGAATCTTCGGGATCCAATCGGCCAGCGTCGCTTTCATTCTCTCCTGAGCTTTGATAATTTCCTGATCGCCCTGAGCATCGACCATCAGTGCAACGCAGATCGATTCAATCGTGTTATAAATCCAGGCGTTGGAAAATACGTAGCCTCTGTGACGTCCGTGAGGCTTGCCGGTGAGTTTGTTGGCGGCGTCGATCAAATTGTTTATGCCGCCTTCTTTCAGGTTCGGATCGGAAATCTTGTCGATGCAGTGAGGAATCCAGTTTACGATCAGGGCTTTGGCCCTACTGTTCCAGAGAGGATTGTCGATCTTATAGTGCTTCGTATCGATTAGACCGAGGTGCGTTGTGGGCGGAGGTTCTACGGCCTTGACAGCGAGGCTGGACGAAGCACTCAATTGCCCTTTGCCGGCCGACAGCTTGAGAACATAATCGCCCGCCTTAGAAAATGTCGCCGTAGTGACCGGCTCGCCGGCATTTTCAAAAGCGACCTCGCCGGGCCCGGATATTTTGCTCCAGATGATTACCGGGGCGCCTTTGCCGCCTAAAGTCTTAATTGTTGCATTAAGATATGTTTTTCCCCCCAATACAACAACACGGTCAACGCCTGCGTTTACTCTCGGCGGGAAATCCGGCGACTTACCGGAATCATATACTTTCCATTCCAGAATGCCGGTCGAGTAGGTATCATTCGAATCGATTTCGAGTCTGAGTTTAGTCGTGCGAACTTCGTCGAAAGTTGTGATGTTGTATTGATCTTCGGTTACACCCAGACCGGATGGATTGCTGATCGGCACGAAATCCTCGTCGTTCCAGTAAAGCAACCGGCAGGCCTTGGGCAGTCGGACGCCGCGTCGGTCGTCCCACCAGTAAACGTCGACCTTTTTTGTGCTGACAGGCAGGCTCCAGTCGTACTGCACCCATTGCGTGTCCCTTCTGGGCCAGTTGCCGTAAGAGCCGCGGCGTCTGTCACGCGAGTTTGGCGGATCGAATTCATCATTGAGTGCTGTCAGAGATGTGTCTCCGGAGATATAAGAACTGGATGGTTCGGCGACAACGGCAAGATTAACTCCCAAATCAGGCTCAGCACTATCTTGTGCGAAAACATTGCAGGTTAATAAAACAACCGCACCGACCATAAGTGCCGGCATCAAACGAATTAAGGATATAGCTTTCATTGTAAGTCTCCTTCTATTTTTGTATTAACGTTCCGCATCTGCTCGGATCATACGAATGCCGAATATGGCGGCGACAACGTTTCCCTCGGTGGCCTGGAATCGCACGGTGACTTTCTCCTTGCTCTCTACCAGGTCGGCATTGATGGGGTATTCGACGTCGTAAAAGCGTGCCGGGCTGCTCCTTGTCACCTCCTGATGAGCTGCAAGCTTGCCGTCCACAAGAATATCGAATATTGCCCTTCCCCTGCTGTGATGGTCGCTGCAATACGTCACCACCAGCGCCATCGGTCTATCGGCTTCCACGGGCAGGTCGAATGAGAACCAGCTTCTTCCCCATCTGCCGGGACGTCCCATCATCCGTACGACCCATGCGTCGCCCGGACTCTGATAGTTGAAATCCCGTTCAGGCTGCATCTCGCCCGGCTGAGCGTAGGCCACGGTTGCCGATTCGAGCTTCCGCAAACGTTCCTCCTCTGCGGCGTACTCTGCTTCTTTCTCCTTCCATTCGGGCTCGGTAAACAAGTCCCAGTACACCGCGTAGGTGCGCCGATGAAGACGATAAAACGGAACGAAATCCACGTCACGCTCCCGCCCGACGCCGTCGCTGCGGAATTGGCCCGGCTTGTCGCCTGCAGGCTTTAGCCACTCTTCCACGGGCCGCTCTGCAGCGATGAATACGGGCGTCCTTTCCCGGGAGTAGCCGGCTCTGCCTTCTTGCCCACCCCGCTCCTCAGGACCCAGGTCACCGGCGAGCACCAAAGGCCCCCACATAATGGCGACCCGGCGAGGATTGTCCCGCAACGGTTCCAGCCGAAGCGTTTTAGGCAGGATTAGCTCCACAGTGTCACCGGTCTTCCAGGTCCGTTTCAGCTCTACATACGAGCCGGACT
>CAYTNN010000153.1:7942-11460 GCA_964439135.1 uncultured Pirellulales bacterium
AAATTCACCCACAATTTGTCGCCGGACTCGTAGTAAATCCCGTATGCGTGCAGGGCATGGCTCTCCATACCCGTTCCCACACAGCAGGTGAAGTTGCGGAACATGTCCGCGTATTCATGCCGGACTGACCGGCCTACGGGAACCATGTAGCACGTCCTGCCGTCTTCGGGATCGATGGAGGCCAGAATATGGTTGAATAGAGCCCGTTCGTGGAACTCGGCGTAGTGGGCATCGGGCCTCAGCGAGAAAAGCCGGCGGGTCAGCTTTAGCATGTTGTAAACGTTGCAAGTCTCGGCGGTGCGCCCGTCGATGCGGTCGCTCAGCCTGTCGGGCTTGCCGAAGTATTCGTCTTTGCCGTGACCGCCGGTGGCGAAGCTGTGGTGCTGAACGACCGTGTCCCAGAAAAAGCCGGCGGCGATGATGTCACCCGGTTCGCCCGCATAAGCATAGCGGTCCACCGAGCCGACGAGCTTGGGCACCTGCGTGTTGGCGTGCTTGCCTGCGAGGATATCCTGGTGACGTTTGAGCGGCTCGATGAAGGAGCGATGTTCGAAGCGGTAGGAAAGGTCAAGCCAGCGTTTGTCGCCTGTGTCGGCATAAAGATCGGCCAGCACTTCATTCATGCCGCCGAACTCGGTGTTCAGCATTTGCTGATTCTGGGATTCGGTAAGCCCGGCAAGAATCCCCTGGGCCCATTCGGCGAACTTTATCTCGATTTCGAGAGCGGTACGGTTGCCCGTATGGCGATATGCGTCGCGCAGACCGGCAAACGTTTTATGCAGGACATACCACGGTGCCCAAAGCCCGTTGAGGTCGAAGCCGCCCGAGCGGATGTTTCCCTTAGCCACGGCTTCCCAGCATTCCCGGCCCCCCTCCAATGCACTGAGATAGCCGTCGCCGTGTTTGTCCTGGACTTCCTTGAGTTCCTTTACGATATAGTCCGCTCGCTCTTTGAAACGCGCATCTCCCGTGGCGGCCCACATCAGGCTTACAGCCGAGAGGTAATGTCCGGCGATGTGACCGGTGAGATTTCTTCCGCCGCCGTCCCAGCCGCCGTATGGTTTGCCCTTCGGCTCTAAGCCCGCACGCTGGCGGTAATATGCCAGCATCCGATCGGGCTCAAGCTCAAGCAGATACTTCGCGTCGAGGTCCTGCGCTTGTTTTAGAGGCCCGCCAAGCAGCCGCACGCTGCTCAAATCCAAAGGCCGGGCCCTGATGCGCTCCTCGTGTGATTTCGCCGCGGTAGAAGTCTGAGAGCAAAACGTCAGAGCAAATGACATGAGCGTTAGAACGTATTTCTTCATAACAGTCTCCTTTAGATGCGACCGTGCACTATGTACAAACTTGACTGGACTAATTGCTCATGTCGAATTATACTCGTTATCCTTGAAAAACGCAAAAACTTTGCGTAGGATTCGGGCTGTGATCAGGTACCGATCAATTTGATCTCTCTTTGGAGAAAAGCTATGAGACTCAAAGCTGCAACACACACTATGATCACAATTTGTTTAGTCACTCTCGCCCAATCCGGCGCAATTGTGGCTCGTCCTGAGGTAACTGCTCCGCCTGATTCGTTTTTTGAAAAGGTCCGCGAAAGAGACAGGCAGGCGGCACGGCAGTTTTACCGTAAATATATCGATGTCAAGGGCATGCCGGTTGTCGCCGCGGCGGAAGTTGCTGACCTGGCGCTTCAGCGCACTTATGAGATTGTTACACATATGCTGGCCGGCCGGCCCGATGTGCTCGATGCGATGGTCGACCGGGGCATGTACCTGGTCATCATCGGCAAGGATCAGGTCTATACCGACCTGCCCGAAAACCGTAACGCCCGGAATCCGGATTATCTCAATGAGCGTGTTCGCGGCACCGGCGGCCATCCCACCAGCTTCGGCGAGGAGAATCTGCTCAGCTTGCCCATCGATCGCTATGATGACGAGAGCATCGCCGTGCACGAATTCTGCCATACGATCGACAGCACGCTCAGAAGAATAGACCCGGCGTGGAGGGGTCGCAAGGATGCCGCGTACCGCAATGCGGTAAGCAAAGGTCTCTATAAGGACACCTACGCAATCGGCAATTCCGCCGAATACTTCGCTGAGATCGCGCAGGCTTATTTCGACTGCAACCGCGTCAATAACTGGAACCACGGCCAAATCGGCCGGCGTGAGCAACTCAAGATTTACGACCCGGCCGGTTACGAGCTGGTCAGAAGCACCTTTAACCTGAGCCCCGATCAGGACTGGCGTTATAGCTGGCTCCAGGCTCTGCCGAATGTTGAAACGCCGCCGGCCAGGTTCGGTATCGATCCATATTATACGAAGTTCACCTGGGCGCGCGAGTTCACCGTTCTCGGGCGGCAGGCCGGCGACGAGGCCCTGCTCAAAGCCAACGACACGATCCGCAAGATGTTCGCCTATCGCCACGACATCCTCAAGGCATTCATCGCCGACGGTGCAAAGCTGGTCGTCCTTGGCCCGGAGGAGAGCCTGTCCGATCTGCCTGAGTATAAGAACATACCGGCCGAGAGCATAGATCACACGGCGAGGTTCCTGGATTACTCGCCCGAAGCCAAACTGCTGGTCGTGGCTCAGGAAAACGTGCTGGACGACCTAAACGGCCCTTATTCTACAGGTTGCCAGGTCATCCGCGTCTTTGCCAAAGCCCTCTATCACTTAACGGGCACGCGCCCGGTCGATCCCAACTTCGACGGCAGAGGCCGAAACGTTCAGCAGTACGAGCTGCGCGTCCGGCGAATGGACATCCGCTTCGACGAAAAGCTCAAAGAACTCTATAACATCGCTATGAGCAAGGGCTTATGGAAAGGCACAGCCGCCGCCAGCAATCGCGCCGAATACTGGGCCGAGGGCGTGCTGGCTTACTTCGACGCAGCCGGGGCGGTCGCAGCGCCCAATGATTCCAGCCACCCAATCGCCACGCGCGAGACGCTTAAGCAATACGATCCCGGCTTGTTCGCCCTTGTCCAGGAGACAATGGCCTATAAAGGAAAAGTGGACTGGCGTTACCGAAAGTAAGGATTTCCGACCGAAATTGGCTTTGTTTGGCTTTGTTTTTTCGCTGGCCCGGCCCATCAAAATCTCCATAAACCATTGATATTATTGACTTAACGTTATTTTGCCCATTTCAAAATTGGCTTTGTTTTTTCAAATTCGTTTTCAACCCCCAGATAAATCTGGGGGCTAAATAAGATTGGCTTTGTTTGGCTTTGAATTGGGTTTGTTTTTTCGCCGTCCCAAAGCGTGAAAATCTTCATAATCACCTTTCAGTAAAGAGTTTGCGCCAATTTCACCCTTTCATAAATTGGGTTTGTTTTTTCAAATTAGCCACGGATTTTCGTCGTTTTCTTCTCTTTTTCACCTGTTTTTTGCATTAATTTGGCTTTTTTCGACACGGTTTTACCTATCTCATGGGGTGAACACCAATAAAGATAATAATCATTTTCATTAACCGCAGATAAACCTGGCGCAGCCTCGGGCTTCGCCCTTGGCCGCAACCAAAAA
>CAYTNN010000154.1:0-11373 GCA_964439135.1 uncultured Pirellulales bacterium
ACCAGATTAATTTGTAATCCATTTGGATAACCTGGCTTTAGCCTCTTCGTGAGAGATTCCTTTGCCGTCACGTATGGCTTGCTGGCCCTTCTGGATTTTGTCTAACACATATAGATGGTATTGGATGTCTTCGGCCGTGCTGTCATCCGGAAGGTTTTGGATCATTTGTTCAACATTTTGCTTCAGTGTTTTCATGGCAAATAGAGTAACTCAATTATTACAAAATATCGATCAATTTTATCCTGTCAATCCTGTCTGAAAAATTCTTAATCCGGCCCATGAGGAAGCCTAACACAAGTTCCGATTAGAGATAGAGTATGATCCGGCAACGTTTTGAAGGATGACGAAAATGCCTTTAAAACCTGCCAATAAATAAGTTGTAAAAAAAGATGCATCCCTATTATCCCTCCCCATATCTCATATATCTTTATCTTACTCAGTGAACGAGTATTTCTCGGGTAAACCATAATTATTTTCATTTGCTTTATAAAACATGCTAATATCGGCTTCTTCGATAGCTTTTTGACTTCTACTGCTTCTTTCAACTGTTGTACAGTATTGAGACAACGCATTTCTAGCCTTAATTTCAAATGTTCTACTTGCTCGCGGGTCTATTAGAATCTTATCGATAAAATCGTGTGGTTTACTTAATATATTAACTAATATACTATCTCTTTCTTTTTGCTGCTCTTGTTCCGCTTTCATTCTGGCAATGAAACGGACTTCTCTCTCATATGACAAATTGTCAGGTTTAAACAAAAATGTTTGTGCCATGCCTATTTCATTAAAAATATTACAAGACGCATTAAATTCTGACTGAAAAAAATTTTCTTTTCTTATATTTTCAACTGGTCGATATTTTACCATTCCCACATATTTCCCACAGGATTCATCAGTCCATATTTGTTTCATTACTTTATCTACAGTTGAGACAATCATTACGTTTTCATCTGGCTTTTTAGAATATTGCTTCCACATTGTTTCTGACTCCTTGCAAGACCAGCATTGACAAAAATAATCCTGTCTATAAGCATGATTAGCTAAAATATTCCCTTTTCTAAAATAAATTGGTATTCTAACAAAAGCACCATCGAAAATATCTCCACCCTTATCCTTCCATTTTCCAGGCCATGCAAAATATAATTGATTATTCTTGACATTATCCAGAAAACAATCAAAACACTCAATCCTGTAAATTGTCTGCTCAGGTTTTACCTTATTTAATTTGTTCTTATAATATGGACAACTGTTTATAATCGCTTGCTTCTCTTCCACAATTTGCCTTAAAGGCATTTTTTTAGTCTCATTTATTAACTTTCGAATAGTTTCATTATTATTGAACATATTGGACATTATCAATCTCTCTAAGTTCTTAATAACTAATTATGAATTCCGAGGACGCCATATCTATTTTACGATGATCTATTGGTTACCTATATAATCTTCGGATGTATTAGTGGTAAAGATTTTGGAGTTATCGCGTCGGCAGCAAGGTGAGATAGATAAGTAAAACCAGTGGACCTTACACAGTCGAGTAAGTTAACATCTATTTTGTTAGTATGTTTACCATACATTCCATAGCAGACTATTCCGGCGGCGGTAAGGCTGTGGAAAAACTTCCTATGATTAGGATTTATTGCAGGTTCTAACCAATCTGGGAGCATAGCAAAGGTCAAACCTATACCCATGTTTACAATAAGCTTCTTCCAAGGGAAATCATAGTTTGGCTCTTTACGCTTTATCCAAAGATACTTGCCAACGGTATATCCCGCACCGGCTATAGCTCCAATACATGCGTGTTGTTTAGCATTCACTAAAGTTTCCTTACTTATTACATGAATCTAATTCCTGTTGCGAGCCTATGCTTTTTCGCTTCCATAGTTGAATGTTACACAGCATGAGAAGTGTATGCAAGGGAAAAATGTTGTGAATACGGCGGGGAAGATCAATATATTTTCTGTCGTCATCGCGAGGCCACAGAGGTAGGATGTGATGTATCGCACCATTTATCTATTCACAATATTTAACCAGACGAAATGTTTTCATGTTGCTCTGATTCGGTTTCGTTTGAGTGCTGCTCTTGCTTTGTTTCCTGCGTGGGCTTAAATAACAATCCTATCAACATGACAGGGACATTCCAGACTACCATGAAAAGCCGGAAAGCACGGCCGGGCAGCGAAACATCGCGAGACCATATCTGCCGCCAAACCTGGCCCCAGATGCGCGTCTGCCAGGGAATATTGACAAACGGGATATACTGGGTAAACTGTCCCGTTGCCTCACCGCAATGAGAGCAGTAGTGGGCGAAAGGATCGACCGGCTGGAAACACCGAATACAAACGGGCGTTCCGTCGCCGGAGTTATCAGGTTCCTCGTGTTCGATTTGGCCCGATTCCATTTCCATACCCTAACATTATACCTGTATTATGTATCCCGTTCGTTCTCTTCCATTTCGTAAGGCTAACGGCCTGCTCTTGCTTGCCGCTCTAAACAATGTCTCTCTTTAATGAGGCTTTTCCCAAGTGCAAGGCTTTGCTTTTTCACATTTACGATTAGATTATACACAAGAATGATCGGTGCTTGCAAGGGAATAATGTTCTATATTGGCTGTTGAGTGCATTTCATGTTTGTGATTAATTTATACATGTTTGAAGTAGTGTCATGTCGAGCGGAGCGTAGCGGAGTCGAGACATCTGGCTGCGGATAGGATACGCGTTCCCATGCGCGGCCGGATTCCTCCATTCCGTCCCTTCGGGACTCCAGTCGGAATGACGGAAGGGGGCTTGGAGAGAATCTATCGACGATTTTAATTGGGTGGTCATGATACATCGCCTGATGACGAACGATTATCAGTTGTTGAATACGAGTCGATAAATCCATGAGTTACTTCGAGCGGGTCGAGGTCGATTTTTTCGAAGATTTCTTTTTCCATTTCTTCGATCATCGGATCGACTTTGGCGGTGTTGATTTTGCTTTGGGCGGCCGAGCCGTGCATGTGGATGTTTCTTTTGTGCCCTTCGGCGAGCCGCTGCTTTAACGGCACAATTTTATCGTGCATCACCCTCATGTCGGCGTAATATAACAGTTTCTCCTCCCATGTCTCGGGGCGGTCTTTTTCATCGAGCATGGCCATGTAACGATGCCGCTTTATCGTCAAAGCCAGCACCGGGTATCGCTCCTTCAATACGTCATAAGCGGCGTCTTCATGGGTCATTGCCTTGTATTTCGCGCGAAGCCGGTGCCATTTTGCTTTTTCTTCCGGCGGAAGATTCCGCTCAAACTGATGATAATCGGGTTCCGGGAAATCAAAGACCCTCATCATATCGTGCAGCAGGCCGGCCCTGTCCAGAAGATCGATATTGACTGCGGCTCCTTTTTCGTTGAGCCTGTGCGCAAGAAAGACGGCCAGCTTCGCCACGGCCCGGCAGTGGTTTACAATGTGCGTCGGAACGTTATATTCCGCTAAGAGAGCCAGGCACTCTTTACGCGTTGGAAGACTGCAATCTTTCATCGATCATCTCAGCGACTTTTTTTCCTGATACGAGCATTCCGCCGAATATCGGCCCCATCCTCGGCAGGCCGTACACGGCGCAGACGGACATGCCCGCGACGTAAAGGCCAGGGAATATCTCGCCTGTCTTGTCCACGACGCCGGCCTCGGCGGTCTCGACGTCCATGAAGCTTTCCTGGATTCCCTGCGGAAAGAGATTCGGCTTTCTCTTTAGCAGCATTTTCACTACTTCGGCGGGATGGCCCGTCGAATCGATAACGTATTTCGAAGCGATGCAGAACGGATCGACGTGCAGCTTTGCCAGTGTGATGGCCGAATGGTTGACGACTACGCCTTCGACGGCGTCGGATTTGACGATGATATCTTCGGCCTCGGTAAGGTTGAATATTTCCAGCCCCGCCTTTTTGGCCTTAAACGCCAGGGCGGTTGCGAATTCGATCGAGTCGTATATGTACAGGCCCTTCTGCTTCTTAGAGGTCATCTCGAATTCGTCCGGGATCTCGCTGCTCTGCGTGACAACGACGTTATAGCCGGCGGCCCCGCCCCAGATTCCGCCGCCGGTGGTAAGCTTTCTTTCGAGCAGGGCGGTCCTGTATCCGGCCCTGGCAAGGTAGTAGCCCGCGGTAAGGCCCGCCGGTCCGGCTCCGACGATGACAACGTCATTTTCAAGATGCTCTAAGAGCTTGCGGTTATACTCCTGCGTGATGACTCTGGTAATTTCTGTCTCTATCACTTTCGTTCCCTTTCATTTGTGATGAGCTGATAGCTTATCTTAATATCATCCTTTTGCCAAAAACAAAAAGCACTCCTGCAAAAGAGTGCTCGATAAGTAAAAAGTCAAAAGTGAAAAGTAAAAAAATGGAATTCCAGCTTATTCTTTTTTACCTTTTTCCTTTTGCCTTTTTACTTTTTCCGCCTTCCTTCGCGGGCATTATCCCGAGCAGGTTCATAGGGTCATTTCTCAGCTTCAGGCCGAACCCGGCCTTCCGCTCCCCTGGCCTATTTAAATTTTCAGCACATCTTATAACAGCCCCGCGAACTCTTGACAAGAACTTTTTTCCCGCGAAGCCTGCTGGCATTTAATGTTGTTCGAGTATTTCCATTGACAACGTCGGCGGATGAACTTATTATTTCAATGTAAGATGAATTCTTAGGGAGGACGATATAAATTATGTCAGGTAAAGGATTTACGCATCTTCATTTGCATAGTCAGTATTCGCTGTTGGATGGTGCCATAAAATACGATAAGCTGCTCAAGCGTTGCAAGAAGCTCGAAATGGAGGCTGTGGCGGTTACCGACCACGGCAATATGTTCGGTGCTGTTGAGTTTTATACAAAGGCTCTCGCCGCTCATATCAAGCCTGTGCTCGGTATCGAGGCTTATATTGCTCCTGGCAGCCGGCTCGACAGGACGAAAACAAGCATCTCCGATGCGGCGTATCATTTGATTCTTCTGGCACAAAACAATGCCGGCTATCATAATCTGCTCAAATTAACGAGCGCCGGTTTTCTTGAGGGCTTTTACTATCGCCCGAGAATCGATAAGGAAATCTTAGCTGAGTTTAACGAAGGCCTGATCTGCACCTCGGCATGTATAAAAGGCCAGGTTGCGGCTGATATTGCCAACGGCGATGAAAAAGCGGCACGCCTTACGGCGGAAAAGTATCTCAAGATTTTCGGGCCCGAAAGATTCTTTATCGAGATACAAATCCACCAGGGCGACGACCCGAATGTCCGGCAGGGATTGATCGACCTGGCGAACAAAATGGGCATCGGCCTGGTGGCGACGAACGATGTTCATTTCCTGGAACAGGAAGACCACGAGGCCCACAATTGCCTCTGTGCCATAAGCACCGGCAAGAAATTCGACGATCCCGACCGGATGATTTATCCATCCGACATTTATTTTAAGAGTCCCTCTGAAATGCGCAAGCTTTTTGCCGGGACGGCCGAGGCCTGTGACAATACGCAGGCAATTGCCGATCGCTGCAATGTCGAGATTGATTTGAAAACGCGTCACGCGCCACGTTTCGAGCCACCGGATGATGTTACACCGGAGCGATACCTTACCGACTTGTGCTACGAAGGCGCCAAAGAACGCTACGGCGAGATAACCGACGAGATAAAGGCCAGGCTCGACAGGGAGCTGAACGTCATCGAATCGAAAGGCTTCTCCAGCTACTTTTTAATCGTCTGGGATTTCTGCAGGTATGCTCATGAAAACAAGATTCCCATCGGCGCCAGGGGAAGCGGCGTCGGGACGCTGGTCGGATACTGCCTCGGCTTGTGTGACGTCGACCCAATTCGCTACGACCTGCTCTTCGAGCGATTCATGGACCCTCACCGTAATGAAATGCCCGATATCGACATCGATATCTGTCAGGCCCACCGGGCAATGATTATCGATTACGTCCGGCAGAAATACGGGCACGTAGCACAGATCATTACATTCGGAACGATGAAGGCCCGTGCGGTTATTCGTGACGTCTGCAGGGTGCTCGGCGTGCCGCTGGTAGAAGCCGACAGACTGGCGAAACTTGTGCCGTTTTCTCTTGATATGACACTCGAAAAAGCGATGAAGACCGAACCGGAGCTGGAAGCCGCCTACAAACAGAGCGAGGAGACAAGAAAGGTCATCGACATCGGCCAGAAGCTCGAAGGTCTTGCACGTCACGCGTCCGTGCACGCTGCCGGTGTTGTCATTGCCGATGAGCCGCTGACTAATTTCGTGCCCTTGTATAAAGCGTCGGGCTCCGATGACATTGTGACCCAGTTCGAAGGGCCGATGGTCGAGAAGGTCGGCCTGCTGAAGATGGACTTTCTGGGCTTAAAGACACTCAGTGTTCTGGAGCGGGCCTGCCAACTGGTCAAGGAAGTCCAGGGAGTAGAAATCGACCTTGAAAAACTCGATATTACCGATGCGAAGGTTTTTGAGCTGTTCTCGGCCGGCAATACAAAAGGTGTTTTCCAGTTCGAGTCCGGCGGGATGCAGAACCTGCTGATGAAGATGAAGCCCGACCGGATCGAAGACTTGATTGCCGCAAACGCGCTCTATCGCCCGGGGCCGATGATCCTGATTCCGGATTACATCGACCGCAAGCACGGCGCGAAGTGGAGCCTGCCGCACCCGATTATGACGGAGATTCTGGAAGAAACGTACGGCATTATGATCTACCAGGAGCAGGTGATGCGGATATGCAACCGCCTGGGTGACATACCGTTGCGGGAGGCTTACGCCCTTATTAAAGCGATAAGCAAAAAGAAAGCCAAGACCATCGCCAAGGAGCGGGAGCGATTCATCGCCGGCTGCGTCGATAAAGGCCTGAGCACCGAACAGGCCGAGCAGATTTTCGAGCTGATCGAACGATTTGCCGGCTACGGTTTCAACAAGAGCCATTCGACACGCTATGCCTTCATCGCATACCAGACCGCTTATATGAAAGCCCTCTGGCCGGTCGAATTTATGGCTGCTCTTCTGACCTACGAAATGGACAACACCGAGAAGATCGTCGATTATATCGCCGAGTGCGTGCAGATGGACATCAAAGTATTGGCTCCCGATATTAACGAGAGCGGAGTTGATTTCACGCCGCTTTACGAGCAGCAGGAAGACGAGCAAAAGAATGCGGGTGTCATTCGTTTCGGTCTGGCCGCCGTAAAGGGCGTTGGTGAAAAGGCGGTCGAGCAGATTATCGCCGCTCGAAAAG
Source organism: uncultured Pirellulales bacterium (assembly GCA_964439135.1). Classification (GTDB taxonomy): domain Bacteria; phylum Planctomycetota; class Phycisphaerae; order Sedimentisphaerales; family Anaerobacaceae; genus JAFGPJ01. Next base: position 7,219 of record CAYTNN010000154.1, read on the forward strand.
AAGTCGGCAGGTTCCAGAGCCTGTTCCATTTCTGCGAGAACGTGGATTTAAGAGCCGCCAATAAGCAGGTTCTTGAGGCTCTTATCAAGGCCGGTGCCTTCGACAAGCTCGGCGGCGGCCGGGCGCAGATGATGGCCGGTCTCGAAAGGGCGATGGAGAGCGGGGCGGGCCTGCAGGCGGACAAACAGGCCGGGCAAATGAATTTCTTCGGCCAGATGGCGGGAGGAAACGATTATTCGAAAGACCATAAACAACTGCCAGAGGTCGTGCCCTGGCCCGAGCCGAAAATGTTAGCTTACGAAAAGGAAGTCCTCGGATTCTATGTCACCAGCAATCCGCTGAGCCATCATGCCGAGACGATAAATATTTATTCCACGCAAAACAGCTCGCAATTAGCCGAGGCCAACGGTGAAAAGCAAATCGTCATCGGCGGGATGATAACGAAGATCAGATTCAACCTGACAAAGACGGGGCGAAACGCCGGCTCGAAAATGGCCGTCTTCACACTTGAGGATTTGCAGGGGCAGGTAGAGGTTGTGATGTTCCCCGATGTGCTGAATGAATTCAGCGATGTTTTGGTGCAGGACGCTGTCGTTTTTGTAAGGGGCAAGCTCGATTACAGAAGAGAACGGCCCAACGTTCTGGCCGCCGAGTTGATACGCCTCGAAGATGTCAGGGAGAAATTGGCCGCCAAGGTCAATATAGGACTGAACGCCAGAGAGGTCACCAAAGAAAAGGTGGCGATGATAAAGAGTATCTGTCAGCACCACAAGGGCAGAAGCCCCGTTTATGTCGCCGTGCGAACTCCCAAGGGCAAAGTCTACGCCGCGGCCGACAAGGAACTGAGCGTCAATCCCGACCTCGAATTCTGCCGGAAGATGCGCCAATTGGTAGGCGAGGAAAATTTCCAGTTGGCAAAGTGAAACAAAATTGAAAAGAAAGTGTCAATAGTGCAATAGGATTTACAGAGCAATTCCTGATAAAGAATTTTGCATAGGTGAGGGAGTATGTGAACTCATGGGAAACGAAGTATTATTCTGGACACAGGTTGGGTCTGTAATTGTCTATGTGATAACATTGTTTACGGTGTATAGAATACTTGTTGCATCGAAAGATGCAGCAATTCAAGAAAAGGATGCAACCATAGAGAATTTGAAGACACAGTTTGAGGAGGCAAAAGGAAGGACGCCGGACATACTGATTACTCAATTGAGGGATCGAACTTGTGCCTTAACTGAAGAGATCGAAAGACTGAGAGGTGAGAAATCCAACGAAAAGGAAAAAATAACCGAGCTTGAAACGGAGAGGGATGCCTTGTCTAAGCTAATCCTGCGTAGCCATAAGTTAAGTGTGATTAGAGAAGCTCTCGATAAGCCGAGGTACGAGATCTACAGAGAATTTGTAACAAGTATCTATGGGGATGCTGCCAAGGCAAGCAGAGCTATTCACGACTTCGAGTTACTTGACAAACTGGTTACCCAGAGCGGAAAGAAGCTTGAGACGACCAAGTCCATTTGCGAGATTCGCAAAGAAGACCCCAACTTTATCCAGGCTAGCTGCTGGGCGGATGGGATGTGGGCAGTTTATAATGGAGAAGTTAAGGTAGAAATGGAGATGTGGGAGACATTAAGGAGTCTCCATAGAGCCATACGAGGTGAGGTTGAGGAAATAAGTGAGAACAAAGATGAAGATATTGAGGAAGCGTCGAGGAGCAAAGCCACTGAATAGTGCTTCCCGTCAGTAAAATGGCAAAGTTTTGATATGAAGATGAACGGAATACCTTCGGACACAACTCTTGAGGCTGCGAGAAAGGAATTTGAGATTCTGCGGAGGCTTGAGCCGCAGGTACGCGCCAGGATGGCGTTTGATATGAGCGATAGCCTTCGCCGTATTGTTGAGGCTGGAGTCAGGCATCGCCATCCGGATTTCGATGAGAAGAAGATCAAACTGGAAGTTCTGCGGCTTATGATCGGAGATAAGCTGTACAGGCAAATGCTCAAAGGAACTGAAACGCGATTATGACAAGCCAGGATGATTTTTTAAAGAAGCTTATCAAGGTCTTGGGCGATTGTTCAATTCCCTATATGATTTCCGGTTCTTTTGGCAGCAGTTATCATGGCCGGCCAAGAGCCACAAAAGACATTGACATAGTGATAGCTCCAACCGAAAAACAGCTTCTTGAGTTTGTCGAATCTTTGGGTGAGGATTACTACGTCAGTCTTGAAGCGGTTCGAGATGCATTCGACAACAACTCGATGTTCAATATTATTGACAGCTTATCCGGTTGGAAAGCTGATTTTATTCTTCGCAAGGCCAGAGCATTCAGTTGTCAGGAATTCGAACGCAAGTGCATCGCTGAAATCGGAGGATTAAATGTTTGGGTGACATCGCCGGAGGATATAATTTTAAGCAAACTGGAATGGTCTAAAGATAGTCAGTCAGAACGACAGTTCGGAGATGCACTGGGAGTTGCAGTGGTTCAGTGGGACCGTCTTGATGTAGACTACCTGCGAAAATGGGCCAAAGAGCTACAAGTGAGGGACTCCCTTGAACAGCTTCTTGAGCAAGCCGGAAAGCTTGCGAAAAAGAGTGATACATCTGCCTAACAGAGGTGATGGCTGCTTCTATAATATAGGGATTCATGTTTTTCTCGCGGCGATGGTGTAGATTGGTCTTTGGTCTTTGATGTATTTTCGTTCGAAATTTGTGCCTACCCATTCTTCGGATTCTGCTCCGGCGGGTTTGACAAAATCGATTTCCTCGAGCGCATCACTCCGGGCGGCTAAAACCGCCTTTATCTGTTCGAAATAATCGGCGTGGTCAGTGGCAATACGTAATTGTCCGGCGCTCTTCAGGCAGCGAAGCAGATGCTCCATGTTGGCTGGGCAGACAAAGCGTCTTTTGTGGTGACGTTTTTTGGGCCACGGGTCGGGGAAGTAGATGTGGAAACAATCGACCGAGTCATCCGGCACCGAATCGGCTAGAAACTCGGCGGCGTCGGTGCGCATTATCCGCACGTTCGTCACGCCCCACCGGCCGATACGATCGACGGCGTAACGATAGTATTTGCGGGCCCATTCGATGCCGAGGAAGTTGTCACCGGGCTGGGCCCCGGCCTGGCCGAGCAGGAAGGTGCCTTTGCCGGCACCGATTTCGATATGAACCGGGCCGGTACGTCCGAAAATCCGGACAAAATCAATTTTGCCGTCCAGATCTTCGGCTTTCAGCGAAATTCCAGGAAAGTCCTGTAAAATTCGGGCCATTCGTTAAATCCGTTCTAAATAACACACATCAAAATAGTAGCGAGCATCTGTAGACTCCATTATACCTGAAAACGGGTGTTTAAGCGAAGTTTGAAACTTTTTCCCAGTTTTATTGCTATTAAAGTGCATGCCGGGACTGTTCGATAAGAAGTTGTGAACTCAATTGTTGGCTGATGCGTATTCATTATAGGAAAGAATCGCAGAAGCCAGGGAAGGAAGGCTGAAAATGATTCTACAGTTGGTCAAATCACGCCGGAAACAAATCCTCGTCGATATCGATACGCAAAAAGACTTTCTATTAGCGGAGGGCAAAAACTGTATAAGAAACCACAGGAGAGTTCTGGCGCATATTCGCAGGATGATGGCCTGGGCGAGATCCCAGAATGTCCCGATCATTTCGACTGCGGAGGTTTACCCCAACAATAACGGCGAAAGTACCGTCGGTTACTGCATTGACGGTACGGATGGCCAAAAAAAGATACGCTACACGCTTGTTAAAGACCGGGTAAGTTTTGCGGCGGACGGCAATACGGATTTGCCGAGGGATATGCTCCGGCGGCACAAGCAGGTCATTCTGCACAAGCGATGCGTCGATCCGTTTGATGAGCCGCGTATTGACAGGCTGCTGAGCGAGGTGCGCGCCAGTGAGTTCATCCTGGTCGGAGCCAGCCTTGAAGGCGCCGTTAAAATGACGGCACTGGGATTGCTCCAGAGAGGCAAGAAAGTTACCGTCATAATCGATGCAGTGGGTACACATAACAATAAAGATGCAAAGCTGGCGCTTCGCAAGATGGAGACAAAGGGAGCGAAGCTGGTCGAGACAAAGAAGTTTGCCGGGACGTCCCATCTAAAGCAGGTTGGTGTATGCCATTGTGAGAGTTGTCAGGGCCTG
>CAYTNN010000155.1:0-11162 GCA_964439135.1 uncultured Pirellulales bacterium
TTTGAGACGGCGAAAAAACAAAGCCAATTCAAAGCCAATTTCAGGGTCCGGCATCTTTAAGACTGGATTTGTAGGGCGTCTCTTCGGTTTGATTGCCCTGTTTCGTGCCCACTTTGGGATCGAGTTTGGCTTTGACTATCCGGTCGGACCAGGCTGTCTTTATCAGCTTTTGCGGCGGGATTTTGACCGGGCCGGTCACGAATTCCGGGATGTTGTAGACGATGATTCGTGATTGGTGATATTCCGGGTCCTTCTGCGGCAGTAAAAACGGCTTGCTGAAATTGCCGTTAGAATCAAAGTAGCTGAAATAAGGATGCGTGCATAATCCATCCTGACGCTTGCTGCTGAAGACAACCCAACGGCCGTTACTGGACCAGCAGTGATAACTTTCCGCCCGGTCGCTGTTTATCTTTGCCAGCTTATGAAATTCCAGTGTTTCGGTATCCAGCAGATACAAGTCCGAATCCGGCATATAGAGCGGGAAATATGAATATTCCGACATGCATAAAAGAATATATTTGCCGTCGGGCGAGAGCTTCGGATGGGCGACGCTCAGGCCCAATTTGCTTGCGAGCAAAACAGGCTCAATCTCGCCCCATGAATCGGTCTGGACATCGTAGGAGATGCGCATTAAATCATATTTCATTTTTTTTAAGGGATGTTCATCTGTGTCATAAATGTCCAGCGCCGGTGTACTGCAAAAGTAGAGGTACTTGCCGTTCGGAGACCATTCGGGATATGTCTCCAATCGCTCGGAAGTCGATATTTTGGGGGATGTTGTGATTGTATTGGTTTTGACGTTATAAAGCAGAAGGTCGGAGGCCCTGTCGTAAACATCGAGGTTTTTGCCGACGGCATGAAAAACCTGCTTTACCGTATTAAAAGCGAACGCGATGATTTGGCCGTTCGGATGCCACGATCTGTATGACGTAGCGTGGTTGAAAGATGTCGAAGTATCTACCTTGGAAGTTTCGTTATCGTATGCCATTATCATCGATGTGCCGACCGCCCCGGCTCGCATATGAAATATCATTCGGTCCGGATTGTAATTATGAAAAGAATGACAGTTGACACAATTTTTGCCCATCGCCGTGTTCAGAACAATGGGACGTTCGTCATAGCTTGTCAAATCGCGTTGATATATGCCCAGCTGGTCCCAATACTGGTACAGCGGTTTCATGAGCCGGTAAACGAGATGCGAATCGATTTCTTCCGGGGCAATGAAATTCTCAATAGGAGTGAAACGACTCCATTTACCTTCCTTGTCCCGGATAAAAATGGTTATGAGCAAAGACTTATTACGATTCCGGCTTAATAATATTTTCCATGGTTTTACAGGAATCCTGATGTTGGAGGATCGACTGAATATGTCAATATCTTGGCCTTGTTCAGATGAAATCCGAACATAATATGCGCTGGCTGTTTCTTCGATGACAAAGTTGGTCGGAGCAATGTTCGGAGGGAGGGTCGTATTGGTATAATCCGGAGATATGGCCGGTTGTTTTTCGATGGAGCGGCAGGCTTCAAGATTCGGTTTCTCGCCCTTGCAGCCGGGGCATAATGTCACCGCTGCGATGCAGACAAAAAGAAAAATAATAAAAATCTTAAATCGGGGCATATGATTACTCGTCGTCTCTATAATAGTATAATCCATAAAACCAGTAAGTATCTCTGTATTTTGTCAGCTCTTTACGTGCTGCTTTTTTATCCTTTTTATGCTTTGCCATAATGCTATTGAAATCATCGAACTTCCGAATTGTCTGCTCTGAGATGGTTTTACCCTGTAAGGCGATGCCCTTGCCGCCTGCAAGTTGATTGTAAATAAGCATGGCTTCTTCGAAATGCCGTGGAATTTTTGGATAATCATAATAATTCAATTGCTGGAGGTGCTTTGCAAAACGACCGATCCGCCCTTCCAGAAGGCAGCACGCCATGAAATATTCGAATGCCATTTTATTCTTCGTATTCTGTAACAGCTCTTCCAGACACAGCTCCGGCTCGGCGGGAGAAACGAGGAAATCGGATTCAGGCATAACACTTTTGAGATATCGATATTTCGGATGCTCTGCAAAATCATTCTCGTCGGAAAGGTACTGTTGATGTTCTTCAGCCCATTTTTTATGCCACATGGTTTTACGCAGCATTCCCAGATATTTGGCCGCGATGTCACGCTTGCCTTTCAGCAGATTCACCAGCACAAGACGCTGAAGATTCCACGCTGTATCTCCGTTAGCGGCTATGGCTTCATGGGCCCAGTGTTCCGACTCATTGATAAGACCGAGGTCGAAAAACAGATCGCTGTGCTGGAGCGCAAAAGGTGCACGAACGCTTTCACGCATGAAAATTCCATCGCTCCCGAAAAGCTGTGTCATGCCGAACATTTTATCGCACAAATAACCGGTATGGTACAACGCTCTATTGACCTGGCATTGAACGACATTACTAATCGGAAGACCCTTTTGCGCAATATCGAGCACATTTTGCCATTCTTCAAATCGCGCATAGTGGTCGATTAAGTAAAAAGCTTTTTCCTTTTTGTTGTATGAGTAAAAGGTGGATATGGCAACGAGAGAAAAAATCATGACAGCCTGGATCAATCGTATCGGAACAGAACGGCGGCATGCAAGCCTGTCCCAAAGATTGGTCGCGTTGGTTTTCCGGGCTTTGATATATCCGCCCTCAACCGTTACCAGCAGCAGAACAAGCGGAAAGAATGCGTACAGCACCCAGGACAACCAGGTCACCCTATACATATCACAGGATGTCAGGTGCATAGTATAAGCGTCTCGAACGCGAATAATAAATAATGTCGAAGCTGTGATATAGGGCAGCAGCGCGGCAAATAAGGTGTAAAGCAAAGATAAAACAATGCTGCGATGATGTAGAACCTCATAGAGTATTATAACCAGCGAAAAGATAAAAGCCTGGCCGGCAGTCACATAATACAGGATTGTCTGGAGAATCAGATAGAGAAGTAATCGCAGGATACTTTTTGACCGAGCAAGGCGAATATAGATATTGATTCCGAGCAAAGCCCAGAGCAGTCCCAGCGTCAGAACGAGCGGAAATTTATAGTCACTGTGTAAGGCCAGGAGGATAATTGATGGTATCCAGTGCAGATAAAGAATCGGCCGAATCGCGGTGATTGACCGGATGAGCAGCCATGTGTTCAAGGTGACAAAGGCGAAAACAAGAACGAGCAGCAACGCTCCCGTCCATGAATAATAAAAGAACTGTGAAAGGAATCCGGAGGCCAGTTCGTTTACTCCTCCCGGATAGCTGAAAAAATCTTTGATGAAGTATCGATCGAAGAAAAAGACCGGCTCCTGAGATTGGTAGATGAGTTTCGTATCTATTCGTAATAGCAGGTAAATAAAATAAAAAGACAGAAGAATTGCCGTAAACAGCAGTGACCAGGATGTGTCACGGGATTTCCAGCCTGTTTCTTTCATATCCGCCTGACCTGTACTTCCATGCTATTTTGTGCATCCAGCCAGTTCATTTTCTCGGTCCAGCCCCAGGCTCTTGCCGTGGCGACTTTTATCGCGGTCTTGAGTGCAGCGTCCATGACAGAACTATCTTTCAGGAAACCAGCCAGCAGGAAGTCGCCGCAGCCGACGGTCGAGAATACCTTTACGCGGCCGGCACACCTGCCCTGCCAGGCGCCGTCTTTGGTAACGACTACGCCGCCCCTGGCGCCACGGCTGATAAGGACAATTTCAACCTTATCCAGCAACTTTCGGCCGGCTCGGGCCAGACTTACGGGCCCATCCTTAACCTGCTCGCCCAGCAGTTCGCTTAATTCCTCGACGTTCGGCTTTATCAGCCAGGCGGAACCGGTATTAACTATCTCTTTTAAGGGATACCCTGAAGTATCCAGAACGATTTTCGCCCGGCGGCTTTTGCAGAACTCGACAATCCGAATCACATCGCCCAAAAGCCCGCCGTCCGGCATTGTCCCGGCAAAGACACAAATGCTGCCCTTGTGCACGATTTTTTCCAGGTCGGCCTGCAATTTTTTCAAAGTCTTTGCCGAGGCCAGCCGGCTCTTGTTGCGCAGGTGCATCTCTTTGTTTTTGGCCGAATCGACAATTGTGATATTCTGTCTCGTGGGAGCTGCAACGGGAGTCAATTTTACCCGAATCGACGGCCATAAGCTCCGCACGGCTGCCAGCATCTGCTCATGGTCGCCGCTACCCCACAGGCCGGCCGCGATATTTCTCTGCCCCATCCACGCGAGCGCCTTGGAGACATTGAGCGCTTTTCCCGCAGGCCGAACGGTCTGCTCGTCGATTTCCTGGTGCAGGCCCCAGTCGATATTCCGTCCCCGGCAGGTAATATCCCACGCGGGCGACAGGCCAATTGTAATGATTGAAATTCTGTCTCTCATGGATTTGTGCTCATTTCATTTTACCGCCCAGCCAGTCGGCTCCGAGCTGGCCGCAGGCGGCCTTGATATTCCGGCCCATCCTGAAGCGTGTGGTCGTTTCGATGCCGGCCTGGCCCAGGACAGCGGCAAATTCCCTGATGCGGGCGCTGCCGCTACCGTCGTACTTGCATGTGGGAAACGGGTTGTGCTCGATCAGATTCACGTTGCACGCCAGTCCTTTAAGCAAATTTACAAGCATTTTCGCATGGCCGGCCGAGTCGTTCAATCCTTTAATCAGCACGTACTCGAAGGTGACACGCTGGCGGGTCCTGTCCTGATAAAACCGTACGGCCTTGAGCAATTCGGCTATCGGGTATTTGGCATTGATCGGCATCAGCTTCGTCCGCAGTGCGTCGGTCGGCGCGTTCAGCGAGACGGCCAGCCTGGGATGCACGTCTTCGGATGCGAGCTTGCGAATCTCCGGCGCCAGGCCGCACGTGCTGACCGTTATATGCCGTATGCCGATATTCTTGCCTTTCGGATGGTTCAAAATCCCGAGCGACTTTACCACCGCGGCATAATTAGCGAGCGGCTCACCCATTCCCATATATACCACGTTGCTGATTCGGCCGGCGTCTTTTTGCACGGTGTTGACCTGGTCGGCGATTTCGGCGGACGTGAGGTTTCGCCGGAGCTTGAGCTTTGCCGTAGCGCAGAATGTACAAGCCATCGCGCAACCAACCTGGGTCGAAACGCACAGCGTTCTCCTTCTGCCGTCGAGCAGCAGTACGGTTTCTATCCGGCCGCCGTCGCCCAGGGCAAAGGCGTACTTAGCGGTCCCGTCTTTGTCTGCCAGCTTGTTCAGGACGGAAAGCCGGGAGATAAAATATCCCTGGCCGGCAAGCTGCTCTCGAAAAACCTTGCTCAAAGGCTTGATTTCGGAAATCTCTTCGGCATCCTTTGTATGGATGAAATGAAAAATGTATCCTGCCAGGTATTTTTTGCCGCCCAGAGATTCTACGATCTGCTCGATCTCGCCCGGCGTTTTGTCTTTAAGGTCCCTGCTCATAACCGTAAAAGTCTACCAGATACGGGCCTTGCTGTCGAATTGCGAATGGAAATGACAAAATCAAAATCTTATGAAATTTAATCTGCTTTTTTAAATATCGTTTCAGTCTTCATCGTCGCTGTCGGTGGCGAGGTATTCCCGCTGACCCTCACTGACATAAGCCGGCTCCGAAGACTCGTCGGGCTCGGCGAGGTCTTCATAACCCGCCTCGGCGTCCGAGTCCATCTGCTCACGGATACGCTCATACTCTTCCAGCGTCATCATCACTTCGCGAGCCTGGCTGCCCTTGTACTCGCCGAGTATTCCCGAGGCGGCCATCATCTCGATTATCCTCGAAGCCCTGGCATAACCGACATTAAGCCTTCGTTGAAGCAGTGAGACGCTGCCTCGTTTGGTCTCCAGTACCATACGCACCGCATCGTCGAACAGCTCGTCCCTGGCCATATCAGACGTATCGATTGTCTTAAGCCGGGTAAGCTCGGGATGGAATTGCGGCTCGGCAACCTCCTTCAGGTGCTTTACAATCCGCTTTATCTCGCCATCATCGACATAAGTGCCCTGGGCACGAGCCAGATCGCTCGTTCCCGGTTTTAAGAACAGCATATCGCCCTCGCCGAGCAGCGTTTCAGCGCCGTTCTGGTCGAGGATAATCCGGCTGTCCATCCTGGCGGCCACGCGGAAACCGATACGTGTCGGCATGTTCGATTTGATCAGCCCGGTCACGACCGTTGCCTGAGGCCGCTGGGTAGCCAGGACAATATGAATGCCGACCGCCCGGCTCTTTTGTGCGAGGCGAACGATATAAGCCTCTATCTCCTTGGGCGCGGTCATCATCAAGTCGGCAAGCTCATCGATCACTATCACAATATACGGCAGTTTCTTCGGAATCATCGCTTCTTCTTCCGGACTGCTCGGATTAAACCGCCTGAGAATCTCGTCGGAATCGAGTTTGTTAAACTCGGCAACATTCTTAACCTTGGCCTCGGCCAGCAGGGCATAACGCTCATCCATCTTTACCGTGGCCCATTCGAGTATCTGGACAGCCATCTTGGTCTCAGTGACTATCGGGCACATCAGGTGCGGAATGGTATTAAAAGCCGTCATCTCGACCATCTTGGGGTCGATAAGAATCATCTTGACCTCATCCGGCCGTTTCGTGAGAAGCACGCTCGTAATGATGCTGTTTATACAGACGCTTTTGCCCGAGCCGGTTGTGCCGGCAATAAGCAAATGGGGCATCTTCGTCAGATCCGAAACAAGCGCCTCGGCTGAAGAGTCCTTGCCAAGGTACAGCGGTATCTGCATCTTTTGTGGTTTGCTGCCCGCCAGCTCGAACATATCCTTCATGCGGACTTTTTCTTTCTCGCTGTTTGGCACCTCGATCCCTATCGTGTGCTTGCCGGGCAGTGGAGCCACAACACGGACGGCACCGACACCCAGCGCACGAGCCATATCGTTCGAAAGGGCGGATATCTGGCTGACCTTAACACCTGCCGCAAGCTCAAGCTCGAACATTGTCACAACAGGACCGGAATCAGCCGCGACCACCCGCGCATTGATATTGAACTCCGACAGCAGCTTCTCTAAAGCGCTTGCCTTTGCTTTAACAACCTTTTCCTGCACCGCAGCAAAACTATGCTCAGGTTCAGCCAGCAAATCCAATGGCGGCAGCTCGTAATCATCGTAGGAGGGCTGAACGAAAGGACTTTTAGATGCCTGGTCACCCAGGGGACCGGGCTTTTTACCTTCCAAACGTGTCACTGCAATACTTTCCGGTCGTAATGACTTGTCAATCTCCGGCGGTTTCGGTATTTCACTTGTGACAACCGCGGGTTTTTGCCGGGCACTTAATTCTCGCCATATCTCGTTGAGAACCTGTGAATGCTCCTTTGCAGCGGACCAGGCCGGTATTGCAACGCCCATTATCTTGGCGGTCGTATAGCCGAGCCCGCTTAGCACCATTAACATCAGGCCATCGGCCAACAAAACCGCTCCGACCACCCAGATGGCCGCAAGTAATATATAAGTACCAAGTAAAGCAAAATGACTTTGCATAAGCTGTGCCGCCCCGGTCCCGAGAATTCCCCCTGACCCGGTCGGGAAATTGAAATAACGATAGGGCCATAGGCAATAGAAACTCATCGAAGCGGCCACCGTGACAAGGCCTAATCCAACGGTCCGTAAAATCAATTGATCCACGGTACGACCTGCGAGTTTGGAACCCCATAGGTAAATTGCCGATACCAGCACGATAAAGATGCCCGGTCCGACATAGTAGAGAAGATAGTAAGCGCAAAAAGCCCCTATCGAGCCGCACCAGTTAGCCGTCGGGTTATTATTAGGAGACTCAAAACCACTCGGCCAGTCACCGATGTCGAAACTCAAGCAACTGAATAAGAGCACGAGACACACACCAACCCCAAGGCACCTCAGCGCCGTCCGAGATATCGAACCTTGTGCCTGGTGTTTTTTAGCTCTTTTATATGTTTTTTTCTTTTTCACTTCGTTATTCCGGCTTCGGCGGATTGTTTTATTCATTACGTTATGTCCCCCGTAACAGCATCTCTGACGGGGTTCACACCTCCAACACTTTATTACGTCCCATAAGAGGCTTGTTCTCAAAGCCAATACCTGGGCCGCAGTTCCTTTACTCACTCTACTGTGCATGCTTTAGTCACGGGCGCGCAAACCACGGCACCTAACAGTTACAATTAATCTATATCGGCAGGCTTTCGGGGTTTTCTGCAAAATTGGTTGGAGTATAAAAATTCGATAAAAAGGGACGTTTGACACTATACGCTTGATGCAGTAACCGCTGCTTTACAGTTGCGGCTCTGTATAAGCAAACTGGGATTCTAATTCGGGAATGGCGCGGTGTTATTGTCTGGCTTTTACTGTTTCTTTGGCCTTCTTACGTCCGAGAAGCACGTCGGCCTGCTCGATTGTTTCAGGCGGCCATTTCCCTTCGGATTGCAGTTGTTTGAGATGGTCAAGCTGTTTGACGCTGATAATCGTCCTGCACTTTGGGAACCTGTTGCAGCCCATGAAGGGACCTTTCTTGCTCTGCCTGATTACCAGTTCGCCGCTCTTGCACTTATAGCACTTAACGCCAGTAGGCTCTGCGGGCGGTTTCGGGGGCAGGACGTTGCCTTCCTTGTCCAGTTTGAGAGTCGTTTTACATTCGGGATAGTCGCTGCATCCGAGGAACGGCCCGAACCGGCCGTTCTTATGCATCATCGGCTTGCCGCACTTGGGACATTCGTGTTCGCTTAATTTTTCCTCGACCATCTTACCTTCCTTGTCACAGGGACATGCGAACGTGCACTCCGGGTATGTCGAGCAGCTCAGGAATTTTCCGTTTTTACCGAATCTGTAAACGAGCTGCTTGCCGCACTTGGGACATTCGTATTCGCTGGGAGTCACTTCCGCTTTGGCGTGTTTCATTTCGGCCAGTGCCTTATCGAGATTTACCTTGAACGGTCCGTAGAAATCTTTCAGTACCCCGATCCAGTCGAGGTGCTGTTCTTCGATTTTGTCGAGCTGCTCTTCCATATAGCGGGTAAATGCAATGTCCATTATCTTCGGGAAGTACTCGCTGAGTTTTTCCGTAACGACCTCGCCGATATCGGTGGCGTAGAATTTCTTCTCTTTCTGCTCGACGTACTTTCGATCCTGTATTGTGCTTATGATCGACGCGTAAGTGCTCGGCCTGCCGATCCCCTCTTTTTCGAGGGCCTTGACCAGGGCCGCTTCGGTGAATCTTGCCGGCGGTTTGGTAAAATGCTGATCGGCCTTGATATCGACCACCGCCAGCGTCTGACCGACCTCCATCAAAGGCAGTTCCTGCTCGTTTGACGTAATCGGCCAGATTTTCGTAAAGCCGTCAAAGACCAAAATTCTACCGGTCGTTCGATACCTGCAGCAACCTACCGACGTGTCTGCCGAGATATTAAGATTCGTTACATCCCATATGGCCGAAGACATCTGGCAGGCGACGAATCGGCGCCAGATAATATTATAGAGCTTATATTGCTCGTCGCTCAGAAACGGCTTGATATCGTCCGGCGTAAGGTCCACGTCGGTCGGGCGGATGGCTTCGTGAGCCTGCTGAGCGTTTTTCCTGGAAGCGTAAAACTTGGCTTCCTTGGGCATGTAATCCGTGCCGAGATGCATCTCGACGTACTTTCGAACCTCCTTGATGGCTTCACCCGAAAGGTGGGTGCTGTCGGTTCTCATGTACGTAATTAGGCCAAGTGACCCCATCGAGCCGAGGTCTATGCCCTCGTACAACTGCTGGGCGACACGCATGGTTCTTTTTGTAGCAAAGCCCAGACGGTTTGCCGCCGCCTGTTGCAGAGTGGATGTGATAAATGGCGCCGAGGGCTTGGAAACCGATTGTTTTGTTTGCAAATCGGCGAGCTTGAATTCCGCCTGCTTTAACGCGTTGAAAACAGGCTCAGCCTGTTCTTTGCCGGTCGCCTTGAATTCCTTGTCGTCGATTTTGTAGAGTTCGGCCTTGAATGCCTTACGCTCCGTGAGCCATCGACTTTGTTCCGCGAGAGTCGGCGGCTTGTCATTCTCGGACTTAGTCTGCATGAAATCGAGCCACTGGCGACTGTAATCGTTCTGCAAATCAGCCGTGAAAACAGCGGGAATCAGCCAGTATTCCTGGGCCTCGAACTTGCGAATCTCTTTTTCCTTCTCGACGATAATTTTAACCGCAATCGACTGAACTCGGCCGGCCGAAAGACCCCGGGTAACTTTCTTCCACAGCAGCGGACTGATCTGATAACCGACGATCCTGTCAAGGATTCGCCGGGCCTGCTGGGCCATAACCTTGTCCATATCAAGCTTGCCCGGCTCAGCAAAAGCTTGCTTGATCGCCGTATGCGTGATTGCGTTGAATATAACGCGGTAGGTCTTCTCCTCCGGGACGCCGAGCAATTGGGCAAGATGCCAGGCAATCGCCTCGCCTTCACGGTCAAGGTCGGTTGCCAGATACAGCTTGTCGCAGTGCTTAACCGCGGCTTTCAGTGCTGTTACGGTGCGTTTCTTGCCGGGCATGATATCGTATGTAGGCTCGAAATCGTTCTCAATATCGACGTTCAGGCCCTTCGAAGGCAGATCGCGTACGTGCCCCATCGAGGCCTGTACCTCGAAATCCGGGCCCAGATACTTGTGTATAGTTTTCGCCTTGGCAGGCGATTCGACTATCACAAGAGATTTTTTAGAATTTGTCTTTGCCATAAAAAAGCTTACCTAATAAGTATTTAGCCCCGGGTTTTACCCGGGGTTTGCTGTCTCAAGGAAGACAAAACTCTTACTTCCGAACAACTCATCGGCTATTTAGACAACAAAATTTAGAATTGGACAAATACCGGCATGCTTTAGAAATGTCAAGAGAAAACAATTATCGGGTTTTCGTGTCACTATAAGGCTCCGGACGGGAACCTAACAGGTCATAATTGACTCAGGAAGACATTTGAGCCATCAATTCGGCCGTACAAAGTGAGTTTAATCGTTGCGTATTTCAGGTATTTTGGGTAATTTGCAGAACATTTACAGAGGTGAAACCTGGAGCCGGAACAGAATATAACAGTCGAGCAGAAAAAACAGCCGAGGCTGCTTTCCCTGCTGTTCGATAATCAAATTTCGATGTGGAAGTACGTTCTGCGCACAGGACTTATAAGTCTCGTACCTTCACTCGTTATCGCGATGATTTTG
>CAYTNN010000156.1:0-11139 GCA_964439135.1 uncultured Pirellulales bacterium
TCCTGCAATAAGTTATCATATCATTTAGCTGACAACCTATCACAGGACAAGACACGACATACTACATACGACATACTACATACGACATACGAATAGTTATACGAAAAATAACGTAAATGGGCGGGGGAATTCCAGAAAAATCTCCGTGACTCGCTGCATGTCAATTAACCGCAGATGAACGCAGATAAAATAGTCAATAGTCAGTAGAAAATAGTCAATGGCAAGGGCCACAGAGATCGCAGAGGACGCAGAGCAATAATATTGTCATCCCTGCGAAAGCAGGGACAATAGTTCACCCCATGAGATAGGCGAAGCCGTCATCTCACGGGGTAAATCGTAAGCTTGTGCCAGCGAAGGTGGGTATAGTAAATCAAAAGGGCCAACCACCGAGAGCGTCGATGGTTTCGTAAATTGTGGATATTTGGCTTCCCTTTAACAAGTTGCCGCTACGTTTTAGCGGTAGCCTTTTTCTTCTGCTTGACATTTAACTATTCTCGAATGTAGCTTGATAATCTTCCGAGCTCAATACAGTGTCATAAAGACCAATATTTTCATCTTCATGCTTGTCTATACCAGTATATACCAAACTGGCGTCCTCATACCGTTTGAATTTATAAACAGCATCGTTCATCAATGCGCTGTTAAACACACCAAGGCTTATAAGCAACTCAAAATCCTTAACAGACAACCCGGTAACTTTTTTGAAAAGCCCCGGCTCCAGTTGCGTAATCACGTCTTTCAGGCTTCGCTCTCTATAATCGGTCAAATACATAAAGACCGGGACACGGGTGGCGAATTTAATAAGTTTCTCCTGTATTTGCTTTCTAAGGCTTTTATATTTTTTTTCCTCTTCCGAGAGTTCTCTTTTTTCTTTTTTCGTTAATTCTCTGTCATTGGCTTCTTTTTTGACTTTTTTAATAGCTTCTGATTTATTAATGATAGTTTCAATGTCCTGATTAAGATTTCTAAAACCTTCAATACTCATTAAGGCAGCCAATGCCGCCTTGTTATTCATCAACCGCTGCAAAGTATAATTATCCACATTAACCAGTAATGCACTTTCCCAGCGCCTTGCGAGAAGCGTTGCGGTCGTACCACTCATTGCCATATCCAGAATTCCGGCGGCATCGATCATTTTCATTGAACTTCCATCGTAAGCAAGCACAGGAAGAAAGCTGATAAATTCCGCAACTTTTTTTTCCGGATTTGTTTCATCTACATTTAATCGACAGCTATACTCGGCAATTTGACGTAATGCTCTATCAGGAGCGAAGTCAAAAACATAACACTCTTTTTTGATAATTTCCTCTTTGTTTGGTGAAGTGCTGTCAGGATTCTTAATTGTCCAAGGATTTTGTACTCTAAACGCTGCTTGAAAATATGTTTCGGGACTTGAAGAATTGCGAAGCATGAGAATACCCGTCCACGGCCTTACCGTAACGCCAGTGGTTAATTTGCCGCAGGAAAGAGTGATCGTCTTAGTTTTCAGGGGATTATCCATCGCCTCGTGCACGGGTGGCAACGCCGCTACACCGATCCCTGCGCTGCTTCCGGCGGCCACAAGCACCCGGTAATCATGATAAAACCGGTTCTGCTTCTGCGCCAGCAGGTTGCGCATGGCATGACACGAGGCAACACTGGGTAGGAACCAAAATGTATGAGACAGCACAGTCAACAGACGAGTATCAGAAAACGGCATGGGAGGTTTTTTTGCTCCCAATTTAAGATTATCAATTGTCGTCTCTGAAAAAGCCCCGCGAATTAAATCAATCCATTTTTGTACTTCATTCTGGTACTTGAATTTTGCTTTATTGCCTATTCCTTCGGCAGAAAAAAATACATTCAAATCAAACTCGTCAAACTCGCCCTGCATAGCGATTTCACGGATCGAATCCGGCAGTTGATAGGTAAGCAGCACCATTCTTGGCAGCGGGGTGTATGGATTATCATTGCCTTGCCATTGCTCTTTTGACCGCTGTTCATCAGAATATGTCCAGTTAAATATCTGCTCCTCTATGAACTCACCTGAAGTAATTGCCCGAAAAGGAGTACCGGAAAGATATAAATAAGCATTCGTTGTTATTGGCATTATTTCTTCATCAAAATACTCTATACCTTCCCCTTCTGCAAACTCAACTTCTTTAGCATCTTCAGCTTCAAATAGTTCTTTCGCGTTTTCCCGCCAAGCCCCATAATGATATTCATCCAATACAACGCAGTCCCAGTTGGTAGTATGAACCCATTCGTTTTGTGCCTTAATCCCGCCTGCGGAATTTTTTCCAAGATAATCCTGAAAAGACCCAAAGCAGACAAACGGTTTGTCCTTTTTTACATCTTCACTACTTAAGCCGTTACGGGAGATAAATTGCCAACCCTCAAAATCAATATGGGATTTTAAATCTTCTTCCCATGCACTTTGAACCGCAGGTTTAAAGGTTAGTACAAGCACTTTTGACCACTTCATTTTTTTTGCAAGCTGATAAGTGGCAAAAGTCTTGCCAAACCGCATTTTGGCGTTCCAAAGAAAATGGGGTGTCTTATCATGGTTTTCTTTCCTGAAACTTTTAAAATAGGCAGCCGTTTTTTCAACTGCCGCCATCTGTTCCGGACGCATCTTAAAATCAAGGCAGCGGTTTTCCTCATTCATCTGACCGGTTCGAACAGCGATAACGGCTGCTTTGACATCGTTAACCGAACACTTGAACCATTCACCTTCCGGGTTTTTTATTCCTGTCTGTCTAAGATATCGGTGAACCTCATAGTCGAGAAAGGTTGTGCCGTCATTACGCATTGCCGGCTCTTCGAGTACAATTCGATATGGCAGTGGCCCCGGCCTGAGAGTAGGATACTGATGAGCTACGCGAGCAGTTACATCAACAGTAGTATAGCCGATTTTCAATAAGCCTTTATATTGAGGATTCGTATCCTCATAAGCATATATAGTTGGTACGGAATCGGGTCTTTGAGGGAAAAAGTTCTTCTCGCTCATTAAAAATATCTCTCCTGTCCGCAACTTATTATGTCATTTTTTCTTATTCTGCGTTTTTCCACTTTTTAGTCTTCTTTTTTGCTCTGCCGGAGGTAAAAAGTTCTCTCCTGTTACCACGCTCCTGCCGGTTTTCTGCTCAAGTTCGAGGCGGGCTTTCTGTGCAATTTTACCGCCTTTTGTGCCAGCCTCTGCATTTTCATCCATTCCTGTAGCTTCAACACTCTCGGCAATCTGACGAGTTGAAAGCTCGGCAAGAGCGGCAAAAATAAGCTCCGCTTCGCTCATGTGGTCTCGCAGGTTTTGGGTCTTAAGATTCTTGATTTCCTTATGCTTTTTAACGGAAACGCCGCTCCATTCATGGTGAATAATATTGGTTAGAACGGCGTATTCTTTTTCGCCCTTAATATCATGTTCTTTCCAGTAGTCGGTCAGTTTATTGCGTGTTTCCTGCCCCATCATCCGCTGCTGAATCCATTTTTCGCTCCTGCCGTGCTGCTGCCAATACTCTCGGGCACGGTCAAGCGACCGGGCTGGATCGCTCATATCCTGAATCCGTTCGTAGCCTACCTTGGCAAGCCACTGCTTAAAAGGTTCCGCTTTGGGTGAGGGTATAGACTGAATGATACGCAATAATCCTTTAACATCTGCACAATCTGTAGCATACTTCTTCCCATCGGAAGACTCCAGTTTCAGTTGTCGACAAATTGTCGACAACTCAAGTCCGTCCTCGGTTTTGACACGGATTTTCATCTTAAACCAGTAATCTCGCGGATTTGCGCTGTCTGTTAACGCCCCCACTATATCGATAACTGAAAAATACCACGTTTCGCTCTTTTCATCATAAAATCTGCGGATTTTATAATTTTCAAAAGCAACTAACGAACGTTCCTTTTCCATACTTTATCCTCTGTGATTTACTATACCTGTGCCGCCAGTTATTTTCAGTTGGTTACATTTCATAACCGACTCACTTCCTTCTTTTTTACCCAAACCGTTACAAATTGTAACCGTTTGACTTCCTTCCTTCTTCAGCCGGTTTTTATAATCTCCAAAAACCGCAAGGGCCTGCTCTCTATTCATCGATAACCTCCATCGGACGTATCATTGATTCGATAAAGGCAATTTCATCTTTTGTCAAGCACAACGATTTCGAAATTGTTCGGCGGTAAATTCTCATATCATTCCCTCACGATATTTTAGAGTCAATAAATTCCCATTCCTCTTTATTAATGTCCCACCTCTTATATAACATCTCATCGGTATACTCACCCTCATATTTCCCAAGATCCGGCACAAAGCAAAAATTCTGTTTCGTAACGTGTTGCGAAATTACAGTTTGTAGCAAAAGGAATCTGACCATTTTTGTAAAAAGGTATGACTTAAACGAAACGACCTCTGCCTTGGTCGAAAAAGCGCATGCAACTAACCATGACTCAGTGCAACATTCCCCTGGTTTAGCTATTCTCGTGTTTCCCTCATAGTAAAAGCCCACCGGTTTAGAGAAATCAGTTTGACCTGCAATAGGAGCAGGCGGGATTAGTAGTTTCCATTTTTCGAGCAAATTCCTCTCGTTGTTTACATCGGATTTATTTGCGTACTTCAATCCAATTTTTTGTATAAACCAGCAAGGGACCCCTCTATCCTTAGGTGTGTAGTTTGTTGGCAAACCGAACGGTTTTCGTGAAGACACAACATCACTTAGACGCCGGTTGCTATTTTCCTTCTTAGCGAGTACCTTGCGTATGATAGGGACAGAACGGCTATGCCTGATAAATGTATCGAACTCGTTAAGCTGTCTGACCGAAACAACTTGCTCTCCTTTATGGAAATTTGTCACCTCGCACTGGCCCCTTGAGTCGCGTTCCCAAAGGAAGTAACAGATGCCGCCGGCTATATCTACACCCGGAAAGACTTCAGAACTGTTTTCAAAGTCAACGATCTTGCGTATTCTATTGTCGTTTAGCATTTCTGATCTGAAATCGTCTAATCCTTTCCCACCAGCAAACCATCTCGCAGGAATGATCAAGGTCAAATAGCGAGGATTCATCTTCATGGCCTGCTGAACAAATCGGTGGTAAATTGGTGAGGCGCTTCTTCCAAATCCACCATCATTTAATTGATACGGCGGATTTCCAATGATTACATCAAACTTCATTTTGAATATGTCCTCCGGTTTTTCTGTGTGTATAAACTGATAGGCATGTGTTTCGAGGTCTTCACTTCTATCGAAGTTTTCTTTGCTTGCCCCACAAAAGGTACATCTATTGTTTTCCCAGGTATGCTCAATCCGCTCAAAAATGATATTGCCCTGATGATTGTCGAAGCTCTCGCAGACAGAGTATTTCCCGTTTGCGGTTTTTGAACAGTAAACGCTTCGCCTTGAAAGCAGTGAAGTCAATCCTGTTATGCCTATGCCGAAAAGCTGGTTTTTGAAAATATGGTTTATTCTTTTCTGCTTATCTGGAATTGTCCTTTCCAGGCCGACATCCAATTTTCTGGCAATCTCCCTCAGAAATACGCCGCACTTGCAAAACGGATCGAGAAATCTGGCATTCTTATCGTTCCAGATTTTCTGTGGCAGTAAATCAAGTATTTCATTGGCCAGTTTGGGCGGCGTAAAGACTTCATCGCTGCTCAAGTTCGCAAGGCAGGTCAGTACATCGGGATTGTAATTATGGCTGTTCAACATCAGCGATCCTCAGGAAGTGGATTAAGGGATACTCTTTTACAGGTTCAGGAATAAAGGCCTCCTCCCCAAGATCGGAAAAAAGCGGTAGTTCTTTTGTTTCGCCATGAGAAACCAGTGTGTGGAAAGAAAAATCCCTGCGTTTTATCATACTGCCGTTGACAGACGACCACTCAGAAAACACAATCGGCTTTATATTCTCGCATATCGTATTAAGTGTGAGCGCATCTCCCCAGATGATATTACGCTCAAGAATGTATTTGATCGCATCCGGGCATT
This sequence comes from uncultured Pirellulales bacterium, assembly GCA_964439135.1. Classification (GTDB taxonomy): domain Bacteria; phylum Planctomycetota; class Phycisphaerae; order Sedimentisphaerales; family Anaerobacaceae; genus JAFGPJ01. The sequence continues at coordinate 5,955 of CAYTNN010000156.1, forward strand.
CCTCTTTGTAAAGGTTGCTGTAGTGCTTATTAAAAATGTCAAAAAGTCGCTTTCTGCATTCTACGACATTATCTTCAAGGATGTCGATACCGTATATGCTGGACACAGCGATAAACGAATACCGTTCATATTCTAACTGGCTCTTGCCGTATCGATTTTCAACGACGCGAAGTTTTCTGTCTAATACTTCCGCCAAAAAATTCCCCGTACCGCAAGCAGGCTCCAGGAATCGTGATTCAATTCTCTTCGTTTCCTGCTTCACCAAATCAAGCATGGCATTTACTTCTCGCTTATCAGTATAAACTTCGCCATGGTCGGCAACTCTCCTTCGTGAGACAACCTGTTTTCCTCGCTTTGTCGAATCCAAATTTTCAATAAATTTCTTAGCTTTTCGCTCAATTATGACCGGTAATTTTTCCGCCATCAGTCATTTCCTTAACTATCTCTAATCGTTGCGGACCTCTCGAAAACTTAATATTAGCACTTTTTGGAGAAGAAAGCAAAACAATTTACTATTTTCTATTGTCTATTGTCTATTGATTTTTCTTCGTGGTTCTTCGTGTCCTTCGTGGTTGGTAGTTGGTGGTCTTTTGAATTTATTATTTTCTATTTACGATTTGCGATTTGCGTTTTGTGTATATTTGCCGTTAAGCAATAGAATGAGCTGGGCGAGAAATCCTGCTGCTATGAGGATCAGGGCAAAGAAGTACGGCCAGTGGAGGCCGAGATTCTTTGCGAAGTATCCGCCGGCACCCGAGCCGACTATTACCCCGATAGAGATTGTGGTTTCGTGAACAACCATCTGTACGGAACGTTTTTTTGTGCCGCAGGCGCCGTAGTAGAGGTGCGAGCTGTATGCAAAACCGAAGCCGCAGCCCATAACGATAAATGACAGGGCAAATACCGGGAGCGACCGGCCGTAAATAATCAGTACAAGCGATACTGAAAGCAGCACCGGGACCGCGAGCAAGAGAGCGGATTTGAAGTGCCAGAAGGCGCATCTGCCGGCGGCCGTCATCACGGCGAAATTGCAGACGCCGAATATCGTGACCATTATGCCGAACCATGTCTCGGAAAAACCGATGTCGGTGAAAAGCAGCGCAAACTGCGAGCGTGTAACGCCGAGGCATGCCCAGGAGCTGAATAGAGCAATGCGCGCAATCCAGCGGAAGCGCATCAGGTCGGCCCTGTTTTCACAGCCGGCGACGGGTTTAGCGTCCTCGTCACCAAACAGACTCGCATGGACCGAGCCGTCAGTTGCTACGCTTAGAAATAGAAAGCAGACAAACATGCCGCAGGTAGCAAAGACGACGGGAAAGACGGTATTTGTCTCGATGAAGATACCGCCGAGCAAAGGGCCTACAATAGCGGCACCGGACCAGGCACCGTTGTAGGTTCCAAGCCGGCGATTCAAGGTCGGGCCTTCGAAGTCCTCGGAGACCCAGCTCATAAGAAAAGGCCAGAATAGTGACATTGCCGCCCCGGCGACCGCACCGGCAGCAATTACGGTCCAGATCAGCACCAGGTTACCGACGAGCTGCTTCGACAGGATCGCATAAACCACGACGCTCATTGCCAGGGCCGAAACAAAGGCAACGGCCACGGCGATGCGGGTGGTATTTTTGGGATTGTGCTGGCCGAGAGCTGCGCCCGCCAGGAGCAGACAAACCAGGTAGCCGAACATATTCGCGGCCCAGGCGTAACCGACGTGGTCCTCCGAGCCGCCGATATTGCGAACGATAAATGGCATAGTCGTCCACCACGCGCTGAGACTGATAGCCATCATGAACGCCGCTCCATATAGCGGACGAACGCCATGTAAAGCATTTATCGGATTTTTGCTAAATACACCTTTCATCGTCTTGCACCTTAGAATGGGCCATTCTATCGCCGCGGCTTTAGAATTCCACAAGATAATGGCAGAGCAATGATTATCCGGCGAATCACGCTTATCTTTTTGCGGCTGCATGGAACATTGGTGAGCTGCGAAACGTGAGCGTAAATTCAAAAGGGCCGTTACCAAAACGCCTTTTAGTGCCTATTATAAGTAGACAAGACAATCATGATAATTTGCAGTTTTTTATGTGCTGCATATTTTAGAAGGAGTTCGACGAAATGGCACAGACAAGGTCCAACAAAAGATGGGGGCAAAAGCGAGGCTGGAATCTAATCCACAGTTTTTCTATCGAACGTGCCGGCCCGGCTAATCGCTGCGCAGTCCGGATATGTTCGGCGATTATGCTGCTCTGCTGGGCGAGCATAAGTTTTGCCGGAGGATCCGGCCCCGGAATCGGAATCAAAGTGGGTGCCCAAACTATGGACAGCCCCACCGACTTAGACAAAACGACACGGACTCGATTCGAGGTGGAAATCGCCAGCCCTCGATTCGGCAACGACTACTTCGACATAGCCCTGTCATTCGGCGGCTCATCATTCGGCTCTTATGACAGTGAATATGCGGAATTCGTTGATGATGTGCTGGTTGAAGAATTTTATACGGATCGTTACTCCATCTACGACCTGCGTCTTGCCGCGCGTTTGTATCCATTTGGCGACAGTAACTGGCTCCAGCCATACGTTGGAGCGGGCATCGGATACTTCTGGTTTCTCGATTCATGGGAATACGAATATTATGAAACCTATGAAGATCCGTACATTCCCGACGTATTCGATACATATTCTGAAACCGGAGAGGACACGGATACACTGGCCCACGGCTTGTTTCCTTTCGTCACGGCTGGCCTGATGATACCGGTCGTATCAAATTTCGAGCTGCAGTTCGAGTTCCAATATCATTACGATAAGCAAGATTCAGGTTTCGACTTCGGTGGCCCTGTCTATATGTTCGGCTGCCTTTTCCGATTTTGAGGCAAGAAAAAAATCCGTATCAGACTTGTTCCGGTCCGGGCAAGGCATCTTGTTTTTCGCCGGCGATCAAATGCGGCAGGCCCTCTTCCAGCTCCATATTCTCGGTCAGGTCCTGAGCAACCTCGGTTAAAAAACGGCTCGGCTTCATCATTATCAGGCTGCGAGAACGGTTGCGGTAAAGTTGCGGTGCGACAAGATACAACTCGTCTTTGGCCCGTGTCACGGCCACGTGGAAGACGCGCCTTTCTTCCTCCAGATCCTCCTGTGTATTGATAGCCAGGTCCGTCGGAAACCTGCCGTCTGCCAGCCAGGGAATGAAAACAACAGGCCATTCCAGCCCCTTGGCCTGATGAACCGTGCTGAGTATTACGAATTCCTGTTCGGTCGGCCCGGTCACTACGTTCTCTCCGGAAAATTCTCCCGCTAAGACGACATCGGCAAGAAAGGCCTCGACGGTATTGTACTGGGCGGCAAAATTGGCCAAAGCCCGGATATCCTGCCTGCGAAGCTCGGCCCGGTCATAATGAGAAATTAGGTAGTCATCGTAGCAGCGTTCCAGCACGGCGTCGATAATCTCTGCGGGGGAATTAAGCTTCGCCAATTCCCCGACAAGCCCGACAAAATCAACGTAGAAAGGTCTTGCACCGGCAGGAAGCAGGCCGACCGTCTCCGGCTTGCAAGCCAGTTCGAATGTCTCGTCCGCCTGGCTGATATGTTGCCACACCCTGCGGGATAAAGCGCCGCCGACCCGGGGCAGCATCTTGAGCAGCCGCAGCCAGGCAAGCTCATCGTGCGGATTCTGCAGGATCCGCATATAACATATAACATCCTTCATGTGCGCCTGCTCGAAGAATCGCAGTCCTCCCCGAACGTGAAACGGAATGTTGCGACGCTGGAATTCCAGTTGAATCTCAAGCGAGTGCCAGTGGCTGCGATACAAAACAGCAATGTCGTTCAGATTCCGGCCTTCGTCGAGCAGGTGCAGCACATACTCGGCGATAAAACGGGCCTGGACGTAGTGGTCCTGGGTGGTGACAATAGCGGGTTTCAAGCCCGACGGCCTTTTAGCGTGAAGTGTTTTGTCAAGTCGACGGCTGTTGAACGCGATGCTGGCGTTGGCCAGCGACAATATCTCTACGACAGATCGATAATTCGTTTCAAGCTTGTAATCTCTGGCGTCGGGGTAGCGCTGTTTGAAGGTGATAATATTTTCAAAACTTGCTCCACGAAAACTGTAGATGGATTGGGAGTCATCGCCCACAACAGCAAGGCTGCGATGTTTGGACGCCAGCAGATCGACGATAGAGCCCTGGATGGCATTCGTATCCTGGTATTCATCGACGAGAATGTGCAGGAACTGATTTGCAAGAGCTTCTCGAACCTGCTCGTGCTCGGTAAGCAGCCGCAGCCACAAGCTGAGCAGATCGTCGAAGTCCAGCAGTTGTCGCTCTGACTTGCGAGCGGTATAAAGGATCAGCACCTTCTCGATCTCACCGGCCTCTCGAATGAACATCGGATATCGTTTGGCAAGAACATCTTCCAAGGGCTCCAGCGTGTTTTGGACGAAACTGGATATCGCGGCCAGCACCGACTTTTGTGGGAATCGCCGCTGACGAATGTCAACTCCGGCATCATGAACACAAGAGGCTATAAGGTCCTTCGAGTCTTCTCGATCCAGAATCGTGAAGTCCGGGGAGATATCCAGCATTTTGCCGTGCCGGCGAAGAATCCGATTGGCGATATGATGGAATGTGCCGCCCCAGATGTCTCTTGTTTTCTGCTTCACCAGAACCTCCACCCGGCTGAGCATTTCGCGGGCGGCGCGGTTCGTAAAGGTCACGAGCATGATGCGTGAGGGATCCACCCCATTATTAACAAGCCAGGCCAGGCGATACGTCAGGGCCCGAGTCTTGCCGCTTCCGGCACCGGCCACGACTAACATTGGACCGGCCGGAGCGGTCGCGACGGCTAATTGCTCTTCGTTGAGATCGGCCGCGAAGTCTATTTGGCCCGCTGCGGTTCTTGATGTCAGTGTGAATTTCCTTGCCATTTCATTACATCGTTGATTCTTTTTCGTTGCTACTTATTTTATACAAAGAGTGCTAACTGCTGGAAAGCAGGATAACACAAAACCACCACAATGTCAGCCTTTTCGACTATAGAGCTGAAATTTAGAACAACTTCGAAATGCAGGATTGTAAAGCTAGATTTAACAACCCACCTGAGCAATAGACCATGGAATTTGTGAGTTTTTAAAATAGTTTCAACTGCAAAAAAGTTGGTGGGCTGATAAGAAATAAACCCTGCAACTCTTTTG
>CAYTNN010000157.1:0-11133 GCA_964439135.1 uncultured Pirellulales bacterium
ATAAACACATCCGGCTGTGTTTGCAGTTTCTCAACCGCAGCAAGACAGACCGGAGCCTCGCGAAAAGAAAGCAGGCCCGGTATATAGGGAAAAGTGACCTTACGCGAAGCACTTACCGTTTCGGCAAGCTCAAATTGAGGCGGCTGTAAAACAACTACCATAGCTAAAATTCTCTCGCCATCCCTGCTGAAAGCACAATCAATCCCGGCGATAAGTTTCGGGCTTTTCTTTAAGCGCGTAAACTCCACTTTGCAGGCCAAGTCCGCCTGCACCTCTCTGGCCCGTGAATAAGACAAATTCCAGCTATGCAACTTTTTCATGGATTATCGACCATCGAGTATTCGTTTTTTACCGGACGAAAAGCATTTTACCTTTTCGATGTGTTGTGCTACAATGACCAATTTGTGTTAATGTCAACTTTGTGCAATATTGTTACTGGGGTCAGTAAAGACGTAATATGGCCGGAAAAGCAGAAAAAGCAATTAGAATTACAGGTGCCTCCGAGCACAATCTCAAAAATATCAGTCTGAGCATTCCTCGTGATAAAATGGTGGTTATTACCGGCATCAGCGGCTCGGGAAAAAGCTCGCTCGCTTTCGATACGATTTATGCCGAAGGGCGCAGGAAATATGTCGAGTCGCTGAGCGCCTACGCCCGGCAGTTTCTCGAACAGATGCAGAAACCGGCGGTTTCGGATATTTCGGGTCTGCCGCCGACGATTGCCATCGAGCAGCGAAGCGCCAGCCACAATCCTCGCTCGACCGTAGCTACCACTACTGAGATTTATGATTACTTCAGAGTACTTTTTGCCCGTGTCGGCACGCCCCACTGCTGGGTATGCGGCAAAGAAATCACAAGCCAGCATTCTTCGCAAATAGTCGAGTCCATTCTTTCCCGGCCGGAGGGTACTAAAATCCAGATATGTGCCCCGCTGGTTCGCGGTAAAAAAGGCGAGCATAAGGATATCTTCGCTCATATACAGCGAGAAGGTTTCGTACGCGTCCGCGTGGATGGCACGATTTACGATTTACGTAACGTGCCGGCTCTGGATAAGAACAAAAAGCACGATATCGCTGCTGTAGTCGACCGGTTGATCCTCAAGGACGTAATTCGCATCCGGCTGGCCGATTCGATAGAGACAGCACTGAAACTGGCTGACGGCGTGATTCTCGTATTGACGCAGGAATCTAATGCGGACAAAAAAAATGGCGGTGACGGAAAATGGAAAGAAACGATCTATAGCGAGAAATTCGCCTGCCCAAAGCACCCGCAGGCAAGTCTCGAGGAGTTATCGCCCCGGCTGTTCAGCTTCAATAGTCCCTATGGCGCCTGCAAAAGCTGCGACGGCCTTGGAACCATTCTGGAGTTCGATCCCGATCTGATTGTGCCGGACAAAAGCGTCTCGCTGGAAAACGGCGCTATCGACGCCTGGCGTAAAGGCGGAAAGAGAATGAATATCTTCTACAACAGGCTGGTTAAACGGTTCTGCAGGAAGATGGATATCAGCAAATCAATACCATTCAACCAAATACCGGAACAATACAGAACGGTTCTGATGTACGGGACGACCGCAGCCGACGAGAAGAAATACGGCGTGGCATTTGAAGGAGTGATTCCAAACCTTAAGCGACGCTGGGAAAACACAACAAGTGAATATGTAAAGACCAGATTGACCAGCTACCTGTCGCAGCACCCCTGCCGGAGTTGCCAGGGCGCCCGGCTGCGGCCCGAGGCGATTGCCGTTACTATCGGTGGCAAGAGCATCAATCAACTGACCGCTCTTAGCATCGAAAAAGCACAGGCTTTCTTCAAGAAACTGAAGTTGGACGAGGAGAAGACACTGATTGCCGCCGCGGTGTTAAAAGAGATAAAAGCACGGCTTAAATTTATGTTCGACGTCGGCCTCGGGTACCTGACTCTGGACAGAATGAGCAGCACTCTTGCCGGCGGAGAAGCACAGCGAATCCGCCTGGCCACGCAGGTCGGAAGCGGGCTGGTCGGGGTCTGTTACGTACTCGATGAGCCGACAATAGGCCTGCACAAGCGAGACAACGACCGATTGCTGGGAATCCTGCAGCGGCTCACCCGGTTAGGAAATACGGTAATCGTAGTCGAGCACGACGAGGATATCATCAGAAGCGCCGACCATATCATCGATATCGGCCCTGCCGCCGGTGCACAGGGCGGCGAACTCATCGTGCAGGGCAGCCTCAGTGACATTACCGACTGCGAAAAATCACTGACGGGCGATTACCTGAGCGGCAAAAAGAGTATCGCCCTGCCGGCAAACAGAAGGCGTTACAATCTGGGAAAATGTATCGAGGTAAAAGCGGCGGCCGAAAACAACTTAAAAGATATCGATGTCAAGTTTCCACTCGGCGTCTTTACATGCGTCACGGGTGTCTCCGGCTCCGGCAAGAGCACCCTGGTCACCGAGATTCTGCTCAAAGCCCTGAAACGCCGGCTCTATCAGTCTCGCGAGAGACCCGGCAGGCACAAAACCCTTCTTGGTACGTCGCAGATTGACAAAGTGATAGAGATCGACCAGTCACCTATCGGAAAGACGCCGAGGAGCAACCCGGCAACGTATACCGGGGCCTTCGACGTAATCAGAAAACTGTTCAGCATGACTCGCGAGGCGAAAATTCGAGGCTATAAACCGGGACGATTCAGTTTTAACGTCAAGGGCGGACGCTGCGAACACTGCAAGGGACAGGGCACAAAAAAAATCGAAATGCACTTTCTGCCGGACGTTTATGTCACCTGCCAGAGCTGTAAGGGCAAAAGATATAATCCGGAAACCCTCACAGTGACATACAAAGGCAAGAATATCGCCGATGTGCTCGATATGCGGATCGAAGAGGCGGTGGATTTCTTTGCGAACTTTCCGACTATCGTTCGGATCCTGCGGACATTGGCCGATGTCGGGCTGGGCTATATGCAGATCGGCCAGGCCTCGACAACGCTCTCCGGAGGCGAAGCCCAGCGTGTCAAGCTCTCCTCTGAATTAGGCAAGGCGGCGACGGGGCACACCCTGTATCTGCTCGACGAGCCGACTACGGGGCTGCACTTCGCCGATATTCACAACCTTTTGAATGTGCTGCAGCGGCTGACAGATTGCGGCAATACCGTAGTCGTTATCGAGCATAACCTTGACGTAATCAAGATGGCAGATTATATAATAGACCTCGGCCCCGAAGGCGGCGAGGCCGGGGGCAACGTGGTCGTCGCAGGAACGCCTGAACAGATTGTCAAAAACAAAGACAGCTATACAGCCAAATTTCTGAAAGAGAAACTCGTTAAGAGCAAATAGTGAGGCAAGCAATAAAATGTGGGAATTCCGATTGCGTGACACCGAGGATTTGAAACAATTAAGCAAGCGGCTCGGCGTTAACGTCCAGGCGATTGAGGACGTTTCGATTTTGACCGAACCCGTGCAGGTTGGAGAATTAGTAATACCGAACTCGCTGGCCGTGCATCCGATGGAGGGCTGCGACGGCGATTCGCAGGGCCGGCCGGGAAAGCTGACGCTCCGGCGTTACGAAAGATTTGCCGCCGGCGGCGCGGGGCTGATCTGGGCGGAAGCCACGGCTGTTGTCCCCGAAGGCCGGGCAAACCCAAGACAATTATGGCTTCACGAAAAGAACAAGGACAGTTTTGCCGCAATGGTCAAGATGATGCGGCAGGCTGCCGTCAAGAGTATGGGGCCGGGCCATCAGCCCTTAATTGTGCTGCAGTTGACCCATTCGGGCAGGTACAGCAAGCCGGAAGGGACGGCACATCCGATCATCGCTCAACGCGATCCGTACCGCGATCCTATGGCCCCTCAGCAAAAACCAGATCCAAATAGAATAAGCAGAATACCGGACGACTGGCCGCTTGTGACGGACGACTACCTCGACAAGCTCCAGGATGCTTATGTCGAGGCGGCAAGAATCGCCTTCGAAGTCGGATTTGACGCCGTAGATGTCAAGTCCTGTCACGGATACCTGATCAACGAGCTTTTCGGCTGCCATAACAGAAAAGGGAAGTACGGCGGCTCATTCGAGAACCGAATCAGGTTTCCGCTGGAAGTCATCGATAAAATTCATCGGGAACTCGGCGAAGATGCCGTCGCTGCGATGCGCCTTGGAATTTACGACGCGATTCCTTATCCTTACGGCTGGGCCGTCGACGAAAACGATTATACGAAGGCGGACCTGGCCGAGCCGAAGAAACTGATCGGGCTCCTGCAACAGCGTGGCCTCGGGCTGATGAATGTCACGATAGCGAATCCATATTACAACCCGCATGTGGGCAGGCCCTTCAATGAAACGATTGTGGGCGGATACGAGGAACCTGAACATCCGCTGGTTGGTGTCGACAGGCTCGTCAACCTGACGGGCGAGATTCAAAAGCAATTCCCCGATATTGCCATGGTCGGCACGGGTTATAGCTGGCTGAGAACTCTTTTTGCGAATGTTGCAGCGGCAAACAAAACCAACGGCCTTACCACGCTGGCCGGTGCCGGGCGTATGGCTTTCGCATATCCCGATTATGCAAAAGACATTCTCAACGATGGCAGAATGTACCCGGAGAAAGTCTGTGTAAGCTGCAGCGCCTGCACGCAAATCATGCGCGATGCCGGCATGACGGGTTGTGTCGTACGGGACAACGAAGTTTACGGCCCAATTTTCGAGCATGGCCGAATGAGTGACAGGGACAATCTTGCCCGGCTCGCATCAGCCTGCCGCAAGTGCCAGGAGCCGACATGCCGGTTGGGCTGCCCTGCCGGCGTGGACATTCCGAAATTCATCAGCAAGTTTCTGGATGGCGAAGAAAGGGCCGCTTACGAAACACTCAGAGAAGCGAATATATTTCCGGAAGTTTGCGCCTGGCTATGCCCGGTCGAGCAGCAGTGCGAAGGTCACTGTCTGCAAAGTTTTATCGGCGACGGCCCCCTGCCGATTGCCGATATACAAAGGTATCTGGCCGAGCAGGCCAACCGGAACGGCTGGTCAAAACTTCGGATACCGCAAGAGAGCACTGGAAAGAACGTGGCCATTATCGGTGCCGGCCCGGCGGGTTTGTCCTGTGCGGCAAAACTCCTCGAAGCGGGGCATACGGTGACAGTCTTTGACGCAAGCACTGAATTCGGCGGAATGATAGCATCGGTAATCCCAACCGACAGGCAGAGCAATTCGCTCAGGAACGAGATCGCGGCGATTTTCACCGATGTGCCGAAAGAGCGGATGATTTTGCGCCTGGGCAAAGAATTGAATACCGATTTCAATCTGGATAACATAATCGAAGAGGGATTTGACGCCGTCTTTATCGGGATGGGCCTGCCGAACTCCGTCAGCATCGGCGGCAAAGATGAGAACATCGACGGTTTGTGGAACGCGATGGACTTTCTTTCGGCGGCCAGAAAGCCGGGCACGCTGAACCTCAAAGGCCAAACGGTAGCGGCGATAGGCGGCGGCAATACCGCGATGGATGTCGCAACCACCGCCAGGCGGCTCGGCGCCAGGGACGTTTACGTAATCTATCGCCGCTCGTTCAAGGAGATGCCCGCCTGGAGCGACGAGCGAGACCGGGCGATTGAGGAAGGCGTGCATTTTCTGATATTGACTCAGCCGGTCGGCTTTAATTCTACCAATGGGAAATTGACCGGTGTTAAGGTTTGCCCGACGAGACTTGGCGAGCCGGACAGGAGCGGACGCCGCAAGCCTGAAACGATCGAGTCGAGCGTTTACGTACTTGATATGGATATCGTCGTCGAAGCGATTGGCCAGGAGCCGCTCGATAACATCGGCGAAATCCTGCCGGGCGTCGAATTAAAGGCAGGCCTTATCCGGACAAACGAGGGGACACTGGCGACATCCAGGACCGGAGTTTATGCCGGCGGCGACCTTGTCAGGGGAGCATCGACTGTCGTGGCCGCCGTGGCGGATGGATTGGCCGCCGCGAACGAGATGAACGAATTTTTGAGACAATAGAAAAATGAGAGGATTTTGAAAATGGCAGAACGACCCGTAGCAATCGTCACAGGAGCAAGCCGCGGCATCGGAAAAGGCGTCGCGAAAGAATTAGCGTCACTGGGTTACGACCTGGTAGTGAACTACTTCGACTTTAACGCCGAAGGCAAGCCGGACGAATCCAAAGCCCTGCAGACGCAGAAGGAAATCAAGAGCCTCGGTGCAGCGTGTGAAATTTTGAGAGGTGACATCAGCAGCCCCGAGGCTCGCAACAGCCTGGTTGCTCTGGCAAAGTCCACGTTCGGGCGATGCGATATGCTTATGAACAATGCGGGTGTCGCTCCTTCGAAACGAATGGACATTCTGGAGGTTACGGAAGAGAGCTTCGACAGGGTGCTGGGAATTAATCTCAAAGGCCCCTACTTTTTGACCCAGCAGGTGGCAAACTGGATGATCGAACAGAAAAAGGCGCATCCTGAGCGTGCGTATCGGATCGTAAGCACAGGCTCGATCTCATCATACACCAGCTCGCCGGCACGCGGTGAATATTGCGTGAGTAAGGCGGGCATTTCAATGATGACCAAGCTGTACGCAGACAGGTTAGCCGAATACGGTATCGGAGTATTCGAAATCAGCCCCGGCATTATTATGACCGATATGACCAGCGTCGTCAAAGACAAGTACGACAAGCTGATCGCAGAAGGTGTGACTCCGATTAAACGGTGGGGTTTGCCGGAAGATATAGGAAAAGCGGTCGGGGCCATCGCAGAAGGCAGGCTCGATTTTTCGACCGGCCAGATCATCAACGTCGATGGCGGATTTCATTTAAGAAGACTTTAGGGAGTGAAAATGAATATTAAAATCACAATCGAAACGCTGTTAAGAGACGGCTTTATTCTCGTCTTCAACCAGGACAAGCTCGACGTTGTAAAGACCGCCGAGGCTTTGCTCAAGGCAGGTATCAATAATATGGAAGTCACCTGCCGGATAAAGCAACCTCTGGAGAAAATGTCCCGGCTGCGTAAGGAGCTGCCTGATTTTGCGATGGGCTCGGCAAGCCTGATCGACTCGCCGCAAATGCTCGAGCTTTATAACAAGGCCCATCCCGAGGACCCGCTGCCTTCGCTCGATGAGGTTGTGGACGCCGGTGCGTGCTATCTTGTCTCAGCGATCAATTTCAGTGACGCCGGGTTCGAGAAATTTGCCAGGAAAATTCCCATGATACCCGGCTGCGGCAGCGCCACCGAAATTGTCAGCCAGTTTTCCAAAGGAGCGAACCTCTGCAAGATTTTCCCGGCAAAGCAACTCGGCGGCCAGGCCTTTGTCAAGGCCATCGACCCGGCGATTCATAAGACCATCAGCCTGGTGCCGACGGGCGGAACTAACGCCGGCAATATCCCCGATTATATAGATGCGGGCGTTCTGGTCCTGGGCGGTTCGTTCAGTATGATCGATAAATCCACGATGAAGAAAATCGTCGATGAGCAGGACTACGAGCTTTTGGCCGGGGAACTGACAAAGATCAAAGAATTAATCGACAAGCTGCGGGCCGACAAATATCCCGGCATCGATTTTGCCTCCGCTTCAATTGAGCGGATAAGCCAGGCCACAGGCAGAAATTTCAATATTACGTAGGAGCACAATTCGTGCAGAGCGGGCTCCATGCAAATTCAGAGAAGGGAAAACAGTTGCGGTCTCTTACTCTTGTAATTTTTTTGCTCGCAACAGCTTCTGCGGGGCAGCTCTCCTCCAGCGAGAAACAAACCGCTCAAGCACCTACACTCAACGCAAAAGATACGGGCTATCGCGGCATCTGGTACATGAATCAGCCCTCGGGCGACCAATACGTCTACAAGTACAGCGGCGGGCTCGGAACGTATTGCGCCAAACACAAACCGTTCGCGGTTTATTGCGACAAGGTCGAAAAGACTTTCTTCTGCTACGGCGGCACAACCACAGACAGCAACCAAAAGCTGCTCCACATGGTCTCATACTACGACCACAAGACGGGGATGGTCCCCCGCCCGACCATCCTGCTCGACAAGAAGACCAGCGATGCCCACGACAACCCGGTCATCTCCATCGATGACGAAGGCTGCATCTGGATATTCTCAACCTCGCACGGCACATCGAGGCCTTCCTATATCCATAAAAGCTGCAAGCCATACGAGATCAGCCGGTTCGAGCTCGTCAAGGCGACAAGAATCGAAAACTCGCAGGAAGTACCCATAACGAATTTTTCGTACATGCAGGCGTGGCATCTCAAGGGCCAGGGATTTGCCTGCTTTTTCACCCGTTATAATTACCCTGCCGCCCGGACGATTTGTTTTATGACGAGCCCCGATGGTGTCAAATGGTCGCATTGGTCCCGGCTGGCCGCGATGGACCAAGGTCATTATCAAATCAGCACCGCCGGTAAGAACAAGGCGGGGACAGCTTTTAATTATCACCCAAAGGGCAAAGGCTTGAACTGGCGCACGAACCTGTACTATATCGAAACTGCCGACCTCGGCAAAACCTGGAAGTGTGCTGATGGGCGCAAATTGACGCCGCCCCTCACTGATTCAGGGAGCCCCGCCACTGTCCATGACTATCAGAGCGAGGGTCTAAACGTCTACCTGAAAGATATCCGGTTTGATGCAGACGAACGGCCGGTCATTTTGTTTATCACAAGCAAGGGCTACGAATCCGGGCCCAAAAATGATCCGCGAACATGGACTACCGCCCGCTGGACGGGAACAACGTGGCAGATAAGACCGGCTTTTACATCGGATAACAACTACGACATGGGCTCACTCTACATCGAGGATGATGGAACGTGGCGAATCATCGGCCCGACCGAAACAGGGCCGCAGCCATATAACCCGGGCGGTGAAATGGCTATGTGGATTAGCAAAGATTACGGGCTGACATGGAAAAAGGTCAAACAGCTCACGACAGACAGCCCGCGCAATCATACGTATGCACGACGGCCGGTTAATGCGCATCCTGATTTCTACGCCATCTGGGCCGACGGCCACGGTAGAAAACCTTCATCTTCCTGTCTTTACTTCTGCGACAAACAAGGGAACGTCCGTGTTCTGCCGCGAGAAATGCCCGAAGAGCTTGCCAAACCGAAGCTTTTTGAGTATAACTCGAACGAATAATCTGGATTATCAAACCATCGTTTGTCGGATTGGAGCAATAGAATTATGAAAACAAAGCAAATAGCCAACCAAGCCGTAACCTTCCATTGCTATAATACGATTATTGTCGGGTCGGGTGCCGCCGGTATGAACTGCGCGGTACACCTGTGCGAGTTTATGAAAGGCAAGGGCATCGAAAATCCCGCCGAGAGAGTTGCCGTCGTAACTGCAGGGCTGGGCTTAGGCGCATCGCGAATGAGCGGCTCGGATAAGCAGACCTATTATAAGATGGGCACGAGCCCGGACATTGCCGACAGCGCCGAGGAGTTTGCCAAGAGTCTGACTGCGGCCGGCTGCTGCCATGGTGACTCGGCGCTCGCCGAAGGAATCGGCTCACTTCGCGAATTCTACCACCTGGTCCAGGCCGGAGTTCCGTTTCCCACCGACTCGATAGGAACTTTCATCGGCTATAAAACAGACCACGACCCATACGAACGAGCCACTTCGGCCGGTCCGAAGACCAGCAGGTTCATGAGCGAATGCCTGCAAAAACAACTCGAACAATATAACGTCAAGATTCACGATGCACAGGAAGCCGCCGGCCTGCTGACAGTCGGCTCCGGCGAATCCAAACGAATTACAGGCGTCGTAACTGTAGATAAAAAAAGTATCAATGACTCGAACCTTGCCATAAACGTATTCCTCGGTGCAAATATCATACTCGCAGCCGGCGGCCCGGGCGAGCTGTTCAAAACAACCGTCTATCCAAAAGCCCAGCTTGGAATCCACGGTCTGGCTTTCAAAGCGGGCCTTATCGGGGCAAACATCACCGAATCACAGTTCGGCCTGGCCAGCATAAAGTTCCGCTGGAACGTCTCGGGCACTTACATGCAGGCGCTGCCGCGCCTTTTCAGCACGGACGCCGACGGCAAAGATGAAAAGGAATTTCTGACGGACTTCTTCCCCTCCATGAGCAAGATGGCAACGAACATCTTCCTCAAAGGCTATCAGTGGCCCTTCGATCCGCAGAGGATTGAGAACTTGCAGTCGTCGCTGATTGATATCCTGGTCTTCAACGAAACACAAAAAGGCAGGCTGGTCTTTATGGACTTCCTGAACAATCCGGTCGGCAATGATTCTATGGACGAGTTCGACATCGACGCCCTGGAACCGGAAGCCAAAGAGTACCTGCAAAAAGCCGGAGCGCTGCAGAAAACACCTATCGAACGGCTGGCACATATGAACACACCCGCCATTGAGATATACGAGGAGAACGGCATTAATTTATTTTCGGAGCCACTTGAGATCGCGGTCTGCGCTCAGCACAACAATGGCGGCTTTGCCGTCGACAAGTGGTGGCAGTCCAATATGCCCGGGACTTTTGTAATCGGAGAGATGGCGGGCACGCACGGCGTCAAACGGCCGGGAGGCTCGGCCCTTAACGCCGGCCAGACAGGCGGGCTGCGAGCGGCGCAATATATCGCCAATGTTTACGGCTGCGAACTGCCCGATTATTCTGATGTCCAGCCTGAGATCGACCGGCAGCTAAGTGACATTATCGACGGCTTAGAACGATACAAAGGCTCATCCGGATTGGTACCTGAAAAAGTATTGGAAGAGATTCGAAACAGAATGACCGCATCGGGCGGACATATCAGAGAGTTAAATGATTCCGGACGAGCCTTGAAAGACGCGGTTGAGCTTTATAAAAGTATCCAAAAGAAAGGCTTCAGCGTAAAAGACAACAAGGCCATCATCGGAGCGATACAGGCCGAACATCTGGCCCTGACGAGCGCAGCGTTTCTCAAGGCCGTCGTCGAACTGCTCGCCCAGGGCAGCGGGTCACGCGGTTCGCATCTGGTCCTTGCCGAAGACGGCGTTGAAATCCATGCCGATGTGATCGACAAAGCCACGGGCAAACCGCTGAAGTTCAAACCCGAGAACGAGTCGCTGCGAAACTCTATATTGCATATCGAGTACGACGAAAGCTCACCCGATTTGTTCCGCAGCACAACCGTCAAGTTGAGACCGGCACCGAAAGAACGCAAGGC
>CAYTNN010000158.1:0-5609 GCA_964439135.1 uncultured Pirellulales bacterium
GCCGGCGCGGGCGGCAATATCGTAGCGCTCTGCGACGTCGACCTGCGGCGTGCCTCCACTATCCAGAAGTTTCCCGAGGCCAAAGTATACCGCGATTTTCGCAAGATGTTCGACGAGATGGAGGACAAGATCGACGCCGTCATCGTCGGCACGCCCGACCATACGCACGCCGTGGCAGCCATGGCTGCCATCAAAAGGGGCAAGCACGTTTACTGCGAGAAGCCTCTGGCACACTCAGTCAGCGAGGTCCGCGCGCTCATGAAGGCCGCCCAGGATTACAAGGTGGTAACCCAACTGGGCAACCAGGGCCATTCCTTCAACACAATCCGAACATTCTGCGAGTGGATTTGGGACGGCGCTATCGGCAACGTCCACACGATTAACTGTGGCTGCGCAGCCGTTAACTCCGGCATCGACCGGTTGCCACTTATGGCCCAGAAGGAAGATATTCCATCCGATCTGGACTGGGACCTGTGGCTTGGCCCGGCTAAGATGCGGCCGTACCATTCGTTTTATCTGCCGGGGCGGTGGCGAGGCTGGGTGCCGTTCGGCAACGGTACAATCGGCGACTGGATATGCCACGTCGTTGATCCGGTTTTCTGGGCCCTTGACCTCGGCGCGCCAAAGACCATCCATGCCCAGGTTAAGGACTACGATCCCAAGACTCAGGGCGACGCTTTCCCGATGGGCGATATAATCACCTTCGAGTTCCCGGCCAAGGCCGGACGCGGGCCCATCACCATGGCCTGGCACAGCGGCACCGAGAAGATTCCGCGGGCGAAAGAGTTGGAGCCGGGTCGAAAGCCCGTTGAGACGGGGGCCTACGTCTATGGCGACAAGGGTGTCATAATGTACGGCTCACACGGCGCCGGCGGTGTACGAATCATCCCCGAAACAGCGATGAAAGCCTATACGCAGCCGGAAAAGAAGATCCCCAGGGTTAAGGAACATCACGATGACTGGCTCCGGGCCATCCGTGAAGGCCGCAAGGCCGGGTCCGACTTCTCCTACGGCGGGCCGCTGACGGAACTCGCCATGCTGGGCGTCATTGCCCTAAAGATGCCGGGCACGAAACTTCAGTGGGATAGCGGGAATACGAGATTTACCAACAGCGACGAAGCAAACCGGCATATCAATCCACCGTATCGACAAGGCTGGACATTATAGCAGGATTTAGGCAGAAAGGGCAATTATGAAACGGCAAATCAAGCGTCACATATTGAGTTCATTGCAGACTGGAACGAGCATATTTTCTCGCCGGCAATTTATGTCACAGAGTGGAAAGGTTCTCGCCGGTTCGGTTCTTGCTGGCGTCGCCTTAAACAGGATTCACGCTGGTGAAGATAATACAATCCGGCTGGCATTGGTCGGGTGCGGCGGGCGAGGCAGCGGCGCGGCCGGCAACGCCCTTTCTTCGACGGCCGGGCCAACGAAGCTTGTCGCTATGGCCGACGTCTTCGAGGACAAGCAGACAAGGTCGCACAAGGCCCTGCGCGAACAGTTCGGCGATAAAGTCGATGTGCCGCCGGACCGCCGATTCATCGGATTCGACGCTTATCGCAAGGCCGTCGACTGCCTGCGCCCGGGTGACGTCATGATCCAGGCCACCCACTCGGCCTTCCGGCCGATGCACGTCGAGTACGCCGTCGAGAAGGGTGTGAATGTCTTCATGGAGAAATCGTTCGCGCCGGATCCGGGCGGCACCCGGCGAATCCTCCGGATCGCTGAGGCGGCAAAGAAAAAGAATCTCAAAATCGGGTGCGGATTAATGTGCCGGCATTCTTCGGCCCGGCAGGCTTTGATACAAAAGATACGTGACGGCGCGATGGGCAGTATCCAACTAATCCGCGCCTATCGCATGGACCCTGGCGCGAGGATGGGGCCTTTTCCCGGTGGCCAGAGCGAGCTGCTGTGGCAGATCAGGCGTCCGTACTTCTTCCTCTGGACCTCTTCGGCGTGGTTTATCGAGATGATGATTCACCAGGTGGACGAGTGCTGCTGGATCAAGGACGCATGGCCGGTCTCAGCCCAGGGCCTGGGCGGGCGCGAGCCGAACAGCAACGACTGCAGCCAGAACCTGCATAACTACGCTATCGAGTACACCTTCGCCGACGGCACAAAAGCGATGGTCAACAGCCGATCCATGCAGAACTGTCACAATGAGTTCGCAACGTTCGTCCACGGCACAAAATGCGCTGCGCAGTTCTCGGGCAATGTCCACACCCCGACCGTGCATACCTACAAGGACCAGCGGACGGACAAGGGCAACATTGCCTGGCGACCGGAAAAGGAAAAGGTCAGCCCCTACCAGGTCGAGTGGGATATGCTGCTAAGCGCAATCCGCCACGACCGGCCGCACAACGAAGCCCGGCGGGCGGCCTTTGCAAACCTTGCCTCAATAATGGGACGAGCCGCCATCCATTCCGGCAAGATAATCACGTGGGACGAAATGCTGGCTTCCGATTTCAAGTTCTGCTCGAACGTGGCGGATTTCACGTATGAAAGTCCCTCGCCGCTGAAGGCCGACGCCCAGGGCCGCTATCCTGTACCGGTTCCCGGCAAGTGGACGGAAATCTAAAGGCATCGACACAACTCCATGATGCTATTTTATATACCTTCGATCGCTTCTATCTAAGGAAGCATGAGGAGCTATTCATAGGTCTGCATATATAAAAGCCCCTGCCCGAAGGAGGACTGTAGAAGAACAGGGGCTCGGAATAAAATCAAAAAAAACTCATTACTTAAATATTCAACCTAACCCCCGGGATTTTGTCAATTGTGGTGACTACGTATTTTTTAGACCGAAATAAAAGTGAAGGGAGGATTATAGCTTTAGAGTTGCTCTTTTGAAGCAAATCTGGTATTAAAAAAACATGAAATTTGAGAAATATCATGAAATTGGTGTTAAATTGAAAATCCCCATTATTGAAATCAGGAGGTTATCATGTCTTGCAGCGATATGAACAGGAGAGAATTTGTCGGACTGACAACAGCAAGTATCGCCGGCGGAGTTCTCGGTTTAGGTGCTTCGGCACATGCCAACAGCAACACACAAGAATGGAGCCCGGACAAGCCTCTCATTGCAACCGGAAAAAAACTGAACGTCCAGCCGGTCCTTATGTACAGAATTCCGCAGCGCAGGCATGCAACTTCCTGGAAGTCGTGGGGAGGCGTACAAACCGAGCAGGCCGTTGCGGAAGAGGCAACAAGAATATCACAGGAACTTACTTCGCTTTCCGCCGACGCTGACTTCCCGTTCGAAATACTTCCCGTCGCCAAAGTCAGAACCGTTGAAGAAGCGTTACAAGTGCACAGGAATAATTACGATGTCATCGTAGTCTATCCCGCGACTGGCTCGGGAGATTTGCTCAGGGCGTGCTTTGCAAAAGAAAAAGACAGGGACACGATTATCTTTGCCCGGCATCGTTCCGGCCCGGTCTATTATTGGTACGAAGCACTGAGCGTCAGGTATCTGGGCACACAAGATGGCCCACAGCAGAACAACGCTGCAAACCATGGGGAGTTGCACGTTGATGATGTTGTCATAGACGATATGCAGGAACTGCTCTGGCGGCTGCGGGCTTTGTACGGGATTAAAAATTTCATAGGAGCACGGATTGTTGCGCTCGGCGGCCCATGGGGTAAGTACTCGCCGGAGGCGCCCGACGTCGCCCGGGAAAAGTACAAAATCGAAATCATCGAAGTCGGTTACGATGTCGCGGCACCGCGCATCAAAAGTATCTCAAAAGACCGCAACCTCATCTCAAAGGCCGAGCAATGGGCGGATAAGTATCTTTCCCTTCCGAATACAACGCTTATGACGGAGAAAAAGTTTATAGTAAATACGTTTTTGCTATACTATGCGTTCAAGAAACTGATGATCGAGCACAACGCTTCGGCATTTACAATCAAATCCTGTATGAGCGAGATACTGCCGATCGCCGAGACGACACCGTGTCTTACCCTGAGCCTGCTCAACGACGAAGGGCTGCTTGCCTTCTGCGAATCGGATTTTGTCGTGATTCCCTCGGGGATTTTGCTGCACTACATATCCGGCAAGCCTGTTTTTCTGCACAACTCAACGTTTCCACACGATGCGGTAGTAACCTGCGCGCATTGCAGCGCCCCCCGGCGGATGGACGGGACGCGTTACGAGCCGGCAAGAATTATGTCACACTACGAATCCGAATACGGCGCAGCGCCGAAAGTGGAAATACCAAAGGGCCAGCAAGTGACATTCATCGACCCCGAATACAGCACGGGCCGCTGGCTCGGATTTAAGGGAATTGTCAAAAGTAATCCACATTATGAAATATGCCGTTCGCAGCAGGATGTCGAAATCCAGGGAGACTGGAGGAAGCTGATCAAGGAGGTGCGGGATTCTCACTGGATGATGGTTTACGGTGATTACTTCAAAGAGCTCGGTTACGCATCGCGAAAAATCGGTATCAATTGGGTGGATATTTCCAAAACACAGCAGACGTAAAATGCTTCTGAGTACGACCATATTCCGGCCCTCCATATAAAAAACTTTAGAATCTTAATTATTGCTATTTGAACGCAAGGTACATAGAATTGCGGAAATGGAAAAGGCCGGAGTCGTTTGTGTCGAGCGGCCGTCGAGAAGTGAACTATTAAAGAGCCGGGATATGACTAAATTCGAGTCCATCGACGATGCCCTGGATTTTGCAATAAGCCGGGAGATCGAAGCTCAGGCATTTTATTTGAAATTGGAGGATATGGTGGAGACGCCGGAGATGGCCAAAGTGTTTTCAGATCTGGCCTCGGAAGAGTTAGAGCACAAGGCAAAGCTTCAAGCCATCAAGGCCGGCCAAATCGGGATAGACAAGGAAAATGTCGGCAACCTCGGCATAACCGATCATGTAAAAACCGTTGAACCGCACGCCACAATGAGCTACGTTGACATGCTTATCGTGGAGATGAAAAAGGAAGAAACCTCACGGAAGCTTTACAGCGATTTGGCAGAAGTGACTCAAAAGCAGGATCTGAAGGAAATTTTCCTGAAGCTGGCTCAGGAAGAAGCAGAACACAAACTGCGATTTGAAATCGAGTATGATTTGATGACCTTCTGAAGGAACGTCACGTGGTTGCCTGAGAAGACTCCAGCACGAGACATATCGCAGCTTAATATACCAAATTTTCTTAATGGCGTTTTACTACACATCCAATATCTCAGGCCATTATGCCGATACTTTTCCTGGGTCTATCACGTTTTTCAATCAAGCAATATGGTCCAAAAAGATTGATGGAGCATGGGAATACGATTATACTGCTTAGAATCGCTATGTACCAGATGTGGGCACGGTTAATACTACCGGTACGGATTCCGGACACATGCGTAAAGAAAACACGCTTAAGAAACTCGAGCGGATGAGAAAAACGCTATCTCATCAGGAACCGGACAGGGTGCCGATTAGCGACTTTTTCTGGGGCAGCTTCATCGAACGATGGCGAAAAGATCTCGAACTGGACGACGATGCCAATCCTTATTTCTACTACGATCTGGACTGGATCGTTACCATTCCGAACATGGATCCAATTATCCGCTCATTCGAGACTCTGGAAGAAAGCAGCGAAGAAGTGGTCGT
>CAYTNN010000158.1:5709-10811 GCA_964439135.1 uncultured Pirellulales bacterium
GAAAGGCTTGATGGTGATATACCACGGCTGCGGTAATATTAACCGGAAATTTTCCTTGACGAGAACAGGTTGGTTTTGTATAAGCAACGTAATATTGATATGTTTAAAGTAGTGTAAATTTTGAGTTTTTTTTCATCTCGATTAAGTGAAATTTTTACACTATTGTTGATAATATATCAAAAAAACACAGGAAGACGGGTGAAACACAAAATTCATAAAGCGATTGTTTTAATTGCGGCGTGATTTATTTTGCCCTTCAAGGTGGAAAATATTCGAAAAAAGGAGGTCAATTCGAACTAAAACAATATTCCGATTAGATAGATATTGGTAATATTGGCAAGAAAACAAATATTATCGATTACTTTATAATCTCAACATTTCAAGTAAGGGAAGGTGGAATATCATGAGTAGAAAACTTATCTGTTTGATCATTTTTGTTCTGGCGCCTGCTGTCAGCGCGCAGACAGTGATAGAATTCTTTAGCGACGATTTCGAGACGCCCCATGACTATGTCGCTGACGGTGCCGATGGGACCGGCTGGGATGACTATTTCGGTCGGTTGGCCGGCGAGAGCGTTGATGCTCTCAATGCAAATATGGATCGCGATGGTCAGTTGTACATTCAATCATCTGACGGCACCTGGGATTCCCCTTGGAATCCGCTGGCCCCGTTTATATACAAATACGTTGAAGGTGATTTCATCGCCACGGTCCAGATTACTGATTATGCCGGTACTGCAGAAGAGTGGGTCCTTCATAACGATGGAGGTCTGATGGCCAGGGCATCCAAAGCCGATCCCTATGACGAGGCCGGCACCGGCGAAGACTGGATTTCCATAGACTATTTTCCTATCTGGACCTGCGGCAACTTTCACTGGAACACCGACGACGACGTAAGGTACGAGCTTGGTCACAATGGAAAAGCATTTGACGCAAATCCGTGGCTTCAGCTTGAGCGTAGCGGTAATGTTTTCCATGTAAGGACCAGTCCTGATGGTATAACATGGACGGAAATGGCTACCTCTCCCGTGACGCGGGATGATTTTGATGGTATACCGCTGCAGGTCGGACTTCGCCAGGCTATTTATCTTTCCGGTGAGACAGGTTATGTAGCGTTTGATAATTTCAGTATTGTGCTTGTAAGAAGATTCAAAGCATACACCCCAACACCGACTGACGAAGCGGTTAATGTTGACCCAAATCAAGACCTTAGCTGGAGTTCGGGTGCGAAGGCGGAATTTCACGATGTATATTTCGGCAGCAGTTTCGAGAATGTAAACAGTGCCGATACCTCTACGACAGAAATTTATAAAGGCCGCCAGAGCAGAACAAGTTATGAGCCCGGATCC
Organism: uncultured Pirellulales bacterium; assembly: GCA_964439135.1. Lineage (GTDB taxonomy): Bacteria > Planctomycetota > Phycisphaerae > Sedimentisphaerales > Anaerobacaceae > JAFGPJ01. Next base: position 7,058 of record CAYTNN010000158.1, read on the forward strand.
CTGGAACTTGGTGAGACTTATTACTGGCGTATCGATGAGGTAAACGAATCTGAGAATGATAGTCCCTGGAGAGGCCCTGTCTGGAGCTTTAGAGTTATGGCTTGGACCGCCACCGATCCTTACCCTGCGAATGGTGCCGAATGTGTTACTCTTGATACTGTTCTGAGTTGGACGGGTGGTGCTCAAGCGAAGACTCACTGGGTGTACTTCGGCACGACGGATACTCCGCCATTCAAGAGCCTTAGATCTCCTACAAGCTACAAACCTCCCGAACTCTTACCCGATACTCTATATTATTGGCGTATTGATGAGAAAAAAGGCACACAAACATGGCCGGGCGAACTGTGGACTTTCAGAACGGTGCCTTCTATGCCTGTTACAGATCCAAATCTTGTCGGATGGTGGAAGCTTGACGAGATCTGTGGTGACAACACTACCGTTCTGGATTCATCCGGTAACGGCCTTCATGGCACATTTGTAGGGGACGTACAGTATGTGGACGGATCTGACGGCGATGCACTCGAGTTCGACGGTCGCGGCGATTATGTGGACCTACCCATTGGTTCGGTTATTGGTTCGCTGACCAATTCCACCTTTGCCATCTGGCTTGACTCACAGCCTGGCGGCCAATGGGCGAGGGCATTCGATTTCGGTACCGACGACCTGAATGTCTATATGTGTCTGGGGCCGCGATGGTGGTTTATGGACGATATGTATTTTGCCATCACCACGGAAGGTGCGGACAACCAGAGCCTGGTACAGCCCGTCGGATTCGATATAGAGACCGGATGGCACCATGTAGCTGTAACGATTGATGCAGACAGACAGACTATGGTTTTGTATTATGACGGCGAGGAACTCGCGCGTAACGACTCTGTCCTTCTATCTCCCAGTGATCTGGGTGAAACTACCAACAACTGGCTTGGCAGATCTCATAATGAGGACGATTCGTATTATCTGGGCTCTATGGATGATTTCCGAATCTATAATTATGTGCTAACACAGGCTGAGATTGAGAAGATAATGATGGGTGATCCGCTGCTTGCCTGGAATCCGGAACCGGCTGATGGTTCCACGCTGGATGTTGAACATATATCACTTTTGAGTTGGTCGCCAGGAGATAATGCCGCTCAGCATGATATATACTTTGGGACTGATGAAAATGCTGTAGAAAATGCTGATACATCCGATACAACAAACATTTATCGAGGCCGACAGGATCCCAACATCTATACTCTGACTGAAACTCTTGAATGGGAACGGACTTACTACTGGCGAATCGACGAGATAAACAACGACCAGACAATCAGCAAAGGCAGGATTTGGAGCTTTACGGTAGCCGATTTCATTCTCGTGGATGATTTCGAGTCCTACAATGCCGAAGACAATCAAGTATGGTATTCATGGCACGATGGACTCGGCTATGGTACTCCGGGAACCGATTCATATTACGCCGGAAATGGTACAGGAGCGGCGGTCGGCGACGAAACCTCCGTTTCTTATATGGAGGAAACTATTGTTCATAGTGGCGATTGTTCACTGCCATTCTACTATGACAACAATCAACAAGGTTACTCCAAGTATTCTGAAATAGAGCTGACCCTGACGAGTCCACGTGACTGGACTATAGAAGATGTGGTTGAATTGTCGCTATGGTTCAGAGGTTACCCGGCCTACGTTGGAAGCTTCATGGAAGGTCCTGCCGGTACCTTCACTGTAACCGGATCCGGCGCCGATATATGGAACCAATCCGATGAATTCCATTACGCTTTCAAAACACTAACAGGCATCGGCTCAATCGTAGCTAAAGTTGAGAGCCTGACCAATACCGATCCCTATGCCAAAGCTGGAGTGATGATTCGTGAAACGCTGGATCCGGATTCCAAGTACTCAATTGTATCTTTGACGCCTGACAACGGAGTGCTTGCCGAGTATCGAGCGGATACGGGAGCAAATTCTGAGCTAACGGCTTCACTAACCGGTATCGTCGCTCCGTACTGGGTGATGATAGAGCGTGACCTGGGTGGTAATGTAACGGCGTATAGTTCGGTCAATGGTTCTACGTGGGAGATCATGGGCCAGCCGATACCATTCCAGATGGCCTCGAATGCATATGTCGGATTGGCGGTTACAGCTCACAATGTAACGGCAACGTGCGAGGCCAGGTTCTCCAACGTTACGATTACCGGTAACGCCGGCCCATTATGGTCAAATCAGGATATCGGCATTCAAAGCAATGATGCCGAGCCGATGTATGTGGCTGTAGCAAATAGTGCCGGCAATCCTGTTGTAGTAGTTCATGATAATCCTGATGCGGCATTGATTGACACCTGGACAGAGTGGGTAATCCCACTGCAAACATTCGCGGATCAGGGAATTAATCTTAGCGATATTGACAGGATTGCGATAGGCGTGGGGACCAAAGGCAACACGACGACGCCGGGCGGTGCTGGTAAGATGTTCATTGACGATATCAGGCTTTACCGGTCGAGAGCTGCTGCTGAATAGTAGAATGGTTATTTGTTAGAATGATACTTGAGTTAAAATATTGGCTTAAAAATCAACATTTGATAAACAACCGTGAAAAAGCAGTTTAGTTTTCAGACAGAGCATGAAAGACATCTGTCTGATATTGAAAGATATCGAGTACAGATATTAAGGAAAAATAAGATAAGACTGTTGGAGTCGTATGCTCCGCCGTCTTTGATTTTTACCTTTAAATGATTTATTATTGGTTTTTGAAAGAAGGAGGTATTGCCAATTCAAGAAACATTATCCTGGGCAGATATATGTTGAAATTGTAAGAAGGTAAGAATCTCTATCGTCTGTTCCAACTATTTTTTAACTATTTTAAAGGAGGTTTATTATGTTTAAGAAATTGTTTTATTTAATTTCTATTGTTTCACTCATGGCTGTCAGCACCCAAGTACAAGCTGACGTAATATTTAGCGACAACTTCGACCACGCCATGATGGACGACTGGTCAAGAATCAATTATCAGGGCTGGTATGAACAGGAAGTATTAGGATGGCCTTCTCCCGGCGGTCCCTGGGCCATTGGCGACTGGGATGGCTATCAGTCACTACCCGATGATAGCGGCGCAAGCCCGACATTGATCGCCCACCCCGTCATTAATGCCGTCGGCAATGTTATGTGGGGCGATCCAAATGATCCAAATGCTCCCCAGACATACAGACCTGGTTATGAAGGACCGGAACTCAACGGTGTACTCAGGATTTCGAGCACGAATGGCGCCTGGGAAAACGATCGGAATTCAGGCGCATTTCTATACAAGATGGTTGAGGGTGACTTTGTAGCCACGGTGGAAGTTGTGGCATATGACGTTTATTGGCATCACCTTGGCAGCATAATGGCCCGTTCTCCCAATCCGGGTGAAGCAGGTACAGATGAGAACTGGACCCAGGTCAATTGCTTCCCGCTTTACGGCATCGGTAATAGAGTTATGGACACGACCATGGGCATCACCAATGCTACTGCCGTTAAAGGTTATCCCGCCGATCGATATCTGAAACTCGAGCGTGTAGGTAATACCTTCTCCTACTATACAAGCCCAAATGGCGTTACTTATTCCAGCCTGATGACGTTGTCGGATCCGGACGACCCGAATTCACCAATGATTCCTATCGCTATCGATCGTCCTGATCTACCTGCAGAGCTGCAGGTCGGCATTGCACAAAGTAACTTCACCGGAGACTGGGTCGTCAATATGGACTTTGATAATTTTAGTATTGAG
>CAYTNN010000159.1:0-10461 GCA_964439135.1 uncultured Pirellulales bacterium
GACGCTGAGCAGCAGTACGAACCATCCCCATCCCTGCGGGATGAGGCTGCCACCCAGTCTGATCAAGCCATCCCCATCCCGATAAACGACAATCGGGATGAGGCTGCCACACGGTGCCCGGCAGAGAAAAAAGGCTACTTGAAAAAACAAAGCCAATTTGCCCCGGAACTAATGGGCACAACGCCTATTGTGAAAGGAGATTATGAAAATAAAACGGCTTGTGGCGCCGAAGAAAACAAAGCCAAACAAAGCCAATTTCCCGCTCCCGAGCAGACAAAAGGAGCGGGAAAAAGCGAAAAATCGCTCGCGGCGGCTACCGGTTAGCCAGATTTGCCGGGACCGACTGATAAAATGCTGTTGATAAAAAGAAAAGATCACCCGGTGAGCAGCTCGAATTCCTCGGGGCTGAGTGATTGGCGTAATTTCTGCAGGGCGAGAAGCTCGATCTGGCGGATTCGTTCCTTGCTCAAATTGAGTTCCCGGCCGATTTGTACCAGGGTTTTTGTTTCCTTTTTTATCGGAGGGCCGACGAGACCGAAACGATTCATTATTACATACTGCTCGCGTTTTGTGAGGTTGTCTTTTATGACCTGGGTAAGGCTATGGTGTGCGCGTTCGATGGCAGCGAAATCCGCGGCGTCTTCGGTCCTCATTTCGCGATGGATGTTTGCCAGCGAAGCTTTCGTGGCTTTGCCGAGCCGGCCGATCTGGTCCGGAATTTTGCGGGCGAAGTCTTTGGTTATGGCCCAGGATGCGAAAGTGGAAAATCGAAAACCCCTGCTGTAATCGAATTTTTCGACCGCCCGCATCAGCGAAATATTGCCCTCGCCGACAAGGTCGAGCAGGTTCGCTCCGCTGAGTGTATGTTTGCGGGCGATGTTGACGACGAGCCGCAGGTTTGCTTCGATTATTCTTCTTTTGATCTCTTCGGCCTGGGCTAAATAAGATTCGATTTTCCTTAACATGGTGCCCGAGACTTTAGATAGTTTAATGCCGGCGCGGTTTTGGCAGGCCAGGAATTTCAGAAAATTGTATCGACGGAACAGCTCGACTTCTTCTTCTCTGTTGAGCACAGGTGTATCTGTTAATGTGTGCAGATATTGAGAAAGGGAGCTGCCGGTCAATTTGATCGGCTCGGTATTGCTCAGGGCGGACGGCTCTGATTTGTCGAGCGGCTCGGCCAGAATGCGATCTTTGGCATCTTGTTCGAGAAATTCATCGCTGTCGACGAATTCGATTTTCCTGCCTAAAAGAACCTTCGCCCTTCGTCGATTGATGATTCGATATATCGAACTTTTGTTGCGATCGAAACGCGTCATAAGCTCTTTGATATTACAGCCCTGTTTGAACAGCCGATAGATTTCCGCTGCCTGGGCCGGTGCTATTACGCCGGTTGACTTTTTGAAGATGGCCTTGCCGGGATTGGTGTTTTCGTAATTAAGCAGCGTGTATCTGATGGTTTCGTGACACTTGGCGGTTTTGGCGCTTATCCTGTCTATGATCTGGTAGCGGGACAGATTCGAGCCGGCGGCAAGCTTGACAGCCAGCTTTACAATCTGCTGTTTTTGCTGATCCGTCAGCCGCGAGAAGTTTTTGGCTTTGCCGGCAGGTTCCGGATGTGACGTAAGGAATTCATCGACGGTTGACTGCAGAAAGCCGAGACGTCTTATGCCGTCATCGAATATGTATTTTCTCGCGACCAGGCCTTGCTTTCGCCAGCGATAAATCGTTTTGGTTGAAACAGCAACGTTTTTCGCCAGCTCCTGGATGCTGTAGATTTTCTGACTTTGCTCGGTGACGGGACGAGCGAGTTTGCCGCTCAGCTTGGAAATGAAAATTCTAAGGTCTTCGAGCAGATCGTCACCTTTGATAAGCTCGTTTTCGCTTTTAAGGTTGAAGCCCGTAATGCGAAAGCACACGAATTCAAAAGGATATTCCTTGTCTTTGTCGATAATGGCAACAAGCTTCTCGGCCGCATCGAGTTGTTTTCGCCGCTTCTTCTCCGGCGTAAATCGAAGTTGCATTAGCAATCGCGCCAAATTATGACTGTTTATAGGTCGCATAATCGACCATCCATTTTACCAGAAGTGGGCGCAAAAAAACAGCCGAACGAACGGCTGTTTAAGAGTTTTATCATGGATTCAAAAACTTCATATAAAAATGTGAACCTGGGACATGACATTCATGCCCGGCAAATTCTTCTTATTGCCTCTTGTCTTCCGCTCCTGGGAACTTTTTCAGGCGACGAGGCTCTTGGCAAGATCGACGGCAGAAGCGGCGTCCGGAGCATAGCCGTCGGCTCCGATTTTGTCGGCATAATCCTGTGTTACCGGCGCTCCACCGATCATCACCTTTACCGGAATCCCGGTATCCTTCAGTGCCTTGATGGTTTTTTCCATGCCGGGCATAGTTGTCGTCAGAAGTGCGCTTATGCCAATCAACTGGGCATTCGCCGCTTTGACTTGTTCGACAAACTTTTCAGGCCCGACATCCACACCCAGGTCTATAACCTGGAAGCCTGCTCCCTTGAGCATCATTGCGACCAGATTTTTGCCGATATCGTGCAAATCGCCCTGGACGGTGCCGATCAGCAGTTTTCCGACCGGTTCGACGCCGGCTTTAACAAGTTCCGGCTCAAGAACTTCCATAGCCATTTTCATCGCCCGAGCAGCGATAAGCACCTCGGGGATGTAGATTTCATTTTTCTTGAAAAGAGCGCCTACAATGTCCATACCTGCGATTAATCCGTTGTCGAGAACATCTTTAGCCGCTGTGCCCTCTTCCAGAGCCGCCTTCGTGATTTCTAACGCTGTGTTTTGGTCTCCATTGATAACAGCGTCAGCCAATGCCTTCAAATCTGCCATTCCGGTTCACCTCAATAAAAAAACTATACTATTCCTATTGACATTCCTTAAAACCAATAATCAAGGGTGTAATTTAACATCATTTACTTATTCAAAACAAGCCCTAAATAAAACTTTTTTAGAGGTGCGAGCTGTTTTAACGCATATGAAAGTATAAAAATACAAAAACAGAATTTATATTATTTGAAAAAATATTAATACATGGTATAATACTTGCTCTTATTACCTATTGTTGTTTGCTCCACAATGGTGGTTGTGAAATTAAGGCCGTTATATCTTCACGTTTTTGTGTTGAGTTATGAAGCAGTTCAAATGGAATACGAGGTACGAAAGACGAGATATGAAACATGAGTGACTATATAGTTTTGGTAAAACAGGTTCCCGACGTCTCGCAAATTACTGACAACGCTTTTGATCCTGAAACCGGCACACTCGTCCGGACAAGGCTGGCCAGCGTAATCAACGAGCTGGACGCCCAGGCGCTGGCGTTTGCGAACATGATGAAAAAGATCAGCGGCGACGACAAGGCTCGCATCATTGCCTTGACGATGGGCCCGCCGATGGCCGAGGAGGTTCTTCGCTACAGTCTGGCTCGCTCAGCCGATCAAGTGGTGCTTCTCACCGACCGGGCGCTCGGCGGAGCAGATACGTGGGCGACGGCCAATCCGCTCGCCCATGCGATCCGAAAAATCACCAAGGATCTGCTCAAATGCGGCGACGACTATTTCGTGGTCTCCGGCATGCAATCGGTCGATGGTGATACGGCACAGGTACCGGCTCAGATAGCCGAGGAACTGGGCCTGCCCTGCATCGCCTATGTCACCGGCGCCGAATATAAGGAAAAGCGGTTCGAGTTTACTCGAATCATCAGCGGCGGAAGCCAGACTGTGGCCACCAAGAAGCTGCCGGCTGTAATTACCGTCGCCAAGTACGAACATACTCTGTTCGCTACGTTTAGCAGAACCCGCTGGGCTAATAAGGCCGAACTTGTTCAATGGGGCGCCGATGACATCAAAGCTACCCACATCGGGGCCAAGGGTTCCAAGACGGCGGTCATCAGAGTCTTTCCGCCGGGCAAAAGCACCCGCAAATGTCAGCATCTCAGCGACGTGAAATCTTTGGCTAAAGTGATAATCGATTCTGTCAAGAGCGGCAACGGCCAGGCGGACCAGAATGGCGACGCCCAGGCAGGCAGCTATGTTCTACCCGACAAACGCAAAGACAAGTTTCAAAGAATGTTCGAGGCGACACAAAAGGAACAGGATGATTATAATCTCCTGATCGAAAAGATCAAAGAACTCGGCATAAAATCGGCGGTACAAATAGATGATTCCGTCAAAGAGAAGATTCTTGAAACTGCCGGTAAGAGTATTCATAAAAATACGCTGGATGACATGATAGAGGGCTTTAAGGCGACCAGGCCTGCCTACAAGGGTGAGGTTTGGGTTGTAGCCGAGCACAGTGACGGCGTGGTTCACCCGGCGACTTTCGAACTGACTGGTAAGGCCCGCGATTTAGCCGATTCGCTCGAAACCAAGGTCGGCGTTTGCATCGCCGGTGACAACGTCGGGCATATGGCCGAAGAGCTGATCGCCGCTGGAGCCGACACCGTCTATGCGATCGAGCATAAGGTTCTCAAACAGTTCGATCCGACCGCCTATCGCAAGGCCGTAGCCGATGCTATCGATAAATATGTGCCGCAGATTGTTCTTTACGCGGCTACACCCCAGGGGCGGATGTTGGCGCCGATGGTCTCTTATCGCGTCCATAGCGGCCTGACCGCCGACTGTACGGGACTGGATATTCGTGACAGCTCGCGAAAGGGCGACATAGCGTTATTGCTTCAGACGCGACCGGCACTGGGCGGAAACGTGATGGCCACGATTCGCACCAAGAACTCGAAGTCGCAGATGGCGACCGCAAGGCCGGGCGTTATGAAAAGGCTCCCCCCCGATCCGTCGAGAAAAGGCAAGGTTGTCAAACACCAGGTCGAGCTTTCCGAAGACGATGTCAGTCTGGAGATTATACAGACTGAACTGGGCTCCGGCGAAGTTAACTTCGGTGCCGAGGTAATTGTCAGCGGCGGCAAGGGAATGCAGAGCAGGGATAACTACGAATCGCTTCTGGGGGCACTTTGCGATGGCTTGAGTAAAAAGCTGGGAAAACAGGTCGAAAGAGGCGCCTCGCGTGCGGCCGTTGAACAAGGCTTTATCGAACGGGTGCACCAGGTCGGGCAAACCGGTACCGCCATCGGGCCGAAACTATATATTGCGCTGGGAATCTCCGGCGCCATTCAACATATGATCGGCGTTGCCAACACCGAGACGATTGTTGCCATCAACAGCGATCCGAATGCACCGATATTCAAGCAGTGCGATTACTATATCGTTGGAACTGTCGAGGATACTATACCTCAGTTAGTGCAGGCGTTGAAAGCTGAATAGAGATATTGGAATTTCGATTTTCGAATTTGAATACAGGACAAGATTAGAGGTGGAGTAGAAAGTGCCAAACATCAAAGACTACAGCAAAGCATCCGTTTTGGTCGTCGGTGCAGGGCCGGCCGGTCTTGCCGCTGCGATACAGCTCAAAACAACTAATCCTGATATTGACGTTTGTGTCGTGGAAAAGTCGGCTGACCTTGGAAATCATAATCTCTCCGGCGCGGTTCTGGAAGCCGAGCCGCTGCATACACTTCTGGATTCGGCGGTGCCGGGATGGCAGGAAAGCGACGCCGCCAAAGACGTGCTTGCAAACATAATCGACAAGGACGATATTATGTTCCTGCTGGGTAAAAAGCTGGCGTTTAATATCTTCTTTGCGATCAAGCTCTGCAAGTCACTTCGTCTCGGCTTCGGCGACATGATCCACAAGGGGGACTATTCCGTATCTATCAGCAAACTGACCAAATGGATGGGCCGGATTGCGAAAGACCTCGGAGTTGAAGTGCTGACCGGTTTTGGTGCCGACGATATCATGCTTAACGGCTCGGTTCAGTCGGCGGGTATCAAACTCGTGGACCAGGGTCTCGACAAGGAAGGCAACAAGCAGCCGAACTATGTCGAAGGTGAAATAATCAATGCCGATTTTATCGTACTGGCCGAGGGTTGCGACGGTCTTTTGACCGAGAAATTTGTGGAAAGGGCAAATCTGCAAAGGCAGAGCCCGCAACTGTATTCGGTGGGCGTGAAAGAATTGATCAAAGTCAGCCCCGAACAGTACGGCAAGTTCACTTCGGGCCGGGTCGTTCACGCGATGGGTTATCCCATCTGGACGCCGGTAATCGGTCCCGGAATGTTCGGAGGCGGCATCGTATACGCGGGCGTCCAGGACCATTTGTCTGTCGGCATGATTATCGGCGCCGACTGGAAGTACTGTGACTTGAACGTGCAGGATGCGCTGACCAATTTCAAGAATCACCGCTTCGTAAAACAGTTCATCGAAGGCGGCACGGTTGTGGAGGCCGGTGCGAAAATGATTCCCGAAGGCGGATATTACGCCATACCGAGAGACCCGGAATCAGGCAGTATCGGCAAAGGCAACGTCATGATCCTGGGTGACAGCGCCGGCTTTGTAAATATGCACAAAATCAAGGGCCTGCACAACGCCATCGAATCAGGAATGAAAGCGGCGAAGGCTATCGCCAATTGCCTCGACAATCCCGAATCGACAGCATCGAAATATACCGAACTGGTTGACCAGTCGAATATCGCTAAAGAGATGAAATCGGCGAAAAACTTCCGGCAGACGGTTGCCAAATTCGGGCCTTTGCAGGGCATGCCGCTCTCGATTCTCGGCGGACTGCTGCCTAAGTATAAGGTTGAGAAGGATTACGAGGCAATGACGGTCGCTCGATACCGTATCAAGCCCGATCAGAGCTTCGATAAAGACACATTCACCGCAGTAGCGGCAACCGAGCACCGCGAAGAGGAGCCTTCACATCTGACAATTCTGGACGGTGATATTTGCAAAACCAAATGCTCGCCGGCATTCAACAATCCCTGCATAACTTTCTGCCCGGCGGGAGTCTACGAGACGATTCACGACGAGGTCAAGCCGGCCAATCCGTCCAACTGCCTGCACTGTAAGACCTGCCAGAGGAAATGTCCCTTCGACAATATCAGGTGGACGGTCCCCGAAGGCGGCGGCGGACCACGATATAAGCGAATGTAAAAAACGCGCATATCAATACAATTAGTTCGCAGCAATTCTGCAATAGATATACGAGCACTATTGTTATCACGGTTTATGCTCTTTTGTGCCCGATATAGGACCTGCTTACCTGGCGAATCCCATAAAAACGTCACAACTGCTCAGTTGTATCAGATATGGCTTAAGAATGGTTGACTAAGCTAAAGAAGATTCTTAGTAATGCCGAAATTGAAGGTGCCGGATCGGGGGCGGAGGGCAGAGAAAAACTCCGTTTTATGAATGGTCCATAGCAATGTCGAATATTTCTGGTCAATAAAGAGGGTGAATGATGACGGATCAGTCAAGGCAGACTAAAGTTCTTGTAGCACTGCTGGTTTCAATCGTGCTCTGTACAATAATCTTAAATGTTCTGGGGCACAATCCACCATCGGCCGGCGCTTTTTGCCTTTCGCAGTATTACCGTCTTGTTCCTGTTGAAAAATTGGTTCGCTCCCGAGAAGTCCAGCGTCCGAGGTACTGGAAGTGGATCGAAATTTACTATAGCGAAGGTGACTCCGGCGATCGAGTCGCATCCGGCTTGAATATACAAGTTGAACAACCGGACTTGTTGAGCAGTGTTTCCGGTCAGGAGGACATTGACTGTCATTTTATTATCTATAACGGGCTTGCCGGTCACGATGGCCGGATAAAACCGACAGAAAAATGGAATAGACAACTCCCGGCGAATCGACCGGCGGACAATAACAGACGACATGCCTGGCAATATGAACAGACTATCTACATCTGTATTGTAATGGATGGTCAAAATCCTCAGCCGACCAACTTCCAGATAAAAAGACTGTATGTTCTTTTAGAGGAGCTGTGCAGAGAGTTTAACATTAAGTCTGAATCAGTTCTCTATCCCCATAGTTGGCAATATTAACAAAGTTTCTCACAATACAACCGTGCTAAATGATGCTAAAGACTTTTGCGGTTCTCTTTTTGCATTCATATAGGACTTAAAAATTCAATGCTCCTATAATAATCCTGAAACTGCCAATACACTCGATGTATACGCGGATAGGCAGATCTATGTAAAGTGGCTTTTTTGTAAAGCCGAACTACGAATGATTTCAGTGCTGTGTAAAAATAAGCCGTTGGCGCCGGCTAAGATAACCTTATGAAAGGAATCGAAGATGCTGCCGAACTTTGTATTTGGCTGGTTCAGTATGGACATGGGTATCGACCTGGGCACCTGCTCTACGCTGGTTTATGTCCGTGACAAAGGTATTGTCCTCAATGAACCTTCGGTCGTTGCCGTTCGTAAAGGCACCAATATCGTCCTAAACAACGGTCAAGCCGTCGGAGAGGTTGCGCGTGAAATGTTAGGCAAAACACCGGGCTCGATTAGCGCAGTCAGACCTCTCAAAGACGGCGTGATTAGCGACTTCGAGATAACCGAGTCAATGCTGGCTTATTTTATCCGCAAGGCACATGGCGGCGGAATTGTCAGACCTCGCGTGGTAATAGCCGTGCCCGGCGGAATAACCGATGTCGAACGCCAGGCGGTTATCGGAACCGCTGAACGCGCCGGTGCGCGCAAGGTCTATCTGGTGGAGGAGCCGATGGCGGCCGGAATAGGAGCCGGACTGCCCATTACGGATCCTACCGCTTCGATGATTGTCGATATTGGCGGTGGAACTACCGAGGTGGCCATTATGAGCCTCGCCGATATCGCTTCATGCGAATCAATTCGGGTCGGCGGCGATGATATGGATGAAGCCGTGATCAATCACCTTAAGAAGACGTATAATCTGCTCGTCGGCCAGGCGAGAGCTGAAAAAGTCAAAATGAAAATCGGCTCTGCCGCCCCGCTCGAAAAGGAGTTGACAATGGAAGTCGCCGGCAGGGACACTATATCGGGGATGCCGAGGAAAATTGTCATAACGAGCGAGGAAATCCGCGAAGCGCTCAAAGGCCCGATTGCAGCGATTCTCGATACGGTTATGGTCACGCTGGAAAGGGCCGAGCCGGAATTGGCCGCCGATCTCATCGACAACGGCATACACATATGCGGGGGCGGATCGTTGCTTAAGGGAATGGATACGGCAATAGCGAACGCAACCGGGCTGAAAGTCCAAATAGCCGAAGATCCATTGAGCTGCGTTGCCCGGGGTACCGGCATATACCTGGAGAATCTGGAGCTCTGGAAGGATACGATGGACCGCAGCGAATATGGATCGGAACAATTCGCGGGGCATCGGGGATAAGATGAAATACGATCATGGCCATGAGGAAAAACAGAGTTCCTGAACGAGTTTTATTTATCTCACTTATGCTGACCGGGCTCATTTTCCTTTTTGCTCCGCAGAGACTAACGAGTAAATTCCAGTTTGCTTTTGTGCGTGTTTTCTGCTGGCCTTTGAGCGTCAGCAGGGACATTTCGCTTTCCGCATCCGGATTGATGGCTTCGGCAGAGGGTGCCCCGGCAGACGTTGTCAGCCGTACAAGATACAACAAGCTCCATAACCGTCTCGCAAATGTCACCGAGTGGCTCAAACAGGAACGCCAAAAAGTCGAAACGCTGTCCGGGCTGCGCAATCGTCCCGCCTGGAAGGGCGTAAATTTTGTTTTGGCTGGCATAATTACCTCTACTATCGATGGATTGCATAGCGAGCTTATTATCAACCGCGGCAAAGAAGACGGCCTGGCCAAAGATCAATTCGTTCTGGCAAATGAAAGCATCATCGGAACCATATTCAAGGCGGATAATCGAACAGCCCGAGTCCGATTGATAACCGATCCGGCTTCACAAATAGCGATCAAAATAGAAGGATTAAATAAAGACAGAATCCTGCAGGGCACCGGCGACAATTCCGCCAAAGTCAAACTGCTGCCCACAAAATACAGAGTCGAAGTCGGCGAGGTGGTTTATGCCCAGAAAAAGCCCGGATTCCTGAGCACGCCCGTTATCGTAGGAACGGTCGCCCAATGCGAAAGCAACAAAGATAATCCACTGCTCTGGGACATAACCGTCAAACCCGCCTGCGACATTGGGACGCTGACCGACGTGTCTGTAATCGTTATGAATCCGCGATAACAAAGGCATAAGATCGTGAAATTGGCTTTGTTTGGCTTTGTTTTCTTCGAGCCCGAAACCGCTGAAAATCCCATAAACCATTGTTGTTACTGATATTGCATATATTTGCCCTTTCAGAAATTGGCTTTGTTTTTTCAAATCGCACCCTGTCAAACGTTCCTTCGGATCTGTCATTTGGCTCCTATACCTTTTGTTTCGGATTTAGAGCTTAGTGCTTCGGATTTCCGGCCGATGGCCGGCTTTGGTTTTGTTTTTTCAAATAGCCTTTCGACCCCCAGAGCAGGTCTGGGGGCTAACCGAATTGGCTTTGATTGGCTTTGAATTGGGTTTGTTTTCACCAAGTGTCCAATCCGATATATTTCTCGT
>CAYTNN010000160.1:0-10430 GCA_964439135.1 uncultured Pirellulales bacterium
TTTCGGCCCATGGGAGCAGATATTTTACGGCGAATTCGACGGCAAAAGAAAAAAAAGAGTCCTGGTAAAAATCATTGGCGAATAAGTTGGTGACATCATGGCATTGCTGCTTTTTTTAGTTCAGGTTTTTTTGATATCGCTTTCGGGAGTGATGGCGCCGGGGCCGGTAACGGCCGCGGCGATCGGGATGGGCGCGCGCTCGCGATACGCCGGCATGCTCCTGGCCATCGGCCACGGCATTGTCGAATTTCCATTGATGGTCTTGATTGTTTTGGGGATGGGTCGAATTCTAAAGCTGCCGACGGCACAAATTGTAATCGGTCTGGCTGGCGGGGCGTTTCTGTTGATGATGGCAATCGGGATGCTGAAGAGCTTGCGTTCGGCCGAAATACAGGAAACTAAAATCGCAAAAAGCGCGCCGATGCTGGCAGGGATAATACTGTCGGCGGGTAATCCGTACTTTCTGTTCTGGTGGGCTACCGTCGGACTGGCCCTTGCGACTACCGCGACCGGCATGGGGATATGGGCTTTTGCATTATTTGCCGTAGTTCACTGGCTGTGTGATTTTATCTGGCTGAGCGCCTTGTCGTGGGCGAGTTTCAAAGGCACCGGCCTGTTCGGGCCCCGCAGCCAGCGATTCGTGCTGATGATCTGTGCCGTAGCACTGTTTTTCTTCGGCTTGTTCTTTATTTACAAAGCTTCGGCTGCACTAATCTTAAGCTTTTCAGGCGGTTGAGTCCTGTGTGTCATTGTCCGAAGCCGCATTATCCTGCTTAGGATTTAAGATTTGCTTTAGAGTATACCGTGCCAGGGCGCTTTGTTGGGATTGGGCTATTTGCTGCAAGCTGTCCGCCTGGTCGGTTCCAGGTTGTGCAAAGCCAGTGGCAGCTATAGCTTCGGTAATGTCGGATAGTTTGATATTTGCCGGGTCTCTGGCCGGCAGGAAACCTGTCACAGGCTCGGATGTTCTGACTATGAGCCTGCTGTTGACAAGATGGTCGAGAATTTTCTGCCCGAACTCGGCGGGAAGATTTAACTTGCGGCATAAGTACTCGGACGGGACCGGGGCCTGGTTCGCCTGGAAAGCGGCGGCAATCTCTCTGACAATGTTGATTATGGTAAGGTCATTGGCTATGAAATATTCCTCGGTTTTTTTTGCGGCGGCGATCTCGGCGGCGTCGAGACTCTTGAGGTGCTGAGTGGTAAACGTCAACTGCAAACCGAACAGTACGATGAGCCATGTGATATATATCCAGAGGACACCGAGCGGAACGAGCCCGACGACACCGTATATCTTGCTGTAGGGGATGAATCCGGTGACGTATTGGCTGAATCCCCACTTTGCAACGGTCCAAACCAGAGCGGCGACAGCGGCCCCCCAGATGGCGGCTTTTGCCTTGACCTTGGTGTTGGGCATGACGAAATAGAGCAAAAACAGAACAACCGTGGCCACTATATAGGACATGAGCAGCGGCCCGATGCGCGAGAAAGACAGAATCGTTTTTTGAAAGTCGCCTACGCGCTCGTATCGGGTGCTGATGTACACACCGAGACCGATAAGCAGGGGCCCGAGCGTGAGTATCGCCCAGTAGTTGATAATCCGCTGCAGAAAGTTCCTGCCCCTGGTAACGTGCCAGATGTTATTAAAGGCATTTTCAATTTTCGAGATTAGTGCCAGCGCTGCCCAGATGACAATGACTGCGCTGATGAAGGTCAGAGAGCCTTTGTTCAATCCTTCGAAGAATTGCTGAACGATTGCGTCGATGTGGTTGGTAAGCAGAACTTCCTGTCCATCGTTGGTTGAATACCTGATTTCCTGCAATTCGAGATAGTCGTACACGAGGATTTTGACGTTTTGTCCGACGTCCTCGGCCGAGAGAGATTGAAACAGCATAAGGATTACTATAGCCAGCGGGACGATCCCGAAAATCGTATAATATGACAGGGCGGCGGCCTGCTGGCCGGAACGGTTTATCTCCAGGATTTTGGCGCAGTGCGACCAGAGCTTGATTTGAAAAACCACGAAGCGACTGGCTTTTCCGAGCTGTGCAGTGGGTGTAGTCAAAAGGTTCTTAAGCGTCAGCATCTCTGTTCCCTTTCAATCGCAGGGTGCGTTTGCCGGTTCGGGCGAAGTCCTGCATAGTGGGATTGCAGACCGAATAAAGTTTTTTTGCCGGCTTGCCGGCGACAAAACCGGTTGCTTTGTGTTACTTGAATATGTCTCCAAGACCCCTTCGCAACTGTTCCTCTAATTGTCCCTTTAATTGTAATTCGATGAGTTTGGCCGTATCGAGCTGGGGCTTATCGACCGTGCCCTTGAGCGGCAGCGTAATCCTTGCGCCGGATGTTTCTCTGCCAAGCTTCACTGTTTGACCTGCGGTAGTATAAGGCAATGTCACGGTCATATCCAGACTCTTATCCAGGCCGATTGCTCCTTTGAAATTAATTGGGTTATCGCCCACGTCTATTTGCATATCGTCGTATCGCAGAACACCCTTTTGCAGAACCAGTTTAGTCGGGTGAATGGTCAAGACCGTACCGCTGGCACTGCCGCCGGCTACAGCAAGAATCTGCCCCAGCAAATCCGAGGCCTGCAATTTTAATTCACTGATCGATATCGTGCCGATTACGACCGTGTCGTTCTTCGCTTCGGCGCTGAGCGGTATGGCCAGTTGCTCACAATTGAAGTTTGCAATGCCGCTGACATTGACGGCGTCACCGAAAATGGGATTGACGTATTTCAAAAGTTTCTTTGTTGTCGCATCGTTGACTTTAATATCCTTTACTATCTGCATCGGTTTGGCGGCTTTGAAGAGAGCGGGTTTTAGTTTGAAATCCGCACCGCCGGCAAAGTTGAACTGTCCCTCGTTGACGGTCGTCGTAAACGGTGCGATGTTCAGCAAGCCGTTCTGCACCTGGACGTTGACATCGGTGGGACCGAAATCAAGCCCCATGTAACCGGCCTTTTCGAAGCCTACATTCGCTTTGGCATTGAGATTGGACATTAGTTTGTCCGTTTGGTCGGCCGGGTATTCGCTGAAAAAACTGACGGCGTCTTTTCTTTTGCCCTGAAGTGACAAGTCCTCCGGCAGATAAGGTGCCGCCACGGCGCTAACAGCCGACCAGTCATATTCACAATCGGCCTGTCCCTGCAACGTGGTCTTGCCGTCTTTGGTGACCTGGCTGAATTGGCCCTTGGTGATTTTTATTTGCGGGCTTTCGAGCTGCAGGGTTTTGACGTTAATCGCTTTTTGTTCGGGATCGATCTCGGCTTCGAAGGCGAGCGTCACTTCGTTCGGCTCGAAGGGTTTCTTGCCGGGCGAGCTGAGCTTCAGGCCTTTAATTTTTGTCGAGTCGGTTGAGATTTTATAGGTTTTCTTTTCCGAGCTGACGGAGATTGTTGATTCGGCGATGCCGGCCAGTTGCATGTCCTTGGGAAAAGAAGCGAACATAACGGCGAACGGCCGAACTTTCTCGAAGTTGACGTTATTTGCAGATATCGACAGGCTTAATGGCGTCGCCGGCTCGGCACCCAGCGGAACAATGCCGTTTTTTACGCTGAACCGGCCCAGGCTCGCATTGGCAATTACCGAGTCGACGGCCACAAGGTTCTTCTTCCTGTCCATATTTACGGCGAAATCTATGTTCGCCAACGGCTCGGAAGCCCTGAGTCCTTCCTGCGAACTCAGGAGAAGATTTTTAACTGTCCCTGAGCCGGAAGCGGCAATTCTATTTTCTTCGATAGAAATCTGCCCTGCTTCCTGAAGCACTCCGGACATCTGGTATTGGCCGATATTGATGAACTGCCCTAATTCCGCCTGCAGTTTTGCCAGGTCCGCTTCGGCACTGTATTTCACCAATTTGGTGCTGCCTGCGCAATTGATTTTGGCAAAAGAAGCTGAGACGTCGACTTTGTCGAAGTTTATGCCGGCTTTATCCGATGAAATTTGCGCTTCAGCTACTACCGGTTGGGACATCGCGATTTTCTTTCCTTCAACTGTGCCCTCCAGGGCGGTGATAGTAGCGTTGGCCTGGATTTGTTTTTGGCCGCCGGCTTTGGGGGAAGTTTCGACATTGCCGTTCAATTGTCCCGATGTTAACTGCATGCCTTCTTTGAGCCCAAGAGTTTTGGGCATTTGGGATGAGACTGCGGCTAAATCGCAGTTGAATTTGCCTTTCAAGTTGTAATTTGACTTAGGACCAAGCAGGTCATCCAGAGACTTAAATGTAGTAGGGACAATCCCGCTGGCCGTGACGGAAGCCCAATCGCTCTTTAGCTGCAGGTTGTCGATATTTATCGATTCCTTTTGCTGGTTCAGCTTTACGTTAATATCCAGGCTGCTGGTTTGCAATCTGTCACCTTTTAGCACGGCCCCAGTTACCAGCAGATTCTTTGCTTTTAGTCCGGCGTTAATATCTCCGACCTGGCCGTCTTTGATTTGACCGGTTGCGTGAGCTCCGACGAGCCCTTCGGCCTGGATATCGACTCCGGCCAAAGCTAAGATCGGCCCCAGAGATTCGAGGTACAGATCGTTCACATCGACAGTCAAATCGCCGCTCGTACCCTTGAGGCTCCATCCGGTTTGCTGCTTCGGAGTAATTGTGCCGGCGACTTTAATCTCAGAGGTTTTGCCCGCCTGGGCTACTGCCATTGTCAGATCGAAATTTGATTGCTGTCCGAGCGGCTGCAAGTTGATTTTTGAGTTTATCCGCAACAGCTCGACCGTTCCGGATTTCGGATCGGTGACTTTAACATTGCCGTCATTGAGGATAAGCTCCATTCTTTTTACCGGCAATACGATTGGTTTCATTCCTTCGCCGGCCGGCCGTTTTGGACTGGAACTTTTGGCCTTTTGCTCCTTTAAGTCTTTAAGATTGATCTGGACGTTCGGCGTGTCAATCAAGGTTTGACCGAAGGATAAATTGCCGGTTAAAATGGAGCCGTAATGTGGTTTTGTGGCGATTTCCTTGACCTGGACGGAGATTTGGCCGGCATTGTCCTTAAAGCTGAAATCTGCAACCTTAATGCCCTTCAGCCAGCCCATCGAGAGATCGGCAAAGTTAGTTTTGCCGGCAATTGAACCGTTGATTTTGGCTAATATTATCTGACGGCCCTTCCCGGATGAGACGATTGCGGGTACAAGCAAGAGTACGAACACAATCAGAATCACTAACAGTGCCATTGCCAGCTTGAGCAGCCTTCTGCCGGTCTTTTTTTGTGGCTTGATTTTTGTTTTGTTTTCTGCTCGCATCGCTTTGACCTCCAAAATTAAGTCAGTGAATATTAGCACAAAAGCATAAGGGCAAAAGACGCCTGACTTGTGTCTTGTGAACTTATGATTTGTGCGTTTGTTGACAAAATCAATCGAGCAATATTTCGTCCGACTTGTTTTTAATCAGCCCGTCAACTTTGTCGGTGTACTGCTTGGTAATGTCATCGACTTGTTTCTTGGCTTTTTCGAGGTCATCTTCAGTGATGAGTTTGTCTTTTTGCTGCTTTTCGAGATGCTTGATTGCGTCTCTTCGTATATTGCGAATACCAACCTTTGTCTGTTCGCCGGTCTGTTTGGCCTGCTGAACGAGCTGTTTTCTTCTTTCCTCGCTTAGTGCCGGGATATTAAGTCTGATTATTTTTCCATCTATAATCGGCGCGATGCTCAGGTCGCTGGCCTTGATTGCTTTTTCGATTTCTTTAATCGAGGCGGGATCGAACGGCTTAATCACAATCATATCCATTTGAGGCGTTGCCAGGGTTGCCATCTGCTTCAATGGCGTAGGCGTCCCGTAAAAATCAGCCCTGATGTTTTCGACCAGTCCTGTTGCGGCTCTACCGCTGCGGACAGCTTTTAGCTCGTCCTTCAGGACTTCGTCGGCTTTTTTCATTTTGGATTCGGTGTCCGAGACTATTGATTTGGTAGGCATCTTCAACCTCAATTCATTACTATTTTGGTACCAACTTGCTCGCCACAAAGAGCCTTCGTTATGTTGCCCTTCTCGAAAATATTCAAAACAATAATCGGGATATTGTTGTCCCGGCAAAGACTTATCGCTGCATGATCCATTATTCTAAGTTTCTTTGTCAGCACCTGGTCATAAGATAATTTCTCAAAGAGCCGTGCGTCCGGATTTTTTTGGGGGTCATCACTGTAAACTCCCTGAACTTTTGTTGCTTTTATAAGCAGGTCTACGTCAAGTTCCGAAGCCCTCAGAGCTGCGCATGTATCGGTAGTAAAGAAAGGATTTCCTGTTCCGCCCGCTAATATCGCAACCCTTCCACGTTCGAGGTGTCGAATGGCCCTTCTGCGAATAAAGCCCTCACACATCGCTGGGACGTCTATTGCGCTGAGGACCCTCGTTTCCTGGCCGAGCTTCTCAAGCGTTTCCTGGAGCGCACAGGCATTGATAATCGTAGCCAACATCCCCATATAGTCCGCGGTATTCCTGGGTATATGGCTGGTCTCAGAGAAGCTTTGCCCCCTTAGAAAATTACCTGCTCCGACCACAATCGCAACCTGCGGCCCAAGTTTGCAAATCTCAGCGATTCTCTCTGCAATTGACTGAAGCGCAGCACCATCGATCCCGAACTGACCCGCTTTGCAAAAACTTTCGCCCGAAAGCTTCAACAGAATGCGATGATAATTGCTCTGAGCCATTTTTATATCTCGTGAAGGGCATCTCGCGTCTCGTTTCACGAGGCATCCCTGTTATCCGACTTCAAATCGGACGAATCTTTTTATTTTTGCCTCACCGCCGGCTTGTTTTGCCGCTTCAGCAAGGACCTGCTCGACGGACTTACTGTCGTCTTTGACGAAAGGCTGCTGCAGAAGGCAGTTCTCAGCAAAGAATTTCTTTATTTTGCCTTCGACAATTTTATCTATGATATTCGCCGGCTTGTTCTTAACCTGCTCGGCGAAAATGGCCTTTTCCCGCTCGATCGTTTCAGGATTAATCTGGTCTTTATCAAGCGCCAGGGGCTTGGTTGCGGTTATGTGCATAGCTATGTCTGAGGCGGTTTGCTTTAGTACGTCTCCGGCTGCGATGGCTTCGTCGCTGGTCTCAAACTGGACCATTGTGCCGACTTTTTCATTGAAGTGAATATAAGTGCTAATCAGTCCCGGGCCATCGAGCTTGAATTTGGCGTAGTCTCCAACCTGGGTTTTCTCGCCGGTTTTACTGACTAATTCGGTCATAATATCACCAAATTTTCTGCCGTCGGCAGAGGTCTCAAGAACATTCTCAATACCTTCGTCGGCCGGGCAGGCCAGGGCTACGTCGGCCAGAATTTGTGCCGTCGCCACAAAATCGTCGCTCTTGGCTACAAAATCCGTCTCGCAGCAAAGCGTTGCCAGGGCCGCCGTCTTACTGTCGGGGCTGATTTTGCTTACGATCAGTCCTTCGGAAGTGTCTCGACCGGCACGCTTTGCCAGGGTCGCGAGGCCTTTTTTTCTCAGCAAATCTATTGCTTTCTCGACATCACCATCCGTGTCCTGAAGGGCTCTTTTACAGTCCATCATTCCCTGCCCGCTCATCTTCCGCAGTTTCATAACCATCGCTGCTGAAATCTCAGCCATCTTAAAAACTCCTATTCTCTTGTGCTTCGTGGATTGTTACTCGTATTATGCTAACCGGCGGTAGAACCGCCGGCTAAATACCTAAGGACTATCTACTATTGGCTATTTGCCTTTTTACCCGGGTTCCTGCTGCTCGGCGGCTTGACTTTCTTGCGAAGGTGCGTCTGCAATCTGTACAGGGCTTTGCTCAATATCGCTCGTTGCTTGAGGTTTTTCTTCACTGGCGCGGGTCAGTGCCGGTCTCTTTGGACGGACGCGTCTCGGTCGTTGCGGTAATTCCTGATGAACTGCAGTCATCGTTTTGCCAATTGCTACAGCATCAGCCAGTTCGTTGAGTATCAGATCGACTGCTCTGATCGAATCATCGTTTGCTGGAATCGCCACATCCACCGTGTCAGGATCCGAATCGGTATCGAGAAGTCCTATGGTAGCAATCTCCAGCTTTTTGGCCTCCCGAAGAGCAAGATATTCCTTCTTCGCATCAACTACGACAACGGCACCCGGCAAACGGGACATATTCCGAACGCCCTGCAGATTAGCTTTAATCTTTCGCATTTCGCGTTTTAGCCTCGATGCCTGCTTTTTGCTCTCACTATCCAGCGTTCCATCTTCGACCATGGCTTCCAGCTGCTCCAGTCTCTGTAGTCGGGAGCGTATTGTTCTAAAATTGGTAAGCATACCGCCAAGCCATCGCTGGGAAACATAGTGCATCCCGCACTTTTCAGCGATAGATTCTACAGCCTTTTGGGCCTGACGTTTTGTGCCTACGAAAACGACGTCTTTGCCGGAAGAAACTACTTCAGCAAGAAGTTTTTTAGCGATTAGCAGCCCTGTTAAGGTCTTTTTGACATCGATGATATGGATATTGCCGCGCTTTGCGAAAATGAATGGAGCCATTTTCGGATCCCATCGGCTCACGCCGTGTCCAAAATGCACCCCTGCGTTAATAAGTTTCCGTGCCAACTCTTTAGCCACAAAAGATCTCCAAAAATTTACAAAACTTGACCTCGTACGCTATACATAAACAGACAAAGTAAAGAAAATAATGTATATCGATCAATATGTCAAGAGTTTATGTTAAGAATTTTTCTAAGATATGGACTAATTTCCCAATTCGCCACAGGTGGGAGAATTATCGCTGTTATACCAATTGGAATTAGTTCTTGCACCGCACAGTCATTCCCGCGAAGGCAGGAATCCAGTTTTTGTCCCGTTCCGGAGTCTTAGTAAAAAGTAAACCGCTGTTATTGAGCAATATTCCATCACTATAAGCGTAAATATTGAATACAATTGGTATTAGACTCCGATTATATGCGAAGGTATAAGTGCTCCTTGGAAGGTTCACTGCTGGGTGCGTTTTGACGGCCTTTCCCAGAAGCGATAACTTGGATAAGGATTCTCAATACCAGATTGTAATGATAATATTGGGCTCGACTTTTTTGGCCTGGAGTAGGCCCGTAACAACATTTGTTCGTTTTATCTTAACATCCGGATTTTCATTCAGCCATCTGGTGATTTGCTCATCAAGAAAATTCAGAGCCCCGGGGTGCAGTTTAGTGAAAAAGGTCTTTACGCCCACAATTCGGTCGGTGGGAGCAATTTTTTCCGTCGGTTTTTTTGCCGCCGGCTTAGGCATCTCAATCTTCGGTATTTGGACAGGGCTGGTGCCGCCCAGGTCCAAAGGGGCATGTGAAACACCTTTTTCGCCTATGTTGGAATCGTCAAATGGGATTGATTTGTCGATATCTTTGTTAATAGGGGCTGGTTGATTGAGAGGATTGTTGATATTTAAATTTTCCATAGAGTATCCCTTCATCAAAGATTTAGATTTAGCAATATCACCCGGAAATCTTACGGTTGATTGACAGACGGCAACGGCGTGGCTTAGCCGGATATCTCATTTGTCTGGTCTATTTCTGTAAACTTTGTCAGGCTTTACTCTCAGCCTTATTCTCTTCGGCCTTTACATTATCAGCTTTTTCCACCTTTTGGGCAGTGGGCTGCTCGGTTTGAGATGCTGATTTTTCAGCCCCGGCTTTGGGCTTGTTAAGGTCTTCTTTTTTGGCATTTTCAGCGGCTTTGATCTTTGCTTCAGCTTCGGCTTTAGCCTTATTAGCCTCTTCCTGGGCTTTTTTAGCCTCGGCAATTGCTTTGTCTGCAACTGCTTTGGCTTCTTCGGCAGCCTTTGCCTTTGCCTGAGCTTCGGCGTTTGCTTTTTCGGCGTCGGTCTTAATCTTCTCCGATTCGGCTTCCATCTGAAGTCGCTCGTTCTCTGCTTTTTGAGCTCGTTCCTCGGCTTCTCTAATGTCGATTCTGGCCTGGGCTTTTTCTACTTCGGCCTCAAGACGCGACTGTTCGGCGTCCTGGACTGTCTGATCGCGTGCCTCATCACGAGCTTTGAATCCAAAGGGATCCGTGATCATTTCACCCAGGCCTGAGGGGGTATCCGGTTCGTGTTTCCTTTTGACCTCTTTCATTACTTCTTCCTTTGGTCTTCCGTCGGTGGAGATGGTTGGAGTCAGTATGAAAATGGTCTCGACGGCACGGCTTTCGGTATCCTCGCTGGAGAACAGAAAGCCGAGAATCGGGATATCTTTTAGAATCGGAATGCCGCGAACCACCGCGAACTCTTCGTTTTTTCTGATTCCACCGATTATGAGGCTTTCACCCTGTCTGATACGGTTCTCTTTATTATCGATTTGCTTTTTTGTAATGATTGGTACTTGCTTTACACCTTCGGGCGTGTTCTTTGAACCGAGTGTAATGGATGTTTCCAGGCCGATGTAGCCGTCTCCGAAGACGTGGGCGGTGATTTCAAGCGAGTCAACTACATCTTCATATGTAGTACTTGTCTCCAAA
>CAYTNN010000161.1:0-5793 GCA_964439135.1 uncultured Pirellulales bacterium
CAAATTGGCTTTGTTTTTTCAACCATACCCTTTCAAATGTACCTTCGGAGCTGTCTTTTAGCTCCCGTTCCTCTTGTTTCGGATTTAGAGCTTAGTGCTTAGGATTTCCGGGCAAAGCCCGGCTTTGGTTTTGTTTTTTCAGATTAAGCTCGATTTTTCGTCGTTTTCTACTCTTTTTGACTCGTTTTTTTTCATTATTCTGCCTTTTTTCCCTTCGATTTCACTCAGGACTTCAATTGGACCCGGCACCGCAGGGGTGCGGGCTAAACTTTATTGTGGATATTCAATGATCGAAATTCTCAATTCCACTTACGACATACTACATACCACATACGAAATACGAATTCGTTAAGTATTATACGAAATATTACACATAAAGGCGGGCAAATTTCAAATAAATCTCCGTGACTGCCCACTTACTCTATTCGGATCCCGCAAGGCCAGTCGTTCCATATTTTCTATGAGGCTATTTTTTGTCTAACATGTTTGCTCTGGGCTGGGAAAATGGGTATAATACGGAACAGCAACTCTGATTGAGCGACAGAAGATAGGCGTAAAGAAGCGAGTTTTTTAGGACAATCAATAGGTTTTGTAATGGGAATATACTAGGTTCCTATGATTCGCCGCATAATGTTGTGTTATATTAAAGAGATATTTATAACGCACTTTAGTCATGAATCAACAAGAAATAGAAAACCAGATAAAAGCTATTGCCGGCAACGAACCGGTATTGGAAGAACTGTATAAACTGCTTGATGCTGAAGAAGCGATTGCCTTTGTCGGTGCCGGAGTTTCAGCGGGACTATGGCCGTTGTGGGATGAATTTCTCACAGGTTTTGTTGAACACAGCCTGAAACTGGGGAAAATTACCCAGCCTGAAGCGGAATACTTTAAAAAAGACGCTGCGCAGAATCCATTGGAAACAGCGCAGCAATTGAGAAATAAGATTGGGGAGCGGGATTATTTTGAATTTCTTCGAGATACTTTTAAGGATAAGACATCCCCACAAACAGGCGGCGCTTTTACTTTAACCCACAAAGCATTACTGCAACTGCCCATTCATAATTACCTGACGCTTAATTATGATGCAGGTCTAACCAATGCCCGGGCTGCACTCTATCCCAAGGCAACAACTTCGTATTTTTTCTGGGACCAGGAGGAAGCCAGAAGAATTCGTGAACGGGGGTTTAAACGGCTGGTGTTGCATGCACACGGCAGGCATGATAGGGCCGATTCGATAATTCTTACATTGGGTGATTATCGCAAAGCCTATGATCGCCGTCCCTTTGTCCGTCTGTTGAACGAATTATTTAATTCTGGTCATCTGCTCTTCATCGGATTTGGACTGACTGATCCTTACATAAAACAGCTCTGTAACAGTATCAGCAAAGAGAAAAGCACTTCTCCTTTTCAACATATTGCTTTTGTCGGCCTCGATAAAACTGAAATGAAAGTTGCGCATCTGCACAGGGAACGCGTGGAAATGGTCTATGGCGCTCGTGTTCTCTTTTATCCCACAGAAAATCACCATAAAGCCCTGACGGATTGGCTGCAAATGCTTGTTGAAAAATACAGTAAATCCCCAACCAGCCAGACTGCTAAGGAAACGAAACCAATACCGGCTTCTCCGCAAGTTAAGGCAGTACTTCACGATAAATATATTCACAAGCCGACTGACGATGAAAACTTTAAGGGTAGAGCAGATGATTTTGCTTTGCTGAACCGCTGGGTCAATGACCCAGACACAAGAATGATAGCCATCACCGGTATAGGTGGACAGGGAAAAACTGCCATGACCGGGCGATGGTTAAAAGAGGAAAGAAAAGACGACCTAAAACAATTGTCGGTGTTTTACTGGAGCTTTTATGAAGATTTAGATGTGGGGAAATTCTTGGAACAGGTTGTGGAGTTTTGTCTGCCCATTGCCAGAACTGTAATAGGTGAAATAGAACCCATCTCATTTGTACTAAGCGTTGTTCAACAAGCTCGGCTATTATTAGTACTGGATGGTCTGGAAGTATTACAGGAAGATGCCAGCAGCCCCAATCATGGTAAGATCGTTCACCCGCTTTTGAATCCTTTTTTGCAAAACTGGGTACGTGTGCAGCATAAAGGATTGATGATTCTCACCAGCCGCTTTCATTTCCCGCAACTGGCACGGTATAGTGGTGTTGGGTATCATCAGTTAGACCTTGTACGGCTAAGCAAAGAAGATGGTGTTTCTTTGCTGGATAAACTGAACATATTTGGCGACAAAGACCTCAAAGAAACGTATGTTGAAAAATTAAATGGACACCCCCTGGCTTTACGAGTGCTTGCCAGCGCGGTTAAGAGAAGTTGTCATGGTGATATCTCGCAGTGTAAAAGTGAGCAGATACTATTTGAAGGCGGCGAGGGTAAACTCAATGAGAAACTGGAACATTTATTGAGCTTTTATGAGAGTCAACTTAAAGATGGTCAAAAAGAACTGCTCGGCATAATCAGTCTGTTTAAACGTCCGGTTGAAATAAAAAGCTTTGTTACCTTGTTGGGAAAAATGAAATCCTTGGAAAACACCCCGCTGGCAGAAGCAGATGCAGCCACCATTGAGCAGCAACTCGACCTGCTGATAGATGATTTCCTGATTGAAAAAACAGATGAAGGCATTACCACCCACCCGGTTATCAGGGACTTTTTCCGTGCAGGGCACAAAATAACCGGTACTCGCCGCGAAGTTGCAGACTTTCTCAAAGCCCGGCCCGGCGCTGAACAGCCGAAGAATATTGAAGAAGTCCGTGACCTGGTAGAGGCCGTGCAATTACTCTGTGATGAGGGAGAGTTCAAGGCTGCACTTGATCTATATGGAGCAAGATTGAATATAGGAGGATATGGGTTTGATGTTTTTAAGAATATTCCAGCTATTACTGAAGGTCTGGAATGTAGTCTGACATTTGTTAGTGACAAAGAAAGTCAACAAAAAGTCGAAAAGAATTTAGGCAAAAGAATTGTGGCAGTGTATTCCTCATTCGTGGCGCTTTATAACGGGCTTCTCGGTAACTTGGCACAGGCAAGCGAATGGCGGTTTAAAGTTGTAGAATTCTGCCGGCAACAGCAGGATAAACGTGGGCAGGCATTTAATTTACATGAAATTTCATCAATTGAAGTGGCAATGGGCCATATCAGCAAGGCAATTGAAACGGTTTCTCAGGCACTTATCCTGTCTCATGAGACCAGAAATTTAGAAGACTTACGCTCAGAATTTAGTTATAAAGCTTATTATGAATTTCTGCTGGGCAATTCTATGCAGGCATATAAGGATTTTGATATTGCTCTTTATTATGAGCAAAAGAGAACTGCCGACGTACAACACTTATACTCATTAGAAGGAAATTATCAATCAGAATTCTTCATCCGGATTCGGGCATGGAAACAGTTTGAAGCTGTTAATAACTGGAATGTTCAAGAATGCAAAAAATATCATTGGAGCGATAGACTTGCCCTTTGCCACCTGCTCCAGGGCTGGTATGAGATCTGCCAAGGGCAACTTTCCCGGACTGAAAAAGCATTAGCACAAGCAGAACATATCCTGCGTCCATCCGGCATGCTGGAAAGAACTTGTCGATTAGACTGGGTCTGGGCACTCCTTGCAATAGCAAGAGAGGATTATCAAAAAGGTTTGCAGCATGTGAATGATGCGTTATTGACATGTGCTGATAAAGGATTTCGCTTATTACAGGCGGAACATTTTGTTCTGCGTGGGCGTTTGTATCTGCTGCAATTCCAAAAGGAGAACCGGGACAATTTAGATTTAATAGAAAAAGCCGGTGATGATGGAAACGAGGCCTTAAAAATCGCTGAGCATACAGG
The DNA here is from genome assembly GCA_964439135.1 of uncultured Pirellulales bacterium. Classification (GTDB taxonomy): domain Bacteria; phylum Planctomycetota; class Phycisphaerae; order Sedimentisphaerales; family Anaerobacaceae; genus JAFGPJ01. Next base: position 3,847 of record CAYTNN010000161.1, read on the forward strand.
CTATATCTGGGCAAAGGCAGATGCATTGGAATTGCTTTGTTCATATCATCAGGCAAGGGCCAAACTCTCTGGTTTTAATACTGAAGATGAAAAAGAATCTGCCCGGCGTTATGCAAAAGAGACAAAAGCTATTAAAAAAGGACTCTTCCTTACAGACAAGCAAATGGAAGAGATAAAAGCAAAAGCCAGAAAAGAGTTCGAGAAACAGACATCCGGGTGGGTTGAAGAATTGTGAAATAAATTTAATATGCTCAATTAAGAACGGTTAACGTATTTTATCTTGATACCACGCTCAATTAGTTATTTTTAAAGTCATGAGCAGTTTTTTCTCTCTCCGCATCGCCTCAGAAATCCATCAGCTTCGAGGCATCTTCGATGGTGCCCTCCTTGCTGACCTTTCGGCCCGTGGTAATCAAGGGACATCTTACTTATTTTTTCTCTTTTGTGTTGAGGCTGTTTCTCTCTTGCGGCCGAAGCTGTTGCTGGACGGGCTTCGTGATTTGTAGATATTATTAACCCATAAATTGACTATTTCCTGTCCGGCGGTAATTTCTTTTTCTGCTGCTCAATCATTTTGACAGTCTTGTCAAAATCGCTGTCCTGCCTGTCTCTGGAGGTAATTCGTTTTCTGTTAAACTTTTCGTATTCCTCCCCTGCGAGTTGTTTGGCCATATCGTGCGATATTCGACCTGCATCTTCCAATATGTCTCTGTCATTCAAGCTGAGAAAACCGTTGAGCTTGTCAATCCAGTCTTTCATATACATTGGTATCCGGCGCATGGCCTGACCTTCTGCAAATACAAGATACTGCTCGACAAGATTGTTCAATGCCCGAAGCTCATTTTCTTTGAGATAGTTTTTGGCGATAACAACATCGCCCTTGCGGACCTTCTCGCCTCTGAAGCTTGTCAGTCCCATATTGGGCTTACCTGAATTTGCCCGCTTGTGGATAATCTCCGCGGCGGTCATTCCCGTTATGGCCCAGTGCAGCTTATTCTGGACCGTCTTGAAGAATGTAAGACTTATTTCACCGGTCGGGTCATAATCGACGCTCGTTGAATAAATATCCGTTATCTTATGATAAAACCTGCGCTCGGATGTCCTGATTTCCTGAATCCGGCGGAGCAGCTCGTCAAAATAGTCGAACGGCTGATCGGGATTTTTCAGCCGCTCATCGTCCAGCACAAAGCCCTTGACAATGTATTCGGTTAACCTTTGCGTTGCCCATTGCCTGAAACGAGTGGCAATATGAGATTTTATCCGGTATCCCACCGAAATGATCATATCGAGATTATAGTGTTTTGTTTTGTACTTCTTTCCGTCCGCGGCAGTTGTCAAGTATTCCTTGACAACTGAATCCTCATTAAGCTCTCCCTCATCGTAAATATTTTTTATATGGAGACTTATGTTCTGCTTAGTGGTCTGGTACAGTTTTGCCAAAGCCGCCTGATTTAGCCATAGCGTTTCACCTTCCAGCCGGACTTCGATTTTCGTTTGCCCGCCTTCGGTCTGATATATGAGTATTTGACCGCCTTTTGGAACTATATCGCCTTTAGCCATTATTGCCACCTTTCATTGATCCGGCATCCGGTCTCGACAGCGGGGGATTTAATTGCAAAGATTTTATTTCCGGGCAGGTAATACGTCAACGATGTTGTTGGAATTAAGTAGGGACGCACACAGTTTTATTCCTTGACACCATACTCAATTATTTATTTTTCAATTCGTGTGTGGGATTGTTTCCTGCTGCGTATCGCCTTAGAAATCCATCAGTTTCAGGACATCTTCGATTGTGCCCTCCTTGCTGATCTTTCGGCCCGGCGCGGAGGGGCTGTCGAAGACCAGATACTCCTTCTTCGCCTTGATGGGAAGCGAGAGTTTGTAGGGCTTACATTTCGGGATGGCGGCTACTGCCCGTTTTGCACCCTCGTATAGGGCCTGGCGAGT
>CAYTNN010000161.1:5893-10429 GCA_964439135.1 uncultured Pirellulales bacterium
AAAAATTGAAAGAAAAATTGAAAGACAAGTCCAATTTCGTCGTATATGCGGAGTTGACAGGCGGGCCGGGATTCAATTGCAGTCCCATTGAAGAGTTTCTCAAGGCTTATAAAGATGCCGGGACTTCGGTAATACCGAAAGGCATTGATTTTGCCGGTATCACACTGACGCAGAATCCCGGCGGCGTAGCGAATATCGAGCCGGCCGATGTGATAAGCCGGCTAAAATTGAAGGACCTGTTGGGCGACCTGGATGTTCTGCCGCACGTCACCTGCAAGGACCATAACGCCGAAGGTATCGTCAGTGTGCTTGTCGGGCATCGGCACGCCGGCGTCGAGAGCATTCTGGCGATGACGGGTGACAAGCCCGCCGGGGCCAAGGGCGTCTTTGAGCTGGATTCGATCGGATTGCTGCAACTGATTCGAAATATCAACAACGAATCCTACATAAAAGCCCGCCCTGAGAATCTGGAGAAGGTCCATCAGTTTTTCCCCGGTGCGGCTGTTTCGCCTTTCAAGTATACGGCCGCCTCGCAAATTCAGCAGTATTACAAGATGGAGAAGAAAATTGCCTCGGGGGCGGAATTTCTTATTACGCAGGTCGGCTGGGACTGGAAAAAGTCGCTCGAACTTTTCAGGTACATGGACGAAAACAATCTCGATGTGCCTGTCATCGGCAACGTTTATTGCCTGAGCACGATAACGCCTGCGCCAAGGTTGATGCACGATATAAAATTGCCGGGCTGCTTTGTCAGCGATGAATTCCTGGCGAAAATATATTCCGAGAAGGTTGACGGCCATCTCGAACGGGCGGCACAGCAGGTTGCGATGTACAAAGCTCTCGGTGCTGCCGGCGTGGATGTCGGCGGCGTTCACGATTTCGAGATGTTTGTTCGGATTCTCGAACGTGCGGCCGAGATCGGCTCGGGCTGGGAACAATTCAAAGACAACCTTTGCTGGCCGGCGAAAGATGCGTTCTATTTGTACGACGAGGCCGGCGGCAGGACACAGCTCCCGAAGCCCGGCAAGAAATTTAAGCAGAGGTTCTTTAACTTTTCACACTGGGCCTTTCTGGATCCCGACCACCTCGGTTTTCACGCTTTGAAGAAAACGATGGCGTTTCTGGGCGCCGAAAAAGGCAAAGGGGCTGTTTACAAATTGTTCAATGCCTCCGAGAAGTCCTTTAAGTATCTGCTGTTCGATTGCGAGGAGTGCGGCGATTGTTTCCTTCCGGAGAACTTCGGCCTCTGTACGATCGGCGGCTGCGAGAAGGGAATGGACAACGCCCCCTGCGGCGACTCGACAGTTGACGGCTATTGCGGCAATAACCTTGAGCGGGTTTGTATAGGCGAACTGATTTACGATGCGGCGGCCGCTGAAAAGGACGGTCTCGAACGGCTCAGGGCAACGATAAATAAAGCCAGAAATCCCGCCCTGGAACACACATCTTCGATTTTGAATTATCTGTTCGGCAAAGACCACACGATGAAAGCGCCGGTGATTACTATTGGAGAATCGATCCATGCTTCAATTCCGAAGACCGGCAAGATAATGCGGCAGTTGGCTCAGCTCGGTCCCGATGCGTATTCTAAAGATAGCGGCCCGTTGAATTATATCAAGGCCCTAATTGAATCGCAGGTCGGCGACGGGGCGGATTATATCGCGGTTAATCTCGACGCCTTCGGCGAGGACGATCCGCAGGTCAGTGTTGATATGATGACCGAATACGTTAAGCTCGTTCGCAAGTGGGGCCAGGGCGTGCCGATTTGTATCGACAGCAGTGACAATGATGTTCTGATCACCGGCCTGAAGCAGTGGTACGATACGGGCAAGCCGGTCAAACAGCCGCTTATCAACTCGGTTAAGGTTTATACAATGGAACAAATCCTGCCGCTGAAAAAGGATTTTGACTTTGCGATCATCGGCCTGTTGGTCAGCGAGGATGCGCCCACCGGCGCGGGCGGCTCGCACTCGGTCGAGGAACTCTATGCCCTGGCGAAACAGATTTTCGATAAAGCCGTCGGCGAATATGGTTTCAAGCCCGGCGAGATTTTCTTCGATTCGACCGTGTTTCCGCTGGCGATAGATATGCCGATGGAGCCGAATGTCCCCGGCTATACGTACCGGGCGTTCGAGACGATAAAGAAAATCAAAAGCGATGCGAACATGAAGGGCGTGCATTGCTCGCTCGGTGTAAGCAACAGCGTCCGCGACCTGCCGGGGCGGAGGATTGGCGTTTGCAGGGCCTATCTCGCGAAGGCGATAGAGTATGGCCTGGATACCGGGATTGTCAATGTCGCGCACCACTACGGCCAAATCGAGCCGGCGCCGGAATTGCTGGAACTGGTTGATGCCTTCGCGAAGATGGACGGCTCGGCGGAACGGACGAACAAATCAATGGAACTGATGGGCAGGTTCTGCCGGGAGAATAGAAAAGGAGCGAAAAAATGAAAAAGGCTCGATTATTAAGGGGCGGCGTTTTTACGATTGCAATTATGCTGTTGTTCGCAGCTCTGACGGGTTGCCAGGTGCAGGAGCAGGAAAAGCTGACGGCCGTTTCGTTCACTGACGTTACTATCGCCGATGATTTCTGGGCGCCGCGGCTTCAAACCAACCGGAAGGTGACTATCCCTTATGATTTCGAAAAGTGCGAGCAAACCGGGCGAATCGATAACTTCGCAAAAGCGGGCGGCTTGATGGAAGGCCAATTCGAAGGTATCTACTTCAACGATTCCGACCTGTACAAGGTAATAGAAGGCGCCGCTTATTCGCTGAAAATCCATCCCGATCCGGAGCTTGAAAAATACGTCGACGGCGTGATTAAAAAGATCGCTGCGGCCCAGTGGGAAGACGGCTATCTCTATACCTTTTATTCACTCCCGAGACGGCAGCCGGAAAAACGCTGGACCGACGTTCGCAATATGCATGAGCTTTACTGTTCGGGACACTTCTTCGAAGCAGCCGTTGCCTACTACCAGGCTACCGGAAAAAGGGAGATTCTTGATGTGGCGATCAGGCTGGCCGATTATATCGACTCGGTTTTCGGCCCCGGCAAAAAACACGATGTCCCCGGACACGAGGAAATCGAGATAGGCCTTGTGAAGCTGTATGGCGTCACCGGCGAGCAGCGGTATCTCGCGCTTTCGAAGTTCTTCCTCGACGAGCGAGGCCGGGCCCACGGGCGAAAGATATACGGTGACTACTGCCAGGACCACAAGCCGGTCATCGAGCAGAAAGCGGCGGTCGGCCACGCAGTCCGGGCCGGGTATCTCTATTCCGGCATGGCGGATGTTGCCGCCCTGACTTCCGACGCCGACTACGTCGAGGCGCTCGGCCGGATATGGCAGGACGTCGTCTCGAAGAAGATGTATATCACCGGCGGCATCGGCGCCCGGGGCGGCGGCGAATCCTTCGGCGAGGACTACGAGTTGCCGAACGCGACGGCCTATTGCGAAACCTGTGCCGCCATCGCCAACGCCATGTGGAACCATCGGATGTCTTTGCTGCACGGCGACGCAAAGTACGTCGACGTTCTCGAACGGGTGATCTACAACGGATTTCTCTCCGGCATTTCTTTGAGCGGCAATAAGTTTTTCTACCCGAATCCGCTGGCCAGCGACGGCAAATATCAGCGAAGCCCGTGGTTCGGCTGCGCCTGCTGTCCGACGAACATCGTTCGTTTCATGCCGTCGCTTCCGGGCTATGCCTACGCTCAGCAGGCTGATAATGTGTATGTGAACCTTTTTATTGCCGGAAGCGCTGAGATCAAGCTGCCCGACAATACAATTCACCTGCAGCAGCAGACGCGCTATCCCTGGGATGGCGACGTGAGAATTACGGTCGAGCCGGAACATGCCGGGCAGTTCACGGTTTGTGTTCGCATTCCCGGCTGGGCTCAAAACAGACCTGTGCCGAGCGACTTGTATAGCTATCCGGATAAAAGCCGGGAGAAGGTTTCACTCAAGGTCAACGGCAATCCGGTCGCTTTGGATATAGTTAAAGGCTATGCCCGGATTCGCAGGATGTGGGAGAAAGGCGATGCGATCGAATTGAATCTGCCGATGCCGATACGGCGGGTTGCGGCCCATCAGAAGGTCAAAGACAACCGCGGGCGAACCGCAGTCGAGCGAGGGCCCGTTGTCTATTGCTTCGAAGGAGCGGACAACCCGAAAGGCGTCACGAACCTGATTTTGCCGCCGGAAGCGAAATTGCAAAGCGAATATCACGGCGACCTGCTGGGCGGTATTGTGACAATAACCGGCCGCGGACAAATCCGCCAGGCCGGCAAAAAAGACGTAGAGGACATCGACGTGGTTGCTATTCCGTATTATGCCTGGGCACACCGCGGTAAAAACGAAATGGCTGTCTGGATGCCTAAATCCACTGAAACGGAGAATTGATGAAAATACGATACATCTTTTTAATCACAGCATTGCTTGTTGTTGGCTCGTTATTTGCGCCTGCTCAGGCGACAAACGCCAAAGATGAAACTTTTTTTGTCGCTGTCAGCGGCAGCGATTCCTGGTCGGGCCGGCTG
>CAYTNN010000162.1:0-8405 GCA_964439135.1 uncultured Pirellulales bacterium
CTGGAAGAGCCGCCCAGCCATATCAAGTTTATTTTCGCCACTACCGAGCCGAACAAGGTCATCGCGACGATCCAATCGAGGTGCCAGCGATTCGATTTTAACAATATCGGCCCGGCGGCAATCGCCGAGCAGCTCAAATCCATACTCAGGCAGGAAAAGATAAAATTCGAAGAGGACCTGGTTCTGCCGCTGGCGAAAATGGCGAACGGCTCGATGAGGGACGGCCTGAGCCTTTTGGACAGGTTGATAAGTGCCGGCATCGAACCCCTGAACGCTTCGCTGCTGGAGCAATATTTAGGCTGTCCCAACAGCGAAAAGATATGTAACCTAATCGGGCAAATCGGCGACAGCGACGCAGAAGGGACGCTCAGTGCGATAGAGGACTTAATCAGCACGGGTTTAGGCGAAGTCCAAATCATCGATTCGCTTATCGATTATATGCGTGATTTGATGGTGATAAAATCCACGGGCCCCGACAGCAAGCTCGTGATTCTGACCGAGCAGCAGAGAAAACAGGCAGGCGAATTAGCGGAGAAATTCGACGTCGCGGCACTGATTTACAACATCGCAGCACTGGAAAAACTACGCTGGGCCGTCAAGAACAGCGATACAAGCCGGGCGCTTTTAGAGGCCTCGCTGCTGCGATTCGCGCTGAGCGAGCATTTCCTGAACATTGACGAGCTTCTTTCGCAGTTGAAAGGCCGCCCGGCAGCAGCCATTAAAAAAAAAGTAACACGCGCCGTAAATAGCCCCCCCGCCGGCGAACCGCAAGCCACGAACCACGAGCCACGAGTCACGAGCGACGAGCGACAAGCCACAAGTCACGAGCCAAGGAAAACGTCCGAATTCATCGATATCCAGTCGATAAAAGACCGCTGGCCGAGTATCCTGAAACTACTCGATCCAGGAACCGGGGGATTGTTAGTCTCCGCCGTGCCGAGCCGGTTCGAGGACGGCGTCTTGACGCTTGAGTTTGGGCCGGCGAACTACGTGCAGAAAAGTATGTGTGAGAGAAATGGCCGGGTAGAACAAATCGAGGCCCTGCTGAGCGAGCAATTCTCAATGCCTGTAAAATTGAAGCTTAAAACGGCCGCCGGCCAGCGTCCACAAACCGAATCCGGCACGGCCCCGCCAAAGACCGGCAGTCAGAGGAGAAACGAAATCATTAACGACCCGGCAGTAAAAACCGTCCTGATGGGCCTGGACGCAACTATCACGGGCATCGAAGAAAACAAAGACGATTGATTATTGATTAGTGATTATTTCAACTATGTGGGTGGCATCCTCAAGCGCAGCTTGGGGATGGCTTCTCAATCGACAATATATCACGGTTTCATGCTGAACTACAAGATATATACAAAGCGTTGTCATCGTTATAACATAGCAGGAAATGCCCACGAGTTAACATTCAGTTGCTATCACAATCAGCCGTTTCTTTTAAAAGACAGGACGTGTAAGTATCTGGTTGATTCGATCATTTCCAGTAGAGAAAAACATGGATTTGATATTTGGGCTTACGTTTTCATGCCAAACCATGTGCATCTACTAATATGTCCAAAAATGGCAGACTATTCTATTTCCGATATATTACTTTCAATCAAGCAACCAGTATCACGCAAGGCAGTAAATTATCTCAAGAACAATAAACGGGATGGCCTAAAATATCTGGCAACAGCTCAGATACACAAGCCTTATCGTTTCTGGCAGAAAGGCGGCGGTTATGATCGCAACATGACAAAGGTTAAGACTATTATTGATTCGGCACATTACCTTCATAATAATCCGGTACGTAAGGGTCTGGTTGAGATCGCCGATCAGTGGCATTATTCCAGTGCCGCTGATTGGCAAGGTACCAGGCAAGGCCCAATACCGATAGATTTTGATAGTTTTCCGACCTGAGCCATCCCCAAAGCCTTCGGCTTTGAGGCTGCCACCCTTTTCATACCAAACTGTGAATCACCGGGTGGCAGCCTCAAGCGAAGCTTGGGGATGGCTTATCCGGACAAGTAAAAAATATGTTTTCCAAGATAAGGATAACTGGAAAGTTGTGTGGCAGCCTCATCCTGATTCCGTTTATCAGGATGGGGATGGTTTATAGCCGAGAATAAGTTATAGAATAACAGGATGAATTTATGAGCAGTGCATATACAGAGAGTTTGAGCAGGTTGATCGAGGAGTTTGGCAAGCTGCCGGGTATCGGACCCAAGACCGCCGAGCGGCTGGCTTTTCATGTATTAAAGGCCCGGCCGGATGAAGCTATGGTGCTCGCCGAGGCGATTCGGGATGTGAAGACTAAAATTAAACGCTGTGAGATCTGCTATAATTATTCGGAACAGGCCACCTGTGAAATCTGCTCGGACACCCGGCGGGACAAAAGCCTGATTTGCATCGTCGAACAGCCTAAAGACGTCATAAGCCTCGAAAAAACAGGAACGTGCAAGTGGGTCTATCACGTTCTCGGCGGACATATCGCGCCGCTCGAAGGAATCGAGCCAAACGATTTGACGATTCAGCAGCTCGTCGACAGGGTGCGTGAAGGCGATGTAAAAGAGTTGATAATGGCGACAAATCCCAACATGGCCGGCGACGGCACAGCTTTGTACATAAGCTCGCTGCTAAGGACGACCGGCGTGAAAATTACCCGACTGGCGAGAGGCCTTCCAACCGGAACCACAATCGAGTACGCAAGCGGCAGAATGCTCAACGATGCGATAACCGGCAGGCAGGAATTAGATTAATTTCCTGCTCCCCCGTTTAAAGTTCGTCAACTGCCCTTCAATTCTTGACGAAACCATGTACTGAGTCTATTATGTAGTCAGAAGAACTGAAGCAATCAGTACTCTGTCATGATTGATTTTGTAGCTTGTCATTCCTGCGAAAGTGGGAATCCAAAATCGTTTGCATCCTGGATTCCGCATCAAGTGCGGAATGACAACCTGCCTAATCAAAGTTGACAAAATATTAACTTGAACAGGATTTTTCAGGTGTTTTTATGAAGCTGGAGATGAGAGGTCAGATGCGGATGGAGCAGAAGATGAAGCTCGCTCCGCACATGATTCAATCGATGGAGATTCTCCAGCTACCGATCCTCGCCCTGCAGGAAAGAATCGAACAGGAGCTTAACAGCAATCCCGTACTGGAGATGGAGGAGCCGGAAAGCCCTGAATCTGAAGAAGTCGAATCCGCCCAGGATGATCAGCCCCAGGAAGATATAGACGATAAAGACCTGGTTCTCAGCACTGATAACAACAAAGCCGAAGATTTCGAACGTCTCGACAGTCTCGGCGAAGGCTTTACGGATTATATGTCCGAAGCGGGCCCTTTGCGGACGCGTATTCATACCGGCGAGCTGGATAAAAAACTTGAGGCACTGAAAAATACCGCCGCCCCTTCTCAATCTCTGCATGAATACCTGGCGGATCAGTGGCGAATGGTTGATGCCGATGAGTCCGTAAAAAAAGCCGGCGATATGATTATAGACTACCTCGACGACAGAGGTTACCTGACTGTAAGATTGGAGCAGTTGCATAACAAGGACAGGGGCGATTTCACCGTCGATGATTTGAAGCAGGCTCTTGAGCTTGTTCAGAAATTAGAGCCTACAGGCGTCGGCGCACGTGACATGAAGGATTGTCTTCTTATCCAGATGGCCCAGAGCGGCGAAGATATGAGCTTCGAGTCCCGTTTGATTACCGAGTATATGGATGAGTTGCTGGACAATCATTTGCCGGAAATTGCCAGGAAAATGAACTGTAGTATCGAGACAATTAACCGGGCTATCGAGCGTATGAGCAAGCTTGACACCTCGCCGGGCCTGCAAATCGGCCAGAATCGAAACCATCCCATCACACCCGACGTCATCGTGGAATCGTCGGAAGATGAGGGCCGGTATTCGGTAAGATTGGCCGATTCCGGCCTGCCGTACCTGAGAATCAATGACTATTACGCGAAAATGACAAAAGATGCTCAGGTCGGGGAAAAAACGAGAAAGTTTTTGCAGAACAGCATGCGCTCCGCTCAATGGATAATAGATGCGATCGAGCAGCGAAAAAATACTCTGCTGAAAGTCACCAGGACAATCGTGAAATATCAGACGGACTTTTTCGAGAAAGGCCAGCTTCATCTTCGGCCTCTGCCGATGTCGAAAGTAGCGGACGATGTAGGCGTGCATCTGGCAACCGTTTCGCGGGCCGTTTCCGGTAAATACGTCCAGTGCCCCTGGGGGATTTTGCCGCTGCGCAAATTCTTCAGCGGCGGTATAGAAGACGTGAACGGCCAGGCGCATAGCTGGGAAGCTGTCAGGGCAAAACTTCAGCAGATTATCGACCAAGAGGATAAGGCCAAACCTTTAAATGACGACGAGATACTCGACCTGCTTTTAAAGGGCGGCATAACAAAATTAGCCAGACGCACAGTCGCAAAATACCGCAAGCTCTTAAACATCCCGGCCGCAAGATTCAGAAAAAAGTTTTAAGCCGGGCTACTATCAATAAAAATCGCCTCCTAAGCCCCGGAGACTTCACGGCTTATATCAAACAAACGGCACCGTCAGAATATTTGCAGAAAATTTCCGGATTACTCTTGAACTTTTATTAATTACGTGAGTATATTCTCACATAGTAATATATTAATGAGGTTTAGAATGTTAGACAAAAGCAAACAGCTACTATTTGAAAAGCAGGCGGAGATCGCCAAGGCGATAGCCCATCCGCTGCGAATCGCGATCGTGAATTTCCTTGCGGACGGCGAGCAGTGCGTCTGTGACATTGCAGAGTACGTCGGCGCCGAACGCTCAAACGTATCCCGGCATCTTTCTATAATGTTCAACTCGGGCCTGCTGGACTACCGCAAAGAGGGACTTAAAGTCATCTACAGGCTAAAGTGCGCATGCATTGTAGATTTCTTCGAGTGCGTGACCAGCGTTTTAAGAGAGCAGGCCGAAGAAAACCAGAAACTGCTTACAGCTTTGAAATAGGAGAATCAGCCGTGGATTTCAAAAGTGAATGGAAGAAGCTATCGCTGATTGCAGCGGTTTTTCTGGCTTGTTTTTTTCTGCCCATCGGCGTGGCGAGATTCGATAACGCGATCACCGAATCGCTGCACTTAGTCAAATGGTACGCTCGGGAACACGTACTGCTGTGCCTAATCCCGGCGTTTTTTATCGCCGGAGCGATTTCCGTTTTCGTCAGCCAGGCATCCGTGATGAAATATCTCGGCGCCAGGGCCAACAAGGTTCTCGCTTACGGCGTGGCATCTGTCTCGGGGAGCATCCTCGCGGTTTGTTCCTGTACGGTTCTGCCGCTGTTTGCCGGTATATATAAGATGGGAGCCGGCTTAGGGCCAGCCACTGCCTTTCTTTATTCAGGTCCCGCCATCAATGTCCTTGCGATAATCCTGACTGCCCGAATACTTGGTTTGGAATTAGGTATTGCACGTGCTGTCGGAGCAATTGTTTTCAGTATTGTGATTGGGCTTTCGATGCACCTGATTTATCGTAAAGAAGAGATCGATAAAAACAAAGCTCAAATGGCTATGCCGGAGCCCCAGGTGGGCCGGCCGTTATGGAAAAATGCCATATATTTTGCTTCCATGGTCGGCATCCTCGTTTTTGCCAACTGGGCACGCAGCGGCGACGTCCGCGCGGTATTTCTGTGCTGTCCGGGTGGACTTTCAATGTATAAGGTCGAAGGCACGCTTCTGAACTCCGGGACCGAAGAGATTAAAATCCTGGACACAAAGGGCCAGACAATTTCGGTTTCCCGCGATCTTTTACAGGGAATGGAAGATACGCCGAAAAAGAATCTTTATGAAAAGATTTATCGCAGCAAATGGATTTTGGTCTTCGCTTTACTGGCCGCATTCGGCGTGATGTTGTACATGTGGTTTACAAAAAATGAGATATTCGAGTGGTTCACGGCTTCCTGGGAGTACGCCAAGCAGATTTTGCCGTTATTGCTTTTCGGTGTGCTCATAGCAGGTTTCCTTTTGGGCAGGCCGGGCCGTGAAGGCATTATCCCCGCTGAATGGATCAACCAGGCAGTCGGTGGTAACTCGATCAGAGCGAATCTCTTCGCATCGGTGGCGGGAGCGTTTATGTACTTCGCAACGCTGACGGAAGTTCCGATCCTGCAGGGTTTGATAGGTGCCGGGATGGGTAAGGGCCCCGCTCTGGCTCTGCTGCTTGCCGGCCCCGCCCTGAGTCTGCCGAACATGCTCGTTATCCGTTCGGTAATGGGGACGCAGAAAACTGTCGTGTTCGTAACGCTGGTTATTGTAATGGCGACAATTTCAGGAATACTTTTTGGCGCGTTTTGGGGATAAAAAAATCGTCAGAAAACCATAATCTGACAAATTCTGTTTTAAAACAAGAATATTATGATGGAGAAAAAATTATGGATCGTAGAAGATTTCTGACGACGGGGCTCGCCGCCGGAGCAGGTGCCATTTCAGCCGGTGCATCGTCCGCAAGAGGCCAGAGCTCGGAAAAGGTGAAAATTCTCGGTATAAATTGCAGCCCCCGCAAGGGCAAAACGACCAGCAAGGCCCTGGAGACATGTTTGCAAGCCGCTCGTGAGGTAAGTCCGGAAATTGAGACCCAACTGATCGAACTGGGAGGCATGGACATCCGGCCTTGCAATGCGTGTATGGAATGCAAGAAAGCACTCAAATGCAGCATTGAAGATGATTTTGCCCAGTTGATTCCGACCCTGGCGGACAAAAACATCGCCGGGATGATTATCGGCACGCCGGTCTACTTCGGATTGATGACCGCCCAATGTAAGGCCTTTCTCGACCGCTGCGGCATGTTTCGCTTCAACAATTGGATTTTCCGCAACCGCGTCGGCGGCGCGCTGGCCGTCGGGAGCATGCGTAACGGCGGGCAGGAAATCACGCTACAGGGGGTCCGGACGGTTCTGCTCTGCCATGACATGATCTGCGTCAGCGAAGGCAGGGACACGGCCCATTTCGGCGCGACCCTCGTCAGCGGCGGCGATGGCGGAATCGAAGCCGACGCGTTCGGCCTCAAGACGGCCCGCAATCTGGGGCGCAGGGTCGCCGAGCTGGCGTTAATGGTAAATTCCGCGACGGCCGGTGCATAAAACAATTGATATATACAATAATCACTTAAGGAAAACCGAATATACTTGATGAGTATATTAAAGAGCTTATCGCCATCGGTGCTTCTGTTTCAGCGAATTGTCATCCTTGTGTGAAGTACCATACGGCCAAAGCTCGTGACATGAAAATCGATGAAGCTGAAATTCGGCAGGCGATAGACGTCGGCAAAATGGTTCGAAATGGCGCCGGCGGCGAAATGGATAAACTCCTTGAAGAAGTTTCAGAATAAAATTCGAGGTATAAGTGATGTCCGAATCAAATGAAAGAATCAGAGAAACCGTCCGTCAGGAATATACGAAGATCGCCCAGGGCGGCTCATGCTGCTGCGGTTCAGCGACACCGGATAAGCTCGCCGAAGGAATCAGAGACTATGTCGTGAGCATCGATATTACGGCGTTAAAAAACTAAAGCAATCAATGCCGGATTACAAATATGTCAATGGACAACTCATTTCAAAAGCAGGGCAACGGTCGTCGGTGTGCTGATCGAGGTGCCGGTAATGCTGATGCTCGTACGAATATGCCTGAAAACTCAAACCTGGTTTCGAGGAGCAGGAGAAATCAAATGAACACAGAATACGATATATCAATGAAGATTAGTCCTATCGGCGTCGTTCATTCCTCACTTATTCAGGCCGATGGGGCGCCGATTCAGCCGGTCTTCGCCAAAAACAGCGAAGGCCTCGTTGAGATCTATGAGCCTTATAGACAGGGACTAAAAGACCTCGAAGGTTTCGAGAGAATATGGCTTCTTTGCTGGTTTCATAAGGCCCGCGCCACAAGTCTTATCGTAAAGCCCTATCTTGACAATACCCCAAGAGGACTGTTTGCAACGCGCGCCCCTGCCCGTCCCAATCCAATCGGACTATCGTCGGTTCGCCTGCTGTCGATAGAAGCCGGCAGTATTCGCGTCGCTGAGCTTGACATCCTCGACGGCACCCCGCTGCTGGACATAAAACCGTATGTCTCCAAATTCGACTGTTACCAAGTCAAACGCAATGGCTGGATTGACAGCGTGCCGGACAAGCAGGGAATCGCCGACGAAAGATTCTACAACCATGACAGAACAGGAGATTGATAAATGAAAAAAATACAAATTCTCGGCACCGGCTGCCCGAAATGTAAGAAACTGGCCGAAAACGCGGAGGCCGCGGCGAAGGAACTCGAACTCGAATTTGAGGTGGAGAAAGTAACGGACATTAACGAGATGATGAAATTCGGCGTGATGATGACGCCCGCCCTTGTTGTGGACGGCGAAGTGAAGGTTGTCGGCAAAGTACCGTCGCC
>CAYTNN010000162.1:8505-10282 GCA_964439135.1 uncultured Pirellulales bacterium
GAACGCTAATAGTGGACTTTATTGATGTCTGGAAAAATCCGGATGAGGGTCCAAAATATAATATTAAGCTTATACCTACACAAATATTCTTCGATGCTTCAGGCAAAGAGCGATTTCGTCATGAAGGATTCTTCTCCAAAGAGGATATTTTGGCCAAGTGGAAGGAATTAGGCGTTGACCTGACGAGCCCCGTCTCACAATCGCCCGCATTCGAGCGGCTCGCTGCCGCTCAGGCCGACAATCGCCCCAGGGACCAAATCTGCTACATGTGTGACGGCGATATAAATGCTAAAACACTTGTGACGGTTCAAACCGACAAAGGGCCGGTTCGGCTTTGCTCGCCGCACTGCTATTTCATCATGTACTCATGCCTCACGGAAGATAAAACCGGTTTCGAGAAAAAGGTCTCCGTGACGGACTGGGCTACGGGTGAACCTATTGGCGCTGCCGAGGCGATGTATCTGTATGGCCTCGATGAACGAACGGGGCGACCAACCATCAAAACGTTCACCAGCAGTATAAGGCCCGATCAGGCGACTTCCGGCGGGATCGTCATCCCCTGGCAAGTTCTGCAGGAAAAAGAATTAGCCGCGCGTTGCGGCTTCTGCGACCGGGCGGTCTACCCGCAGGACGCCGCCCGGGTCATAGCCGGCGGGCTACACACATGGGGCTGCTGCTCGCACTGCGCACTGGGCGTGGCCGCCAGAACCGGCATGGACATCGAAGTCCACGAAAAGGACCGCCTGACCGGCGAGGAAATCATCGTCAAATCCCTGGACGGCAAGATGGCCTCACTGGAACCGGCGAGTGCCGTAGCGTGGTTCGGCCAGCGGCAAAAGCCAGATGGAACGTGGGGCTCGGCCGGGTGCTTTCATCAGGGTTTCTTCGTCACAGCTCAAAACCTCGAAAAATGGGTCGAGCAGAATCCTTTCGAGACGGGCAGGCTAATCAGCATCAGCCAGGCCCTTGCCAATAAAATGAAGCTCTCGCCCCAGCAGATTCAAAAGGCCTGCAAGATCGGCGAATGTGTCCCAAAAATATAGGAAATGGGGAGCAAATAGCGGATGGAAAAACTTTTCACAACGCTGACGCATGCTGTTGAGGGCACTGCCGCAATAGCCCTGGCTGCCGCCTTTATCTGGGGCATCCTGAGCATACTTCTAAGCCCGTGTCACCTGGCGAGCATTCCTCTTATCGTCGGCTTCATCGGCCGGCAGGGAAAGATGTCGGCCAAACGGGCCTTCATCATATCGACACTTTTCGCGGTCGGTATTCTCATTACAATAGGCGCGATCGGGGCCGTTACCGCCGCTTTGGGCAGAATGATGGGCAATATCGGCCGGTACGGCAACTACTTCGTGGCCGTCATCTTTTTCATCGTCGGCCTGCACCTTCTGGATGTAATCCCAATGCCATTCTCCGGCCCAGGTAAGGTCGGCATGAAACGTAAAGGCATGCTGGCAGCCTTCATCCTCGGCCTGGTCTTCGGCATCGCGCTGGGACCGTGTACTTTCGCTTATATGGCCCCGATGCTCGGTGTAACGTTCAAAGTCGCATCAACAAACCTTGCCTACGGCATCGCCCTGCTTGTCGTTTATGGTGTGGGCCATTGCTCTGTGATTGCCTTTGCCGGCACGTGCACCGAAGTCGTCCAGCGTTACATGAACTGGAACGAGAAATCCAAAGGCCCGGTTATCCTCAAAAGAATCTGCGGCGTCCTCGTCCTGCTCGGCGGCCTCTACCTGATTTTCATCGCCGCTTAAGAATATCCCGCCTT
>CAYTNN010000163.1:0-10251 GCA_964439135.1 uncultured Pirellulales bacterium
AGGTCTGCCACATCCATATAAACAAGGTGAAATCCTTTTTCCAAAAGCGCCAGGTCCGTCTGAGGTTCATGGCCGAAGAAACGCGCCCTCCATATCCAGGGGAGATGGCCGGCTGGATTCCTGGGGGTAACGACAGTGCAATCGCGGGTATCATAAATAAAGTCGTAGCGGTCATAACCTTGCCAGACGGATTTCTCGACGTCAATACCATCAACTTCGAGCCGACGGGCAAAATCATCACACAGAGAAATGTCAGCCCGAAAAGCCGTAAGCGCAAGAATGAATAGCAAAATTCGTATATTTTTCACGATTCGCCTCTTTGTACCTCTGTCACTCGTCAGCTCTTTTTCGCGTGTAATTCAGAAGCCCCGTGGAAAGCAGAATCTCTCTGTCTCTACTGGACAGTTCCAGCCTGCCGATAAATTCAAATGAGCTGTCCGCTTTGATAATCTTAACTGTGTCGCTGCTCTTTACAGCGTCGAGCAGATTGTCAATCTGAAGTTCGTCGCCGGGCTCGATTTTGTCATAGTCCGCCGGGTCGGCAAATTCGATTGGCACGATGCAGAAGTTAATCAGATTCGCTTTATGAATTCGCTCGATACTCTTGGCAATCACGGCCCGAACGCCCAGATACATTGGGCACAATGCCGCGTGCTCTCTCGACGAACCCTGGCCGTAGCTTTCGCCCGCGACTATTATGCCGGCCGTTCCCTTTTTCTTCAATTCGAGCGCCCGTTCGGCGAACGTCGGCTTGCCTTCTTCATTGAAGCAGTTAAAAACGACCTTCGCGTATTCGGGTACATTCGAGCGCAGTTTCAGGAAGGTTCCCGCCGGCATAATATGGTCGGTGGTGATTTTATCGCCGCACTTTAGCAATACTTTGCCCGCCAATTTTTCCGGCAGCGGCCTAGGCGTCTCCGGCACGACAATCGTCGGGCCGCGCAGGACCTCGGCTTTCGCCGCTGCTTCACGGCTTAGAGGCACCTCTATCATATTATCGTTAATGGCAAATTCTGCCGGCAGCTCTATCTTCGGGTACTTCAAGCCGAACAATTCCGGCAGATCCCGCGGGTCGGTAATCCTGCCTGTAAGAGCCGAGGCGACCGCCGTCTCCGGGCTGACCAAATACGCCTGGTCGCCCTTAGTTCCGGTGCGCCCGGCGAAGTTTCGGTTAAACGTTCGCAGGCTAACGACACCGTTGGCCGGCGAGAAACCCTGCCCGATGCATGGCCCGCAGCCCGATTCCAAAATCCTCGCGCCCGCTGAAATCATGCCGGATAATGCCCCGTTATCGGCCAGCATGTTCAGGACCTCCCTGCTGCCCGGAGCGATTGCAAATTCGACCATCTCGTTGATCCGCCGATCCTTCAGAACGGTCGCGACCATCATCAAATCGGCAAAGCTCGAATTCGTGCAACTGCCGACAACTACCTGCCCGGTTTCGAGACCGGCGATCTCACGGATGGATTTGATGTTGTCCGGCGAAGATGGACATGCCGCCATCGGTTCAAGTTCGGCAAGATTTATCTCGATGACGCGGTCGTATTCGGCATCCGGATCGGCTGCTAATTGCTGATAGTCTTTTTCCCGCTTTTGGGCGGCCAGGAATTTTTCGGTCTGCTCGTCGCTGGCGAAGATGCTTGTAGTAACGCCTAATTCAGCTCCCATATTCGTGATCGTCGCCCGCTGAGGTACGGAAAGTTTTTTTGCACCGTCGCCAAAATATTCGACCACCCAGCCGACGTTGCCTTTTGTCGTCAGGATGCTCAGCAGCTTTAGAATCACGTCCTTGGCGGCCACCCAGTCGCTTAATTTGCCGGTGAGCTTAACGCCCAGAACCTTCGGGCATTTCAAGTAGAACGGCCCGCCGGCCATGGCAACCGCCACATCCAGCCCGCCGGCCCCGATGGCCAGCATGCCGATTCCGCCGCCGGTTGGTGTGTGCGAATCGCTCCCAAGGAGCGTCGCGCCGGGCTTTCCAAACCGTTCCAGATGGACCTGATGGCAGATGCCGTTGCCGGGGCGCGAATGATAGGCGCCCGCCTTCGCGGCGACGGTTTGCAGGTACAAATGGTCGTTATGATTCTCCGGCCCGAATCCTGCCATATTGTGATCGACGTAGCTTACCGACAAATCGGTTTTCACCGGTCTGAGCCCCATCGATTCATACAGCAGAAACGCCGTCGTTCCCGTGGCGTCCTGTGTCAGCGTCTGGTCGATACGAATCCCGATCTGCCCGCCGGCCTCAAGCTTGCCCTCAACCAGGTGCCTGCTCAATATCTTATAAACAAGTGTCTGTCCCAATTTCATGCTCCTTAAAAACTGAAAAGGGTAGTTTAACATAAATACGCTTCCAAGACAAATCCTGACGATAGGCCAATTTCGACGTTCTTTCCGGATGTCATCAAAGTACAACTTACCCGAGCCGCCGGGCTGCGGATTGTCCCTGTCGCCAAAGCCGGCCTTTGCGGTTCCGGCAGAAAAGCTGGAAGCTGACAGTTCAAAACTGCCAGAGCAGTGTGATGATTCGCGATTCGCTGGAACCGGGCTCGAAGCATGCTATTGTGTGTCTCACGCCCGGTAACGGAGTCGCTTTCCAGGATCGTGTCGATACGGATCTTGATAGCTTCAGCGCAGAACAAAGCGGAATCACCGCGCCGCATTGGGTGAAATTAGAGCGTGACTTATCCGGCGACTTTACGGCTTACCATTCAACCGATGGGTCTGCCTGAGAGATGCTGGGCCTGCCAGAGAGAATCCAGATGATTAAGAATGCCTATATCGGTTTAGCAGTAACGGCCCATAATGCCGAAGAGACGTGTGAAGCCGTATTCTCGAATGTCACGTTCACTGGTACACTTGGTCCAGAGTGGACGAACCAGGATATCGGCATAATCAGCAATGATGCCGAGCCGATGTATGTGGCTGTGGCCAATACCTCCGGCGATCCTGCTGTAGTGTACCATGATGATCCTAACGCAGCACAGATAGACGCTTGGACGGAGTGGGTAATCGGCCTGCAGGAGTTTGCAGACCAAGGTGTGGACCTGACCGATATCGACAGGATTGCTATCGGATTCGGCACCAAAGACGATACGACAACGGTCGGCGGTTCAGGTATAATGTACTTCGACGACATCCGGCTGTATCGGCCTCGATAGGTTGATATTGAAAGCTCCAGTTTTGAGTTAGACTACTGTTGAGCTAAATAGGTTAGGCACCTGTTTGGGGCCTATGCTGGATGATTATGCATAGGCCCCGTTTGTTTTTAGGGTGATACAGATGCTAAGGCCACTAAGGCTTAAACTTGCGATATGTGAACGATCGAGTGTTCTCCATAAGGAAAAATCTTAAAGAGGCAGTTGTAAGTTTAAGGGTTATTCGGTAAAATGTTGCCGGATACCGAGTTATTCGTGCCGCGGAACGCAGAACGACGAACGCATAACGATTAAAGTGCTATAAGGAGATGCTCATGGAGCAGGAGCAGTCAAGAATCATAGTTGAGTCCGGAATGGATGTCACAATCGTGACATTCACAGAAGAGAGAATCGTTGATGAAGAACAAATCAGGGAACTTCAGAAATCCTTTGAGCCGATTATTGAAAAGAATCAGGACAAGGAACTGATTCTCAATTTTGTCAACGTGAAGTTTATGACCTCGGCCTTTTTGGGCCTGCTGGTCAGAGTCCACAAAAAGTTATGTGAACAGGGAGGGCGGCTGCGACTGTCCAATTTAGACTCGAATCTTCGCAAAGTCTTCGAAATTACGCAACTGACGAAGGTTTTTGAAATATCGTAAGTCGACAAAGCAGTTTAACCTGTATGCCAATATTTGTACCCGGAGGTACCTATAACCGTGATTGTCAAAATTGCGGTTGCAGCCATCGCCTCAATTAAGGTCACCCCCGAAGCCCGTTTGCGTCGCCCAGCTTTGAGGATTCGGATCTCCCTTTTACTGGAAATAACATCTGTCTTCCTTCATAATATCTCTTGCCTTGATCATCTTAAGTCATCGTTTTACAGCTTTAACCAACATACTTTTGTACAGTATGCAGTCATTCAGCAGATCTTCGTCGAATGTCCAGGGCTTAGGTACGCCCAGACATGCGCCTGGCCAACTCAGCCACCTCCCCAAGTTCTTTAGTGTTAAGCAGTTTCATCGACCTTTTCGATTTTACTATCGGTTCGGGGCTTTCTGCCGGTGTCTCTTTGGACTGCCGGTGTTCAGGATTCGTGTCTTCTCGCCGTTGATCTGCGGTTGTTTCTTGAGCTTTCCCGCGCACAATCTGCTCTGGGTATTGCTCTGGTCTTAGCGGTGACTGATCCAATTCGCTCATCTGCTGCAGGAGTATTTCGTTGTTAGCTTGTAGTTCATCGGCCTGTTCTGCAAGGCATTCTCCTACCTCCAGACACTCAATGAACAGTTTCCGGAGTCGGGTAATTCGCTCGCTCAAGTGTTTTACTCGTTTAAGGTTTCCAACTGTAGTTTCCTGCAGTTTTGTGCGTTGATCGACGTCTGCGGCGAAGACGATAAGTCCGGTCGCCTCGTCGGCCTCGTCCCCTACCAGAATCATTTTCGTCTGCGCAGGGAAAACTGTTCCATCGCTCTTAATGTGTTCAACGGTGCCTTCTAAATGACCACAGCGTTTGGTCTCTTCGAGCAAAGGAATCACATCGGTTTTCATTTGCTCTTTCGTGTGGAATAGGCTGAGCTGCTTGCCGATTAGCTCGTCTTTCGTTTTATAACCATGCATCCCGGCCCATGCTTCATTAACAAACCGAAGGCTGCCATCTAAATCGACCACGACAATCCCCTCGTTCGCTTGTTCAGCAATCATAGCTAAATATCTTAGAGTTTGTTCGATCTGTTTGTGTGCAGTAAATACATCTTTCATCGGATTCTCATGCCTCGATCAACTTAAGCTATCTTCCATTCAGCTTTACCTACTCTGTTTTTGTTGAGCATAAGGTCATTCTGCAGATATTTTTCGATCTGAACAGCGCTCTAATTCCGCCACCATATCTTCGTGTTCGCTCTGGAGATTGTAGGTGTCTATAGCATGTTGGATATCCGCTCTAAAATTTTCGTCGTATGTCCAGGGCTTAGCAATGAACCTGTAAACGCCTTCCTGCTGCAATACCATCATGACATCGGCTGACTGCGCATATCCCGATAGAGCCATACTAACGATGTTGGGATACTCTTTCTTAACGATTTTGAGCAGATCGAGTCCGTCCATCCCGGGCATAACAATATCAACAACGATTACATGCACCTTTTCTCGCTTGAGGATTTCAAGTGCGTCTTCACCGCTCTTGGCAAAATATTTATCGTATGGTTCATCCGTGATGCTCTTATCTATAGTCTTCAGGACTATTTCGTCGTCATCTACGAACAGCACTGCTCTCTTTTCCATAATTCTCTTCCTAACATCTACTTATTCTGTGAACCTCTTTTAGGTTGTTTTCTCATATAAGTTCATAAGACCACAAAGCTTATTCGCCAATTACTCGAATAAAGTCTTTCATTTCTCATACACCACCGAAGCCAAATCCTCAATACTGCTTTTGATATATCGGTAGTCGAGAAAAGGCGTATAACTCAATAAGTCCTTCCAATGTAAAAAATACGTATTTCTAAGTAGATTCTTATTTGTGTGGCGTCAGAAGAGCTGAAGAAGCGAAATTATTGCTGAGTATCATTGGTTTTAAAAAATATGTCTGTATTTATGAGACCATCATATCAAGCAATTATGACGCTTCTCAATAAAAATACGTAGAACTACGTAGTTGGAAATTTTCTCAAATCCTGGTTCGGTAAGAGATGTTGTAGATGATTAGCACGTGGGCTATAATGAGCCCAGTTCGTTCTGCGTGCTGTGTGCTGTGTTCTCCACGCCGCAGAACTCGGAACGACGAACTCTGAACGCATTAGGATTGGAGAAGCAACAGTGAAACTCAAGCGCTATGAAGGCAATCCCATCCTCTCCCCTAATCCGGCAAATGGCTGGGAGGATTTAGCCGTATTTAATCCTGCGGCCTGGTACGACGAAGACACAAAGCAGGTCATGCTTCTGTACAGGGCTGCCGAGGCGGGCCCCGAGTACAAGTGCTATTTCGGCTTGGCGGTAAGCGGCGATGGCTTTAATTTCGAACGCACCAGCGAGAAGCCGGTGCTCAGTCCAAGTGTAGATGGTTTCGATGCCAGCACCATACAGGATCCACGAATGGTGAAAATGGGTGAGTATTATTACATCACCTACGCCAGTCGATTCTTCCCGTTCGGCCAGTTCTGGATGCCGAAAGAACAGCAATACGTCCGTCCTGTCTGCCCTCCGGATTTTCCACGTGTTTTTCGCAATAACGCTACCAGCAGCGGGCTATTACTCACGAAAGACTTCAGGAGCTTTATCCGCGCCGGCAGAATTACCGACCCGGTCCTCGACGACCGGGATGTGATTCTCTTTCCCGAAAAGATAGACGGCAGATACTATCTAATACACCGGCCGCTCGAATGGGTGGGACCCGAATACGGGACCGAACAGGCCGCCGCCTGGATATCGTCGGCGGAAGACATGCTCGGATTCAGAAAATCCAGGCTGCTCATCAAGCAGAAGTACGATTGGGAAGCGGGCAAACTGGGCGTCAACACCCCCCCTATCAAGACCGAGCATGGCTGGCTGACCATTTACCACGCCGTAGGTCACGACAAGTACTACCGCCTCGGAGCGCTGCTGCTTGACCTGAAAGACCCGGGCAAGGTCCTGCACCGCACGACCGACTGGATTATGCAGCCCGAGCAGGATTACGAAATCGATGGATACTACAGAGGCTGCGTTTTCCCATGCGGCAGTGTCGTGATCGACGGAACGCTGTTCGTTTACTATGGCGCAGCGGATAAGTACGTTGGATTAGCAACGTGCCGGCTCGATGAACTGCTCGAATATCTGCTCTCCTGCCGGCCATAATGAAAGGAAGCCAATGGAATTCCATCTCCACGCAATCGACATTTCCATCATAGTTGGCTACCTGGCCGTTATAATCGCGCTCGGCTGGTATCTCTCGAAACGCGCCTCGAAGGACCTCAACTCGTACTTCCTCGCCGGCAAGTCGCTGCCCTGGTACGTCATCGGCACTTCTCACGGAGCCAGCGGCTTCGATATCACCGGGACCATGTGGTTCGTTGCGATGCTCTTCACCTACGGCCTGAAAGCCGCTTTCATACCCTGGATTTGGCCGCTCTTCGACCGCGTATTCCGCCAGGTATATCTCGGAGCGTGGGTTCGGCGATCAAACGTTCTGACAGGGGCCGAATGGATGCGCACCCGCTTCGGCTCAGGCCTGGCGGGCAACCTCTCGCACATCAGCGTAGTTTTATATGCACTCATACTCACCGTCGCTTTCCTCGGCTATGCCTTCGTCGGAATAGGGAAATTCACGGAAGTATTCTTCCCATGGAATCTCGCGGCCGGACCGCTTTCGTCCGCCAATATGTACGCCATTGTCCTTCTGATAATCACCACGGCGTATTTGCTCCTGGGTGGCTGGTACAGCGTCGTTATTACCGACCTGATTCAATTCGCCCTGCTGACTGTTGCTTCGGTATTTATCGCCATCGTAGCGGTCAACAAAGTCAGCCCCGAAATGCTCGCCAAGTTCGTTCCCAACGGTTGGAACGAGCTGTTCTTCGGCTGGAAGCTGAATATCGACTGGTCGAGCCGAATCGAGCAGCTAAACGGTAACATCGTCAAGGACGGCTATTCGCTCTTCGGAGTCGTAATCATGATGTGCTTGCTAAAGGGCCTCTTGATCAGTATGGCCGGGCCGACCGCCGGATACGGCATGCAGCATATTCTTTCGACACGTAACCCGCGAGAAGCGGCCCTGGAAAACTGGTGGATGTCCATCGTACAGCTTGTGCCGCGATTCCTGATGATTACCGGCATCGCCGTGCTCGGACTGGTTTACTTCACCCCCGAAGTCAAAGAAATGCTCGGCGCAGGCCAGAAGTTCGACTTCGAAAAGATTCTGCCCCACGTCATAGCGGGATATGTCCCCGTCGGTCTGGTCGGAATCCTTCTGGCCGGCCTGCTCGCGGCATTTATGAGCACATTCGATTCTACAATCAACGCCGGCGCCGCATACATTGTCAACGATGTATATAAAAGATATATCAGCCCGAACTCATCGCAAAAAACGTACGTCCGTCTTGGCTATGTGTCCACGATTGCCCTGCTGATTACTGGGATACTTGTCGGCCTTCGTATGCAGTCTATCGACCAGATTACCAAATGGATTGCCGCGGCCCTCTACGGCGGCTACGTCATCCCCAATCTACTCAAATGGCATTGGTGGCGGTTCAACGGTTATGGCTATTTCGCAGGAATGATTGCAGGCGTCGCAGGCGGCCTGCTCTTCTCGAAACTCATCCCTCCCCTAATAGTTCCACTCCATCCGGCCCTGGCTCTGCTGCCGGAGGCGCTGCTGATATTTCCGTTTATCGTCCTGTTCAGTGCCGCCGCATCGGTCGCCGCCTGCCTGCTGACGCCCCCGGAAAAAGACGAAGTCCTCGAAAGTTTCTATCGCACCGTTCGGCCGTGGGGTTTTTGGAAGCCCGTCTATCAAAGCCTGCTGGACAAATACCCGAACCTCAAGGCCAACACAGACTTCCGGCGTGACGCGTTCAACGTGGCAATCGGTATCATATGGCAGCTTACCCTCAACATAATTCCAATCTGCTTAATCATCGGGCAGTATCGGACGATGTGGATATCCATCGTCGTTCTCGCCGTAACTTCCGTCATTATGAAATTCACCTGGTACGACAAGCTCGGCCCCGGTGATATGTATATGCCCGAAGACGGATAGCTATATCCGGGGATCTGGTTTGCTTAAATCGCGTGGTGAAAAGGATATACAATATTGATTAAAAGTTCCCCCTGTGTTGTTACAGTTCAAGCGGGCCGATATGACTGGTTTTCACCTTCGTCGATTATCCTAACGAAGCATGACCCTTGACAATATCAGCATATAAAACAAGTCCATGTCTTTCGGATAGTTTAGAAAGACTCTATGGATGTTTCTATAGAAGAAGGGCTTAGATGGGCTGTAAGTATCGAACTAACAGCCCAGCCCTCTCAAAACTGAATTTTATAATACTTCTTCTTAAAGTGTTCTGCGCCTGCGCAGCCAGCCAACAAGGCCTATACCAATGCTGCCTAACAAAATAGCACCAGGAGCCGGGATCGTTACCGGCGGATCGTTTGGCGGATCGATTGGTGGATCAACTGGCGGATCCGGCGGATCAATCGGCGGATCAACTGGCGGATCAACTGGTGGGTCCGGCAGGATCACGTCATAATCTATCGTAAGTGTGGATGACGCCAAGGTTACTGCCCAGTATGGACCAGACGAACCAGCGGGTATCGAACCTATATCCAGCCAAATATCCATAGACCCGTCTAATAGCGCGTCTAAGGCAAGAGCGTCAAAAGTTAACGTTGTTGTATGCCATGATTCTTCCGGGGCACCCTCAAGCTGGCCTAACGATAATCCATCACCTTCAACGAGATCGACCTCACCAAAGTCGGCATCGAATGCATAAATCTCTAATGTAGCCCAATTTATTGTAACATCCGGAAACTCTGGCGGGCTAAACGTATGTGTCCAGCCCCAGTCATCGTTCCACCAACGATAGTCACCGAAATATGTATCGGGCTGACCACTACCGGCATCTACCACATCCACATAAGTTATTCCTGCCTGTGTCCTGCTGCTAACAGCAAGAAACAGGACTGCCAGGGCACAAATAATAATTAATTTTCTCATCCCATTTATCCTTAAGAAGCCTTTAACGAAAGCTTAGTAAAGGCCCTATAACAAGGGTCTTACGCACTATCCTTCCCTGCTTTTTATCGTTAGAGCTGCTTAATCAGACAAGATTGGACTTACCACAAACCACGTGGAAACAACAGATAGTGGTATAAAGAGAAAGTATGCTCAACTCATAGAGCCAAGCAGTTGGCAGTCGAGATTACCGCCCTGAGAACAACGAGCAGCAGAAATCTGTTCCAAAGCCTACTATTCTACCTAACACCTCTCCTCTGTCTCCTGCCGGATTATATTACTCCAACTATTTCCCCTATCCAACACAATGTCAGATAGTTGCCCAGGAACCGTGGGTGCTTCATACATCATGAAGCTAAATCAGCAGAAGCTAATTTACTCAACTTATCTATTTGTACCATATCC
>CAYTNN010000164.1:0-7993 GCA_964439135.1 uncultured Pirellulales bacterium
TATTTAGCGTATTCGATGCAGCGTACTTCTCGCAGCAGCGTTACCTGGATCTCGCCGGGATAGGTCATTTCGTCTTCGACCTTTTTTGCAATATCACGGGCGATTTTCATAGCCGATTCGTCGTCCACCTCTTCTGCGGAAACGATGACCCGGATTTCCCGCCCCGCCTGAATGGCGTACGCGTTTTCAACGCCCTTGAAGCTGCCGGCAATCTCCTCGAGTTTTTCCAGCCGTTTGATATACCGTTCGAGCGTTTCTCTCCGTGCACCGGGGCGCGAAGCGCTGATTGCATCTGCGGCGGCGACCAGCGGAGTATAAGGATTATCCGGCGGAATGTCGCCGTGGTGCCCTGCGACGGCGTTGAGAACAACGGGCGATTCATTGAACCGCTTGAGATAATTTGTGCCTATCGCGGGGTGGCTGCCTTCGACGTCATGGTCAATGGCCTTGCCGATATCGTGCAGCAGTCCGGCACGCCTTGCCAGCGAGCCGTCCAGGCCAAGCTCATCGGCCATGACCTGAGACAGAAACGCAACCTCGACACTGTGCCGCAGGACGTTCTGGCCGTAACTTGTCCTGTAACTCAAAGCACCCAGCAAACTAATTATCTTGTTGTTCAATCCCCGGATATTGGTCTCGACGGTGGCTTCTTTGCCAATCTGCAACAGCTTAAGGTTGACGTCCTTTTTGGTCTGGGCGACAAGCTCTTCGATCCGGGACGGATGTATTCGTCCATCCTGTATGAGCCGCTCCATCGAGAGGCGGGCGACCTCGCGTCTGACGGGATTGAAGCCGCTGACGACAATCATCCCGGGAGTATCATCAACGATGACATCGACGCCGGTTGCCTTCTCAAACGCACGAATATTACGGCCCTCCCTGCCGATAATTCTACCTTTCATATCATCGTTGGGTATCTCGACGGTCGAGACGGTTGCCTCGCAGGTTTGCTCGGCGGCGTAACGCTGGATGGCAGAGCTGATTATTTCCCGGCTCTTTTCGGCGGCAGTTTCATTGGTTTCTTCTACTTTGCGTTGAATCAATGCCGACATTTCGTGCTCGCATTCGTCTTCGAGACGCTTCAAGAGCAGATCTGTGGCCTCTCCAACATTCATAGCGGTGATTTTCAGCAGTTGGTTCTTCTGCTGCGCCATCAAAACAGAAAGCTGTTTTTCCTTAAGGCCAATATTGTGAACCCTTCTATCGACCTCCTTTTGCTGCTGCTTCAACGTATTTTCACGCTGGGCAAGCATTTCATTCTGACGATCAAGTCCATCCTCGCGTTTTGTCAGCCGCATCTCATTTTCGTGCAGCTCGGCACGCGCCTTATTGGCCTCGGCTGCGAATTCCTCTCGTTTCTTAATAGTCTCCGCTGCCGCATCGATCTGGGCGGACTTAATTATGTTCTCCGCTTCCCTTTTGGCACCTTCAACCTGCCGTTGCAGGTCCTGTTCCAAAGTTTTAGCTTTCGCTCTGGTAATTATCTGGCTGATAACAGCAGCCAGCCCTATACCCAGAAGAAAAGCAATAACGGTGGCCATGATCTCGGGCAGCAGAATTTCCATCATTATGGTATCCATAATATTCTACCTTTCCCTTGTAATTCTCAAACGAGTTCTCAAAACATCGCTCAATTGGAAAGACTATGGGCTCCTCGGCAGGAAAGCCGCAAAGAAATGGTTGTGAGTTACGAAATCCTTTTCGCCCGAGCGCAGAATCAGCTACTTAGTGCCAAAATATCCTCTAAATGTGGTAATTTAGGCACCAAGAGGTTTATATGTCCCCTGTAATTTGCCGATTTTATGCTCAAAACTAACACTCCCTCGCGTATAAGCGAACGCTTTTTCAAGCAGATTCCGTTTCACGCTAAATTCACTTTTCAGCACCAAACAAGAGGTTCTGAATTACTATTGTCATTCAGAGTTCGTAACCGGCGCTAAAAGCGTCTTTGCAACTTAAATACCTTAGAAAGAGAAGCTTACAAGCTTTCTCCTTTGTATGTGCCCCTTAACATAGTAACAATAAAACTTCAAAGATAAATGGGACACCCCATAATCTAGTTCGTCAACAGTTGCTTATTTTATCCAATGATAGACCCTTTATGAAAATTGGTCAAGAAAAAAAATCCGCGAATTGCCGATTTTGTAGCTACCGGCCTCCCGGATAATAAAAATATACAAAAATAGCCATTCAGCTCCTTGAAATTTTATTGAATATTCCCATAAGTGGTTTATCCACATATAATAAAAGATTTCTGCTATTCTGATCGATTACAATAGCTCTTGGACTTTTCGGAAACAGAAGACAAGAACTTGAGTTATAAAATTTAACTAATTGTCTCGAATATTTCAAATACGCTGTTAAAGCCGGAGAAAAGTATGGCTTCTACCACGTTTAGGGCACATACCAATAAGAGCAGCTTGTAAGTGGCAGTTTTACCGGCTTCTATGACTTCTGCGATGAAGGTCCTTAAAAAACGTAATATTTTACACAGATTTAACCTTCCCAATCTCCATCTGGTGTACAATCATCGCTGAATAGCGTCCCTCATAATAAAGGAGCTTCCTTTGAAAAGGATTAGTATTGCACGAAATCTCATGCTAAAATTCATGCTATAAATTATAGATTATTGCGTAGAATTTAAGGTGCCGTTAGAATTGGCAGGGATGGATAAAGATATAGACCTTAATAAAATTGTCAGGCAACACATTGAGATGGAGCGGTTTTTCACCGGCTTTGCTCTCAAAGGCAGGCCTGAAACACACGAAACACAAGATCGGGAGGAAATTATGGCTGTCGCCGAGAAAACCGCTGAGCTTGAAAAAATCGCCGTGGAAGTTAATCAATGCCGCAAGTGCGAGTTGGGTTCGCTACGGACAAACACCGTGCCCGGCGAAGGAAATCCGAATGCCCGCATTATGTTCGTCGGGGAAGCACCCGGAGCCGACGAAGATGCACAAGGCCGACCGTTCGTCGGTAGGGCCGGGCAGCTTTTGGACAAGATAATCGAAGCCTGCGGGCTGAAACGAAGTGATATCTTTATCGGCAATATATTAAAGTGCCGCCCGCCCGAGAATCGCGACCCTCGGGCCGATGAGATAATAAGCTGTCTGCCCTATCTGCAGAGACAAATTGAGATAATCGATCCTGAGATTATAGTTGCCCTTGGCGCTCACGCAGCCAGAACACTGTTAAATACGACCAAGCCGATAGGGCAACTGCGGGGCCAGTTTCACGATTATTACGCCGGGATCGGCAAGCCGCCTGTGAAACTAATGGCCACATATCACACGGCTTATCTGCTGCGAAATTACTCACAGGAGAACCGCAGAAAGGTCTGGGAGGATATGAAAAAAGTCCTTGCCGAACTTGGCCTGCCAATTCCCAACAAATAGCCTACAAGGCAACCAAACCTTGCTGCTGATAATAGTCACAAATCAATGTTTCCAAGCTATTTTTTGCTAAAAAAGCGAAAATTTCGTAACGAAAACCATCTTTAATCGTCTTATTAATAGACAACCAAGCATTTATAATAACAGAAATAGGGCAATAGTCAGAATATGTCTTGAAAATCCAACCATTTATATGTTAAATTTATATATGGCCAGGTTAAGGAGGCGGGCTTACAAGTTTCCGCGAGATTTCGTGTTTTCGTAAGCTGCTTCGTTTTGCATCGGGCCTGTATTCCAAACCTGACTTATATCTGTGCTTCGAACTTGTGATATATATTGGAAAGGGCAAAAAAATGAAGAGGGCGATTCTATTGAGTCTTGCTCTATTGTCGATCGCAACTACACTTGCACAAGCGGAAACACGATTGGTTCCGGCCATGTATGCGACTATTCAGCAGGCAATAGACAGCAGTAATGACGGGGACGTGGTCATTGTCGAAGCCGGCACATATTCCGAGAACATCAATTTTTCCGGCAAAAATATCGTAGTTAGCAGTACCGATCCCGAAGATCCTGAAATTGTAGCGGCTACTATTATCGACGGCCAAGGCAGGGGCAGCGTAGTAGTCTTTGAAAACGAAGAAACTTTCGAAGCGGTTCTGACCGGTTTTACAATAACCGGCGGTTATGGAACAAAAGATACAACAATTCCGGAAGAGAACTATCTATATTGGGGCGCCGGTGTTTCTTGCATGAATGCTTCGCCGACTATTAAATGTAATGTGATTACCGGCAATAACGGTCCGTTCGATATGACAGGAGATGACTCGCAGCAGTGGAAAGTATCCTATGGCGGCGGAATCGGCTGTATGCAATCTGATGCAATCATTACTCAAAATATTATTAAGGATAATTCCACGTATGCCGGCGGTGGGATGTTGATATCCACTGGAAATCCAAAGATTACTAACAATTTAATATATGATAATTCAGCCTATATCGGCGGCGGTGTCATCCTGCTTTACGGCGGGCAACTTATCAACAATACTATCGTTGATAACGATGTAAGTCTGTCCCAGCCCGATATCGGAGACGGAAACGTCCTCGGCGGTAATGTTTACGCCGTATTTGACGTAGAGCTCGGTCAGTGCCTGATAGTAAACAATATAATCTGCAATGCCAAATCCGGAGGCGGAATATATTCCAATAGTCTCGGGTCAGACATGATAGCATTTAATAATGTTTGGAACAATCTGCCCGGTAATTATTACGGGACAGACCCAGACATGATTCCCGACGGCTCGACTGACAGAACCGGTCTTGACGGCAACATATCCATTGACCCGCTTTTTGTTGATAATTTCCACATCG
Organism: uncultured Pirellulales bacterium; assembly: GCA_964439135.1. Classification (GTDB taxonomy): domain Bacteria; phylum Planctomycetota; class Phycisphaerae; order Sedimentisphaerales; family Anaerobacaceae; genus JAFGPJ01. Next base: position 4,764 of record CAYTNN010000164.1, read on the forward strand.
CAGCCGGTTCGCCATGCCATGATGCAGGAGACCCGAATTATGCCCCCTATCTGTGGCAGCGTGATATAGACGGCGAATATGCTGTGATGGGCGCGCGTGTTGATATCGGCGCCGATGAAGTTACCGCCAATGCCAGACCGGCAGCGGATGCGGGAGACGACCAGTTCTTCGATACAATTGTTGCTAACGTCGCACTCGATGGTACCGGCTCTTATGATTATGACGATGATACTCTTTCCTATCAATGGCGGCAGACCGACGGCTCGAGCGTTGTTATCCAGAATCCTGATACGCCGGAGCCAAACTTTGCCCCCACTGTCGAGGATGTTTATTATTTCGAGTTAACCGTATTTGACGGCAGCTTTTACAGTCAGCCCGACAGCGTGATGATAGTGGTTGGTAATCGCGCACCGATTGCAGACGCCGGCTACGAGCAGGCTTGTGAACCCCGCCGGGAGGTAACACTCGACGGCTCGGCATCGTATGATCTCGATGAGGATGATACGCTAAGCTACAGTTGGTCTCAGATTTCAGGCCCGAGCGTTGAGATTCTGGATCCGAATACCCAAACTCCTCGTTTTACGCCCAATCTAATAGGAGAATATGTATTCGATCTGGTTGTAAATGATGGAGCAGCTACGAGTTTACCCGATACCGTCACGGTTATCTCCAGAATCGGAAGCGAGCCGGATGCCTATGGCTACCACTGTATCAACAGCGACAGCTTCTGGGGACCGAAATATAACTGGACCGATATCCAGGAAACGGGAACCATTATCACCGGACTGGATTACAGTTTCGAGGAATACGTAGGCCCATTCTCCATCGGATTCGACTTTAATTTCTACGGCAGTATTTATAAAAGCTTCTATGTTCAATCGAACGGCGTGATCAGCTTCAACGCAGGGGCGATACCCTACATGAATGAGGAAATCCCGGCCGTCGACGAATCCAACAACATCATAGCCTGGATGTGGACATACATGTATCCTTCAGAAACTTCTAAAATCTATTATCAGCAGTTCGGCAGTTTTACAGTCATTCAGTTCGTCGATTATGAGATAGGCTGGGGCGGATTTGTAAACGCAGAAGTAAAAATTTACAGATCGGGCAAAATCGTCATCCAATACAAGGATTTTTCCGAAGATGCTGATATATTTCAGTATACTGTTGGAATAGAGAACGCCAACGGCACAATCGGAACGCAGGCTGCATTAAATGATTATGATTACCTCCATGGCGAGCTGGCTATAGAATTCTCACTCGGCCCGCCTGACAGGCCGGTTGCCGATGCTGGTCCCGACCAGCACGTGGCGGAGCCGCAGTTGATCACGCTCGACGGCAGCGGCAGCTATGTCTACGACCCGAGCAGTTTTCTCGAATACGAATGGGATCAGCTCGAAGGCTCGGCCGTGGAACTGACCGATCCGACCGGAATGCATCCCACGTTCATGCCGGAGGCTGAGGGTGAATACCGGTTCGAGTTGGTCGTCATCGGTGAGGATGATTTCAGCGAACCTGATGAAGTGCTGATTCTGGTAGGCAACCAGCCCCCGATTATCGATGTCGGACCAAATCAAGTCTCTCCTGTTTCCGGCCGGGTCACTCTCGATGGCACTGGTTCTTACGACCCCGATCGCATTGACGAGCTGTCATACAAATGGACACAGTTGGAAGGACCTGAAGTTACCCTGAGAAATGCCGATACAGCAACTCCTTACTTCTTTTGCCCAGAGGAAGGTACATACTTATTCGAACTGGTTGTCACTGACGGCTTGGTCGACAGCGAGCCTCGTTTGATAGAGGTGGCAACCGTTACCGTAACAAATAATCAGTATAATTTAGATCCAGGTTTCAATACCGAAGAATATTTTCACTATCCGGATGTATCAGGCTCAAAAGTCGTATACAGCGTCGGCGAATTCGATAATTACCGTTGGTCTATCAAGTGTAAAGACCTCCTAACAGGCGAGCTTGATGAAGAATTTCCTGGCGGTGGAATCAACACACAACCCAAGATCGACGGCGATATCGTCGTGTGGGCCGCAGGTCCTTTCTCTTCGGCTTTCCGCGGCCCGGAATGTATCGGCATCTACGCCAAAAACATCGCTACCGGAGAAGATTTCATCTTAAGACAATACAGCAACACTCAATCCTACAGCCACCCGGCGGTTTCAGGCAATAAAGTAGTCTGGCTGGAACATCTCGGCATAAACAAGAACGTAGAAAGCGAATGGAGGAATACGCCCTACAGTATATGCGGTGCCGATATCACCGCCAGGCCGGTTTATTTCACTATAGCCGAACATGTAGGCAGACGCGATCCCTACCCTTACGAAGGAGGCTACGGCGAAGATTTCGACGACGTCATAGATATTTCCGGGAACATTGTCGTATACGAAGCCGAAGGCAATATTTACGGCGCCGATATTTCGAATATACATGACGTCAAAGTCTTTACTATATGCAATGATTCCGCTCGTCAGTACGACCCTGCAATCTCCGGCAACATCGTCGTCTGGACGGATGAGCGAAACGACAGAGGAGATATTTACGGGGCCGACATCTCCGATACCGGAAATATCAAGGAGTTGGTAATAGCCAGGGCCAGCGGCAGCCAGCAGCAGCCGGATATCGACGGTTGTCTGATTGTATATATCGATGCTGGAAGATCTTACTACGGTCAGGTCAGAGTCTGCTGCCTTACCAAACAATATAGCTTAATGTATTTAGCACTTACCGACTATCACTCTGGGACAGGCCCGGCAATAAACGCCGATACAATCGTATGGCAAAACAGCAATTACGGCGAGATTGAGGGCATCTCGCTGGAGTTCGCATACTCGGGCTTCGACGGCTCGGTTCAGAATTTGAATACGGGTAAATACTATGACTTTATCCAGCACGCCATCGCGGCCGGCCAGGCAGGCGATACGATTATTGCCGGCGAGGGAATCTATCACGAAAGCATAAATTTCAAAGGCAAAAAGCTGACGGTCAGCTCGGCAAATCCCGATGACCCGGCAGTCGTGGCGGCCACGGTTATTAACGGCAGCGGTCGAGTAGCAACATTCTCAGGCGGCGAAGACGCCAACAGCATCCTCAGCGGCTTTACCATAACCGGAGGCAGCAATGGCATCTACTGCACCGAAGGTAACCCGGTAATCGCCAACTGCACAATTACCGGTAATATTAACGCCGGCATAAAGTTATACAGCAACGGCAGTCCG
>CAYTNN010000164.1:8093-10096 GCA_964439135.1 uncultured Pirellulales bacterium
AGGGCTCGTGGCCGGGGCTCGGCAATATCGACGCCGACCCGCAATTCGTCTCGCTCTGTTTGCTCAGTTCCAACAGCACGTACATCGGAGACTATCATTTGAAATCTCAGGCCGGCAGGTGGGATCCGGGCAGCCAAACATGGCTGCAGGACAACGTCACCAGTCCCTGTATCGATAAAGGCGATCCGGCTTCTCCCGTCGGTGATGAGCCGGCTCCGAACGGCAGCATTATCAATATGGGCGCTTATGGCGGCACGACGCAGGCAAGTATGACATTTAGCGATTGACGGTTGTAGGGGCGGCCCCGTGTGGCCGCCCGATCATCGATAACGAATTAGGGCAACCACACAGGGTTGCCCCTACAATTTCTTAATCATGCATTGGCAATCTTGTCATCTCTGAGAAAGGACGTTATCATATACATTACTTAGCTATGCCATTTGCTCTGTTTCTCAAATTGAATAGCCAAAACAAGGAAATCAAGATGCAGCGAAAGAAAGAATCTATCACAGCAAAACTTGCTCGTCACAGCCTCTTGTCGGCCCGTCGGGCAAATTCTCACGGCGGTACGATAATCAACATCGTCACAGCTATAATTTTTTTCGGGCTTATTGCATTAGCAGTCTTATGGGTAATTAAAAACGTGGGGGAGGCTGGACAGCAATATACCGACGGCATGATAAAAACACAAAACAAAGCCTTATCTGTAACGTGCCAAATGAATCTCCGGGCAATCGGGCAGAATATACAAATATATGCCATTAGCAACGATAGTTTTCCGCCGTCACTCGAAGCTTTGATAGAATTCAGCGGAAGCACACAGCTATTTCAATGCCCGGACCCTGAGGGCGGCAAGTATGTCTATATCCCCGGCCAAAATAGCAACATGCCCTCTACTAACATTCTTGTGTACGAACCCAATCCTGTCCATGACGGCCGCTGTAACGTATTGCGACTTAACAGGCAGATTGAATTGCTCAGCCCTGAACAGGTTCAACAAGCGGTCGCCCAAACGCTGGCGAGCCTTAGATAATTTAACAGGGAGTTGAAATGTCGGTTTCGAGCCAAAAGCCAGGAAGACTGATTTATTACGCGACCGTTTTTCTTATCATGTTTACAGCGATGACAAGTGCATCCGTAGCGAAGGTCGCGTGCATTCGTCTTACCAGCGAGCATGTTGCCGACATGACAGATTTAAAACGCTTCCGGCAGTTCCACCAATGGAAGGACAAAACCGGCAACGACCTTGCCATCGCAGTTTGGAAGTATTTGTGCGGCTACGAAACAGGGCTGTATCATTTCAACGAAATTCTTGAAGGCCGGGACACATTTGACGAATACGCGACGGTACGCGATCCGCTTAAGATTCTGAACGTTTATAACATGGCTTATTGCGGGATATTCGGCCCGGTCATGGACGGCATTTTCCAGGGTATCGGCTTCGAGCAGGGCCGCTCGTTTGGAGTCGAGCTTTGGAATCACTGCGCCACGGAGCTCTGGTACGATCAGGCATGGCATTACTTCGATCTGGATGTGCGAGGTATTTTAGTCGATGCCGACGGCACGGTAGCGAGCCTTGACGAAGCCAGGCGAAATCGTAGCTTATGGACTAATCCCCCGATTAAGGTTGAGCCGTTCTTTCCGAATGATGAGGACAAGAACAAGGTGTTCGAGATTTATCGTGACAGCAGGATTAATTATTATTACCGCTGGTTCGAAGGCAGCCACACGATGGATTTTTATCTGCGCCAGGGCGAATCATTCAACCGCTTCTGGAAACCACAGGGCGGCCGGTGGAATCATCTGCCTCGATATAACAAGACCAAATGGATTAAGGACCTCATCCAGACCGAACCGGTGGGAATGAAACCAAACCACCGGGATTTCACGCGATGGAATCACGGCAACGGCATCTTCCACTACGCACCTGATTTATCCGAAGCATCGACAGATTTCGCGGACGGGATTTACGCCGTAGATAATCTCATCCCCGGCAAAGAAGG
>CAYTNN010000165.1:0-10094 GCA_964439135.1 uncultured Pirellulales bacterium
ACAATACGATAAGAACAACTCTGGGCGATATAATTATCGAAGCCGGCAGCGGCGGCATTAATATTAAATCCGGCAACCTGATAACCGCTAAAGACCCATCTCCCTATTCTAAACCCTTTGCGGGTAAAATTCAGTTGACCACTTACAATATAGGTGACATAGAAACAGGAGATCTGATTATCGAGAGCGGATCTGGTACCGCTGAAATCGATGTCAAGGCTTCAGGTGACCTCATAGTTAACGGTGATGTTATAGTCGGAAGTGTATCTGACATACAAAATATTGCAGACCAAAGTGCTGCTGAGGCCGTGATAAAACTTAGAGCCGATAACGATGTGACACTTGAAGGCAAAGTCGAAGCCCATGCTCATGGCAGTGAAGTGGATACAAGTACAACCAAAGCAACTATCGATGTTACTGCGGGTAATGATGCGACAATAAATGGCGATCTTTTGGCCGTAGCTACGTCATCAAGCAGTGGTACGGCAGATGCGGTTATAAAGGTAGAGTCAGTGGGCAATATTACATTTGCCGTAGGAGCCGAAGCTCATGCTATAGCCAATGACGGTACAGCAGAAGCCGGCCCGGGTACTGTATCTGATGAAGATCCTGATGATTATGACCCAAGTGACGGCGTCGATCATGCTCAAATCATCATCGTTGAGGGTGCGATAGTACCGTCAGATGACAGCTTCTCAATGCCTAAGTCTGCTGCTGATGTAGTGCTTGATGTACTTGCTAATGATCCAGGAGGTCCAACAACAATTGATTCTTCTTATATTGACCCAGCAGATGGCTCACTGACGACTAGTCTTGGGGTGGATGGCAAAACAGTACTTATCTACAATCCACCGGCAGATCTTAGTAACTTAACATTTGATGAAAATGGTGAGGCTACGGTTACCTTTACTTATACTGTCAGTGGTCATACAGCGACGGGAACAATCACTTTGATCAATGGTCTTCCGGTCGCAATTGATGATTTGGCGAAAACCTTTAAGAATAAGGCTGTTAACATCAATGTGCTCACCAATGACACTGATCCGGACTTGGGTGACGTTCTCACAATTAAACAGGGTTCTATCACAACAAAGAACGGCACGTTAGTAATGAATGAGGATGGCACGTTTACCTATACACCGAACGAAGGCTTTGTCGGAGACGACAGCTTTACTTATGCGGCCACTGATAGCTTCAACACAACATCAGAAGTGGAGGTGAAAATTACAGTCACTGAAGAACCGCCGAAACCACCGACAACACCGTCAACACTTGCTCTGCCGTATATACATCCGGCACCGGTTCCCGAGAGATTACAATTTGAAATTTCGGGTTCCCCGGCGCTGGCAAAATGGGTGGCACTGGAACTTGGAGTCGACGAAAGAATGATCGATATTTGGGCGGTCAATACTCTGGCCTCTACCAAGAGTATACAGCCTTACGACACTTACACAAGCTTAAAGGCGGCCGCTACAATCCTGAAGGATGCCGATGGCTCTCATATAGCCGCTCTGACACAGGTTATTAATGAGTTCGCATCGAGCACTGCACCGCCGACCGAGGAGCAAATGGCATCAATTGCTGACGCAATCAGACGCAACACTGACACCGATAGCTATTATGCTGTAGCTGGCGAATATCTTGACGCTCTTGTAACTTACGTTAGCATCTTGAACAACGACATGGGTTTTTCGGCAGCAGAATCAGTACAATTTGTTACAGATAAATATGTTGGCCGATTGGCTCAGAGTCAGAATGTCGGTGTCGTTGCCTTCATTGCGGCAAGTTTAGCTGCTCTTGGAGGATAAAAAAGCAGGTTAAAATTCTAATTTACGTAGTTTAAGTTTGCCGTCAGGGACTTTCCAACCCCCCTGGCGGCAACTTTTTTAGAGACGATAATATTCTTACTCGATAGCTCGTGCAATCGGGGCATAAACCACTCTTTTACGCATACGGATTTCTTCGGCACGCTGCTCGAGTCTCGCCGCTTCCGTCATATTTCCAGACTTGCGATTCAACTGAACCTGATTCTCCAGCACATCGGCGATATTCGGGTGATACTCATCAAATATATTCTCGAGAATATCCAATGCTCTGCCGCACAGGTTTTGTGCTTCGGAGTATTTACCCTGACTTATATATACTTTTGCCAGGCTGTTAAGAGCAACCGCTGTGCGATCAGTGTCAGTACTCTTCGAGCTTTCCAGAATTTCCAACGCTCTTTGCAGAATATCCTCGGCCTTTTTGTATTCTTTGCTCAAGATATACAATTCCCCCAACCGGCTTAATACATCACATTCAACCGCATGCCCGGAACCAGCGATATTCTCAACCGAGCCCAGAGATTTTTCGAGGAGCATTTTTGTATTAACCAAATCTCCTTCAGCCTCGTATATACTTGACTGTACCAGCCAGGCAGGTACGAGAAAATGATGATCCGGACCATAGACTCTTTCCTGTATTGGCAGCACTCTGGAAATCAATTCTTCAGCTTCGGCATACCGCTGCTGCTGAACATATAGTGCCGCCATGCTGGAGAGCACCCTTGTTGTATAAAGGTGGTTCGGCCCGTAGTTATTTTCGATCGAAGCAATCGCTTCGGTAAAATAAGATTCGGCCTTTACATAGTCACCCTGTGCGGTAAGCAGGCGAGCCATATCAACCTTGAACGGTGCAAGCTCCTGATCATCTTCGAGGCTATATCCCCGCACAATAGTTATTGCCCGCTCCAGTGTGTCCACAGCTTCCTGGTATCGGGCCTGTCTGCTGTAAATTTCGCTCAGAATTCTCAACGTGTACGCTACATAGGGGTGGCTTTGGCTATACGCTTTTTCCTGCAGCTCCAAACCCGACAGGCACGCTGTCTCGGCCTCAGCCAGCCTGCCCTGGTTCTTGTAAAGATATGCCAGGTCAAGCATACAGGCGCTTACTTCGGAGTCGGAAGCGTTCGTTTCCTTTGCCAGATTAAGCGCCTTTTCCAAAAAAGGCTGGGCCTTTTCATATCCGCCCGATGCCATGTAAACCCTTGCCATGGATCGCAATGAACCGCATGAATAAGCCCTGTCTACCGGAGCTGCCGAAGCATTAAATATGCTTACGGAAAGCAAGAATGAACCACAGAATATGAGCGGAATAATATTGTTTAAGTTCCGCCGATTCGTGGACGACGTTTTAACTGCTGCCATTATGGAATCCTCCATCTAATGCTTGGGGCATTAACATACCTCGTAATACATATTCGTACAATTTGAACCGTAACTTTAGCCGCACCTCGGCTGTTTCTCTTTGTGTTGGAGTATCGCTGTCTGCTTCCGGAACTCCGCTATCCAAAGAGCTTGTTAGAAAATATGTCGGCGAGAATTATCGGTCCGTCTCGCCAGTTGCACTACAGATGGTATTTGGGATGATGTCTACATTATAAAGATGGATTATCTCTAAATATCAATTGTGGATTTGCCTAATCTCCCCCCCAAAAAAGACTGGTAAATTTCCTCGAACAGGTGTATATTTGACAATGTCGTAAATGTATTATAGTTAACGGAATGAAAACTTGCGGGCGTAATTCAGTGGTAGAATGTCAGCTTCCCAAGCTGAATGTCGTGGGTTCGAATCCCATCGCCCGCTTTTCTATGATTTTCCTGCTGATGGAAATTTATCCCCCATTATTGCTGTAGACCTTGAAATCCCCTCAAGTTTGTGGGGTTTTTCTTGACGTAAAGCTGGGTAATATGGTATAAGTAGAATAAGTCAAGCCTATTATCCTTTCGGCTGGATGTATTGATATTGTAGTAAGAGATTATTTCCGAAAAAGAATCTTATAACAAATTAGACTGCTGGGATAGTGTTTTTGTGAGTAAGAATTGTTAATGCATAGTATTTGGCTTTTATAAATGAAGTGGTGTCAAATTCTAATTACAACTCCCGAAGACAAGCTTTATAGGACCGAATTAAGGTAAAATTCCTGGTAGTCAATAAAACTCTCATTGAAGGAAAACTCCTATGCGAATGAAATTATGTTTCTTAACTTTTCTTTTGTTCTTAGTTTTAGCCGGTTCAAATACAATCTTTGCCGCTATCGTGATAGAAAAATTAGTCGCTGAAAGTAGCGATGATGCAGAAGACCACATTGCCTATGCAGGACAGGCCGACGATGGTGCCGAGAGTCGTGACAGCAGCGATCTTGAGATGCCGTGGGAAGATGGCATTCGATCGAGCTCTTATCAGGTCATCAGTATGCGTTTCATAGATCTTCAGATTCCTAAAGGCTCAAAGGTCGTGAACGCTTATGTGCAATTCACTGGCGATAACGACGATGCCGGCAAGTTGACCGGCGGGCCCGTGAATCTTATCATCAACGGCCTGCTACAACCCGATCCAGGGGGATTTAACAGCGGTGAAGACTTTTACACGGACAGAGATCCTAAAACTACTTCCCAAGTCGCATGGAGCAATATACCGAACTGGACCAGCAACCAGGCAACGGAAGCATCAAAGACTTCGGATATATCCAGCGTTATCCAGGAGATAATAGACCAGGACGGCTGGGCCAGTGGGAATGCCCTTATGATATTTATCAGGGACAACGAAACAAATCCCTCCGACGGGCAACGAAGTGCCCTGGCGGGTCCGGGGGCTACTGGGCCGTTGCTGCATATAGAACTTTCGAGTAAACAGGCTACTGAGCCCACTCCTGCAGATGGTACTTATCATCAAAATACATGGGGGGGCATCATTTGGGAGCCTGGAGAGACTGCAGCTTCTCATAATGTGTACTTTGACGACAATTTTACAAATGTGAACGACCGCACCGGCGATGCATTTCGGGGCAACCAGACCGATACGCAGTTACCTGTTGGATATTCCGGATATCCCTTTCCGGACGGTCTTACTCCGGGTACAACCTATTACTGGTGCATCGACGAAGTTGAGGCCGACGGCGTCACGATATACGAGGGCTCGATCTGGAGTTTTACCATTCCGTCCAAAACCGCATACGATCCCGAACCTTATGATGGCCTGAAATTTGAGGAACAAGATGCTACGCTAAGCTGGACGGCAGGTTTTGGTGCTACTACGCACTATGTCTACTTCGGTACGAGTTATAATGATGTTAACGATGCCGGCGGAGCTTCTTCCCAGAGGTCTACAACCTATAATCCAGGCCCTCTTGCGGTAAACACGGCGTACTATTGGCGAGTCGATGAATATGACGGTACGAACACATATAAGGGCGATGTCTGGGCTTTCAGGACAAAATCTATAATCTCGATGACGGATCCCAATCTCATCGGCTGGTGGAAATTCGACGAAGGTTACGGCAGTACCTCACTTGATTGGTCGGGCTATGAGAATCATGCTGCGTTAGGAGGTGATCCGCAGTGGGCCGAAGGCATCTTAAACAGCGCGCTGGATTTAGGAGGCTCGGATTATGTTGTGATTGACGGTGTCGTTGATGATATAACAAGCACCAATATTACGCTAAGTGTATGGATCAAAACCACGCAGACGGACGAGGGGAACATTTTTGCCGCTAACGATAGCGCCAGCGATCACCCCTTCATCTTTGGCATTAGTAGTGGGAATCCGTATGTGAATGAAACTAACGACATAGGAGATTTCCCCCCTGCTGTCAATGAGGGCCAGTGGCACATGTTGACGTATGTCAGAGACGGATCAAGAGGATATATATATGTCGATGCAGTCCAGGTAGGCACGTATAACGCCGCCTTCTCTCTGGACACGGTAACACGATGGTCAATAGGACAGGAATGGGACGACTCTACACCGAGCGATTTCTATGTCGGTATGGTGGACGATGTCCGCTTTTATAATACAGCACTGACACAAGCCAGGATTGTGGAACTTACCAGAGGTGATCCGCTACTCGCATGGAGTCCGAGTCCGGATAATAACTCGATATTGGATATTGAAGAAGCAAAACAATCCTTGAGCTGGTCGCCGGGAAAGGGAGCAACTCAGCATGATATATATTTCGGAACGAATCGAATCGCTGTAGAAATAGGCGACAGTTCCGATACATCGGGCTTCTATCGAGGCAGGCAAACTGCGACCAGCTATAGCCCCAGGGAAAATCTTGATTGGGGAACCGGACCTTATTACTGGCGGGTCGATGAGTACAATCCGGACACGATGGTCAGTACGGGTAGTCTTTGGAGCTTTACAGTAGCTGACTATCTAATCGTAGATGACTTCGAGGATTACGACTCAGAAGACAACCAGATATGGTTCGCGTGGCATGACGGCCTTGGCTATGGAGCCTCGGGCGTTCCACCGTACTTTGCTGGTAACGGGACAGGTGCTATTGTAGGCGACGAAAACACCAGCTCATTTACCGAACTGACCATTGTTCACGGCGCAGATCAATCAATGCCGCTGTTCTACGACAATAATAAACAGGGCTACTCAAAGTATTCGGAAACAGAGATGACCCTGACCACTCGGCGTGACTGGACTCAATACGATGTCGGCGAATTGTCCCTCTGGTTCAGAGGCTATCCGGCATCCGTCGGCAGCTTCATTGAGGGCCCGGTCGGCACATTCACGATGACTGCTTCGGGCACGGATATCTGGGATCAGGCCGATGAATTCCATTTCGCATACAAGATGCTCAAAGGCGCCGGCTCAATTGTTGCCAGGGTCGAGAGCGTCGATAACACTAACGTCTGGGCGAAAGCCGGCGTTATGATTCGCAGTACGCTGGAACCCGACTCGAAATACGCTTATATGTGTGTAACGCCGGACAGCGGCGTCTCCTTCCAATATCGCATCGACACGAATGATAACGCTGACAGTACGACCGAGGCCGGTATTACCGCCCCGCGTTGGATCAAGTTAGAGCGCAGCCTGTCCAGCAGCTTTGCAGCTTACCATTCGACCAACGGCTCTTCCTGGCAATTGGTCCAGAACGCTCAGCCGCAGAACATCTCGATGAATACGAATGTCTACGTCGGTTTGGCTCTGACCAGCCATGATGATGCTCTAACGTGCCAGGCCAAATTCTCCAACGTTCGAATTGTCGGTACTGCCGATCCGACGTGGACGAACCAGGATATCGGCATAAACACCAACGCTCCTGAGCCTCTTTATGTGGCTATTTCCAACAGTGCCGGCATGCCTGCCGTGGTAGTCCACGATAATCCCGCCGCCGCTCAGATCGACACCTGGACCGAATGGGTCATTCCCCTGCAGGCCTTTGCCGATCAGGGCATCGACCTGACCAATGTCGACAAGATCGCGATTGGTCTTGGAACTCAAGGCAATATGACGGCCCCCGGCGGTGCAGGCAAAATGTTCATCGACGATATTGGTTTGTATCGCATCAGAACTGCTCCGTAATTATTGCTCGGCCTCGAATATCGCCTTGATTTCATCCAGTGAGACCATGCCGGCACTGCCCAGCTTGATTTTGCCGCCCGAATCGATGAAGAAACTGCTCGGGATGGCTCTTATAGTATTGTATGGCCCCGGCAGAACACCCGGGTCCAGCAAGATCGTATAATTCATTTTTGCCTGCGTGACAAAATTTTTGACCACACTCGGGTTCTCATTCGAGATGGCCAGAATGGCCAGATCATCCTCGCTGACCGTATTTCGCAGCTCGATCAGATCCGGAATCTCTCTTAGGCAGGGACCGCACCAGGTTGCCCAGAAGACAATCAGAACATTTTTACCGCGATAGTCGCTTAGCTTATGCTTTTTGCCGGCGACATCGGTCAAAGCGAAATCCGGCGCCGGCTTGCCATACCAGGGCTTGAACGCCGGACCCCAGGTCCTTGCCGCCTTGATGATCTCTTCCAGCTTTGGTCCGGTGCTAGCCTTTGGGACCGTATCAACTTGAGTTGGCCGGCCGGCCCAGATGCGTGCAATCTCATCGGCCGAGGCATTTACCTCGTTTTCGCTTGTCTGAAGAGCAAAATCGATTGTGAACGAGCGGCTTTCATGCGGTGCAAGCTTCGGAACCCGGCCGAACTTGCGCTCGATCGATCTGTTACGCGGAAAGCCGGTCCCCGGCTCCAGGCCCGTCACATATCCATCTTCATTTGCCACCGGATTCTTCCAGAGCGTAAAAAATGGCAGCTCCTTGACCGAATATGCTATCGAGACGGCTTTATCGCCGGCGGCATTGCGAAGCATTACCTTCGTCCGGTCATTCCGGTCGGCCCAAAGCCGTAAACAATAAACCTGCTCCGGAAATCCCGCCTTCGCAGCGCGGTAGAGGGCGTAATCTGAGACATCATCGGCCGCGTGCTCGTTAATCGGCGTTACCTGCCGCACCGGCCCATAGAACCTGGCGCCTTTCTCCATCAGCGGCGGGCCGTAATTGCTATGGTAAAGTATGCCGAACTCCTGCTCGATAGCACTACGGTTGGTTACCGTGTCCGAAATCTGCAATTCACTTGTGCCGGGCACAGTTGAAACCTGGGTCAATATGTCGAGCTTCGGGCCGTGCAATAAGGTCTCATCGACCCGGCCGCGTACCGTGATACGGTAGGGCGCCTCGCGTTCGATGATGATCTCTACCGTCGATGCCGGCGTGTTGCAAATCTTGCCGTGCAGCGTCAGGTCCATCGTTGCTTTATTGCCGGTATTGTCGATGAATTCATCGGTTCCCGGCGCGCCGAAAAACTCCAGGCCGCAGCGAACCATCCACTCGTTGAAACCCTCCAGCCAGCCTAATCCCTGGCGCGTGTTCAGATTGATGAATTTCGGGTGGACCAGCCCCTTGACGGGCGAATCCCAGCCGAGACGCAAATCACCCATCAAAACCTCTTGAATCGACATCCCCCGCGTCGGCACGACATTAAAGCTCAAAATGCCGTTATTGACCTCGATGACTTCGACGCCTTCCTGCCTGCCGCCGTGCAGGACATATTTCTTTACCGACCACGCAACGGGGCAATCCGGCGTCGTTTCGCTGCTTGTGAGATTTGCGGCCTCTTTATAGATGTTCTGTTCGACGTCGGTGAGGACCAGCCGATAAGGCTCAGCAGCCTGTACCGTCGAAATCCCAATTATTGCTATCAGAATCGATATTAGCCTGAGCATTACTTCACTACCTTTCTATACGATTTCCCTGACATTCTATGTTTACCTTTAATATGGGCATTTGGCAGTGCTTGTTCCGCACCTTTCGTTGTTAATGTAGCAAATTGGCTTTGTTTTTTCAACCTCGTCTTCAACCCCCAGATAAACCTGGGGGCTAAATAATATTGGGTTTGTTTGGCTTTGAATTGGGTTTGTTTTTCGCAGCCTTCAAAGCATGAAATTCTTCATAATCACCTTTCATATAGATACTTACGACCATTCTGCCCTTTCGGAAATTGGGTTTGTTTTTTCAACTTAAGCTCAATTTTTCGTCGTTTTCTACTCTTTTTCATCTGTTTTTTTCATTATTCTACCTTTTTTTAAACTATCCTGCCGGAAAACCAGTGCAATTGCTATTTTCAACTCATCATTCATCAATAATCATTTACTTAGGCTCCGGATTTACTCTCATTTTTTACCTTTTACCTTTTGCCTTGCGTCTGTCGGCACCGCCGAAAGACTCGCCTCTACTATTGGCCCGACCTGCGCGTTTGAGTCGAAAATCTACAAAAATGTAGACCGTATTTTCGTAACAAGTGCTTGTTAAGAAAGGAATAGAAAAAATTTGACTTTTTCAAATTTTGTTTCCAACTACCATCGCTTTTGGTCGAAATTTGGCAGAAATATTAGTAATTTGTCAGATTTCTCTTGACACATATACGGATAGGTTGGTACAAACGTATAGCTCTATGATATTAGGTAGCTCTTGTGGACTTTGGCTTACCGGCGTGTAAAATATCCATAGTTCCTGGGCAAACACCTAAGATTTATTAGGTGGAGGGACAGAGTTGGAGTGAGGTTTGTGATTTGTTTTTAGTGTATCTGCAAGTCAACTTACAACTCAAACACGGCTTCCACGTGGAAGTGGAGAAAAGCCAGGTCCAATAACAGGGTTTTTTCTGACAAGTACACGGTTTGGTGAAGATTGAATGTAGCTTGTTTGAAAGTCGTTTGAGGCAGGCACAAACAGGCGCGGAAGGTTTATGCCT
>CAYTNN010000166.1:0-10073 GCA_964439135.1 uncultured Pirellulales bacterium
GCGTGACTTGCGCTGACGTGAGATATTTTTGAGGTCGGGTTCGGCGCCCTGCCAGATTGGCTGAATTCGATTGGTGTCGATTATTGCCTTTAAGCCGAACAAATCCTTTTTTGTGAACAGAGTCAGGGCGACGCCCTTCCGGCCCATTCTTGCCGTCCTGCCGGTGCGGTGGGTATAGGCGTCGGTATCGCCGGGAAAGTCATAGTTGATGACGTGGGAAGCGTGGGTAAAATCCAACCCGCGGCTGGCAAGGGCTGTGGCGACCATGATTTTGATTTCGAGTTTACGAAAGCGGTTAAACAGTGACGTCCGCCTGGACTGGTCAAGTCCTCCGTGGATAATTTCGGTGGAAGAAAGCTTCTTTTTTAACTGGCTGTGCAGTTTTTCAGCGCCGAGTCTCGAATTGCAGAAGATGATGGCCTGTTTTGGCCGGGCCTTATTTATGTATTCGAGCAGAGATTCGAATCGGTTCCTGCTGTTAACCTGCAGAAAATGGTGCTGAAGGTTTTGCGGTGCGGTCTGGTCCTTGCTCAAGTTGATAGTGAGCGGATCCTTCAAGTATTTTTGCGCCAGCTTCGAAATCTCTTTCGGCATGGTCGCGGAAAACAGAAGGGTCTGATGATCGTGTATGAGGCAGCAGATTATGAATTCGACGTCCGTGATAAATCCCATATTGAGCATTTCATCAGCTTCATCGAGGACGAAGGTCCTGACGTTCGACAGGCTAAGCTTTGTATTGCGGAGCAGGTCGATGAGCCTTCCCGGGGTGGCAACGAGAATCTCGACCCCGTGATTCAGCTTCGCCATCTGGATTTGGATGGGAAAGCCGCCATAGACGGCAGAGGGTGCAATGTCGGTTCGCCTGGCAATGTCGGAGATTTCTCCGACGTACTGCAGTGCCAGCTCGCGGGTAGGAACGAGGATCAGGGCCTGGACGGCTTTAATAGAAGGATCGACCATCTGGACGAGAGGAACGGCACAGGCGGCGGTTTTTCCCGACCCGGTTTCAGCTCGGGCGATGATATCCCTATCGGCCAGGATGTGGGGGAAGGTTTTTTCCTGGACGGGCGTTAGATCGACGTATTGCATGTCTCTCAGTGCCGCGAGGATTTTGGGCTTTAGGTCAAGGTCTGTAAACTTCATTTCTCTGCGTTTTTCGTAAGCATAACAAGCCGGAATTCCCCTTCTTTGAACGCCTAAGCAACACTACCGAGCCTTCAAGCTCCTCAAGCTATCAGGTTAATCATAAAATTGCAAGTGTAAGTCGGCTTATCTTACACTTGCCGACAGGTAACGATGGATTGGGTTACGTCGGTTTCATTTTCCGGGAGTCCGGACATGTTTTTTCTTTCGGATCTTTCGTTTGGCCATTCTATAAATGAGCAGAGGTAGTTTAGGTATCGCAGCCGCCAGGTCACGCCCATTAACAAGCCCAATTCGCCGGGCCTTTTTTGCTATATGCATCATCTGCGGCAGGTCGTAGAATCCCGACCGAATCCCATTCCGGATTTGTTTCAATTCCTTGTACCCGTAACGGTCCGAATACACGGGACCGCCGATACGTTTGTAGTGGTAGCCCGGCGTATTCTCAACAATTTCCTTCAGGGGTGAGTACTTCTCGATGCGGAGTTTATGGAAACTGATGGAATCGACCTTGATCTCCTTTGCGAACTTTGCGATATAGAGCATCTCTTCTTCCGTCTCTCCGATGTTGCCGTATATGAAGTAACCGTGCAGGAAGAAGTTGTACTGCGTCAAGACTGCAAAGGCATCCCGGATCTGTTGTTGGGTAATGCCCTTGGCAAGCAGTTTCAGGATCCAATCATGCGGCGATTCGATCCCGATAAGAAAAACCCTGAAACCAGCTTTCTCCGCCTTATCGAGAATCTTAGGATACTTCGCCATATCAATTCTGGACTGGACGGCAAAGGTCTTCTTGATCTTGTTCTCGATAATCAGATCACAAAGCTTTTCGCTTCGCTTGGGATTGGTGAAAAAGTTGTCATCGCTGAACAGCACGAAATCAGCCTTAATCGTTTTCAATTCTTCAATAACCGATTCGAGAGGTCGTTCCGTGTAACTTCTCTTCTGCCCGAGCGGATTAAGACTGAATGTACAGAACTTGCATTTGAACGGACATCCTCTTGTTGTCAGTATCGTATCGAACGTACGTTTGCTGAGTCGAATGCCGTGCTGAAACCAGTAATAATCGTGCCTTCTCAGGGACCGGTCGGGAAATGGGATACGTGCGATGTCTGGTAATTCATGGTTTTCGTTGTGGATGATTCGGCCATTCTCCCGATAAGAAAGACCCAGAATATCCTTGTACGGAACCCCGGTGACGATCTGCTTGATAATATCTTCGCCCTCACCTCGTACGACCATGTCGATATTGGGACAACGCTCGAACAGGTACTCCACATCAAGCGTCGCTTTGTAACCGCCAACAATCGTGCAGACCTCAGGGGGCAGTTGAGATACGAAATCACAGACCTTCTCGAACTGAGCTTCCCATCGAATGCTTATGCACAATAGATCGACCTGGCTGGTGATAAACTCGCGAAGTACCTCCGGCTTGCGTAAGTCTCTTTCATACCGAAGGTCAAGAAGTGTCACCTTACCGACCAGGTCTTTCATGCTCGCGACGATATATTCCAAGCCAGTTGGCGGGAACATCCCCATTGTTGCGGTAGAATCCCCGAAATACGGGTTCAGTGCTAAAACATGTTTGTATTTTATCATTCAGGAATAATAACGCTAAAGAACCACAGAGGCAAGAGAATATGAATCGATTTTACATTTTTTTTCTCAAAAAAAGTCAACCGTAATACTCGTAAGAACAAACGGGGCTCATACCGAGTTAATCGGTACAGGCCCCGAAGTGATACATTTGCAGATTTTATTCCAATAAAAACGGCATTTACCGTTAAGGAACATTCCTTGGCCGATAAAGCCGGATATCGTCAAAGTACATCTTACCCGAGCCGCCGGGCGTCGCCATATTGCCTTTCATGCCGAGACCGATAGCGATCCTGTCGACGTCTATCAGGTTTATGCCCTTGTCGGCAAAAGCCTGTAGGGGGATAACCCACTCGGTCCAGGTATCTATTTGTGCCGCGGCCGGATCATTATGGTAAATCACGGCAGGTGCGCCGGCGCTGTTGGAGACCGCGATGTACATCGGCTCCGAATCATTGCTGGCTACGCCGATATCCTGGTTCATCCACTGCTGAGAGACCGTGCCGGTAAACGTGACGTTTGAGAATACGGCCTGGCACGTCTGTGAGACATCATGTGCTGTCACTGCCAAACCGATATAGACATTCGCATTCATCTGGATGTTCGCCATCGTGGTGCCCGGTATCGACTGCCAGGTCGAGCCATTGGTGGAATGGGAAGCTGTAAAGCTGCCCGAGAGGCTCCGTTCCAGTTTCACCCAATGCGGGGCCGTGATGCCCGTTTGCTGCCCCGCCGCACCAAGGTTGTTATCGCCGGCAACTGGACGATATTCGAATATAACGCCCTGACCTGGTGTGATAAAAGCCATGGCGTGTGCCGAGCCGACATCCAGCGTTTCGCGAATCATCACACCGGCCTTAGCCCACTGGTTTGTGTTTTCCATGCTCTCGACCCTTGCGACAATCGAGCCCGGGCCGGTAAGTGTTTTATAGGCAAAATGAAACTCATCAGCCGTGCCCGTAATATCTGTGCCGGAGGCGGTCATCGTATAGGTTCCCACAGGATTCTCGATGAAGCTGCCTACGGACGCCGGATAACCTCTGAACCAAAGCGACAATTCCTCGACGCCTTCTTCGGTCCAGTCCCGCACGGCGGTCAATGTCAACTCCGCTTCCGAATAATTGGCATAGCCCTGCTTATTGTTATCATAGAGGAACGGCATCGATTGGTTGCCTCCGTTGACAATGGTCTCTTCCGTATAAGACGGCGTAGCTTCATCACCCACCGCCGCTCCCGTACCGTTACCGGCAAAGTATGGCGGAATCGTCGACGAGCCATAGCCAAGACCATCGTGCCAGGCGTACCAAATCTGATTATCGCCAGCGTCATAATCTTCGAAATCATCAATGATTAAAAAGTCGGCCGATGTAAAGCTCCAGACGCCACCTACCCATGGACTATCGGGATTGACGCTGTTGACTTCGTCGACGCGCCAGTAGTATACGCTCTCCCAGGCAAGTTTATCCGGTTCATAGCTCTCGGAGCCAAGAGCCTGGGATCCCATGTACTCGGGCGACGCTGTGGTGGCATTACGCACGGCTTGTTCATCCGTTCCGAAATATATCTCGTGCGAAGCGGCCTGCATCCCCTGCTTCCATGTAAGCTTAGGCGTCCTCTTTACGCCCACGGCACCATCGCCGGGATTAGGGGCGTAAGCATTTACCGGCCTATAAGGCGATAGATAATCGCCGGAAACAATCGTTCGTTTTACAATGCCGGGACCCTGCCAGGCCACAATGCAGTGATCGCCGCCATCGCCTTCTACCCAGATGGCCATAACATAATATTTGCCGCCTGCTGTCAAAGAGACGGGTTCTGACATCTGGGAGGCAAATTTATCCCACTCGTTGGTGCCGGTCCAGCCGGTCACGCTGGCGATCAGCTCGGCGTTATCAGGATCATCATTCTTGCTCAGCCACAATTCACTGTCGTTATCGCTGGCTATCCAGAATGTATAATCGCCGGTAAGGGCCGGGTAGAGCCAACCATAAATCCGGCCTCCATAATTGTCCGCGTCCGGATCCCAGGCAAGCTCCGTTATAGATTGGGTCGAGTCCGGCTGGCCCGGATAGCGGGGGTCGGCCCTGAGGTTATCCACACCGCCACCGGTGATTTCCTCCCAAATATCAAGCACGATGGTTCCCAGTCCGGGCAGAGTCGTCTGAAAGCTCCAGACGTCTCCTTTAATCGTGTTGACCCCGTCAAACTCGTCGATTCGCCAGTAGTACGTTTTGTTAAACTCAAGGGTGCCGGGAACAAAACTTGCGACCGCTGTGGGGCCCTTGTACGTGTCCGGCGTACCGGCTTGAACGTCGGCAAAATTTTCGCCGATGTACACGTGATGAAGTTTGACACCAAAACCCGGTGCATAACTCAGAGTCACATCCGTATCTATCAACCCGGCCCCATCCTTCGGGCTCGGATCATAGGCCTTCTTGGGCGAAATAAAGAAGCTCCAAACGTCGCCTTTGTGTTTCGTAACGCCATCGGCCTCTACCTCGTCGATACGCCAGTAGTACATTGTGCCCAAAACAAGCCCATCAGGATAGGGGTAACCGGGAAAGCCGGCAATAAAAAACGCTCCGGTCTGATTGCCACGGAACGTCTCGCCGATGCCTTCGTTGACATCTGCGAAACTCTCGCCAAGGTACAAATCATGGGAAGCCGCCCCATCTCCCACTTCCCAGGAAAAACTCGCCCATGTATCCCAAAGTGCGGCTCCATCTTCCGGCTGCGGCCAGCGGGCCTTTGGAAACGTCGGTGCAATCCCGTTCGCCAGGTCCTGTATCTGGGTCTGTGTTATGGGATTGTTGAAGATGTACACTTCGTCCAGGTCGCCGGAGAAGACTTCCGAGGTCCCATTGGTGCCGCCGTGAGTGCTGCCAATCCCCATAGCGGCGTCGGGCTTATCGTGTAATGAAAATTCACCCGAAGCTACTTCTTCGCCGTTGAGATAAATTCTTGCGATGTCTCCGTCAAACGTGACGGATACGTGTGCCCATACATTGATAAACGGATTTAACGTGCCGGCGGGAGCGGACACTGCCTGACTGTAATTTCTCATCTGGATTTGACCATTCTGTCGAACTTCCAGGAACCACCGCAGTGCGCCCGTTGCCGCCCATGAATCCCGCTTGCCGATAAGCCCCATATGATCACTCATGTTTTGCTCACCGGACCACTTGACCCAGAGAGCAAGACTTAACTGGCCGGTTCCTTCCGAAGGATCCCATGTTCCGATGGCCACCCTGCTGCCCGCAGTGCCGTCCACGTTGATCGCACTGTCACCGAAGTATCCCGGCTGAATCCACGTAGCACCATTCCTTAAAGTCCCTTCGTGTTCGTTGCCGGAGGCATCTTCGGTTGTAGTGCCGCTGCCCTCATCCAGCGGGTAGTAGGCAACGAGTTCGGCGACCGCAGTATTTGCAGTCAAAGCCAACAACAGGACAAAAGTAAAGTAACAAACCAATTTTCGACACATAATAATCCTCCTTCACTCAAGGGATTTAATAAATTTAGCAAAATAGCAATCTTAACTTCGCACTAAATGATATCCGTGCTGCATAAATGATATTTCGCGATTTGATACCGCCTCCTTCCATCAAATAACCAATATGGTGATTAATTACGGGATGAAAGTCTGAAATAAGCCATAAAAACCTCTTGCCGGTAGACTAAAAATCTACTAATTACGATAATATACTTATACCAGATTTATCGTGCCTTCGTCAAGTATAATCTACGGTACTCAACTTTCAAAATAGACGCCGCCTTTTATCAGGGCTTCTCTCAGATCGCCATAGCTGAGTTCTCTTGTACCGCAGTTCTTGCCGGCACAGAGAGCCGCCGCGGTACCCGTCGCCTGGCCCTGCCCCATACAGCATACGGTGTTACGAGTGGACATGTGTGCCCTGTGGTCGGAGGTGATTAACATGCCGGACAAAAGCAGGTTCTCGACTCCCGCGGCGCGCAGCGCCCGGTACGGCAGGCCGTATGTTCCACCGTTCTTAATCTGGTAGCGAGGCGCGCTGTCGTGAAAACCGTACACCATGATCTCATCATCGAAATGCCTGCCCTCAATAACATCTTCGTGTGAAATGTCGTAGTCGCAGGTGATTAATCTGCCCCGGCGGATACAAAGCTTGGGGCTCGTCCGGGCGATAAATGCCTTTTCACAGCCGGGGATATACTCCCTGAACAGTTCGATGGCTCTGAACTGACGTTTTCTCAGCTCCAATTCCGCTTTTGCGACCTCGTCTCTGTTAGTCGGGCTGACCGGCATTTTGAAATTCAGCTTGATGAACATGAAATAGTTGTCGTGAACGGTTGTGGTGACCATCGACATTCCGATCTTCCCCGCCTCTTTGCCGAAGTCGCCGGGGAGCTTCGCCGCCGTTCCCTGAATTCGTACGATTTGTCCGTCTTTGCCGCTGCGCCGGCCTTTGGCAAGCTGGCTTATCGCATCGTGCTTTTCGAGAAAGTCGTGCAGCGTCTCCAGATTCACATTGGCTACGCCGATGCTGTTCACAACCGGGTAATCGTTCGGCTCGATATACTTTGCGCCGGCATAGGCTGCCAGGTCGCCATACGCTGTGCAGTCAACAAACGATTTGGCGTAAAAAGCTTCCCTGCCGGAGCGGCTTTCGGCGATTACGCCCCTGATCCTGGCCCCGTCCATAATCGCCCCGGCCAGCAGTGTGTTGACACATACGAACACCCCCGCTTCGACGAGCATCTCGAACGTAACGAGTTTATAAATCTCCGTATCGATACACGTGCAGACCGAATCATAATTGTAGCCCTTCGACATCTCGGCGTGTCCCGATGTGCCGCCGACTTTCATAAGGCGATCTATAATCTCCTGCGGAATCCCCCGCACAACCTGGCGTTTTTTCACGCCGCCGAACGCTTTCCACAGGTTATAGAAACTGTGCAGAGCAGTGCCGCCTTCCGTGACTGTCCCGCCTGGATAACCTTTTACTTCTATCAATGCCGTTTTCGCGCCCTGCCTCGCTGCTGCAATGGCCGCTACGACTCCCGCTGTACCACCGCCGGCAACAATTACATCGAACTTCCTGACCGGCAGCTTTTTCACCGGTTCCTCATAATAAGCCCCGGATTGGCTCATTGCCGGCGCTCCAATTACGGTCCCGGCATGAATTCCCGCTCCAAGCATGAGCACGTGTTTGGAAAAATCCCGACGATTCATTCTTGTCTCCTTATCTTTACCCATCCTGTCGAAATATCAATACGAGCTATTCAACTATACATCACTATAGCACCGGCACATCAAAGTATCAAGCTTTGACGGTACTCTGCTGTCACATAATAGCCGGCTCCAATGGTATAATTTCGCAAGATGGGCGGAATTTGAAGCCTTGAGTTGGAGTACAATAAAAGCCCCTACTCCTGCCACCACGAGAGTACTCGTTGAGCAGGTAGGGGCTAAAAATGGTTGCGAGCCTCCATGCCTACACCCTTTAATTGATTGAATACCATGACAATCTATTAACGTCTATTGTGGTGACTACGTATTTTTAGAAAAAACTTCTGCCGGCGTGCCAAGTAAAACATGATTGCCGGCAAAAACCGGTGTAAAAAACTGCTCTGCGCATTTTGCTTCTTTACATAGATTTATTATATTTAATAGGGGGATACTAAAATTATGAACCACAAAAGTAAACTGCAAGGTGTTATATCATTTCTGGCAATATGTGCAAGTGTTGTCTCTGCATGTGTTTGTGTTCTGTTAATATCCGGGGAGTATCACTCGGCACACTTCAATCTGGATACTTACGACCGTGAGCTCCAGGGTTGGCAAGCCTGCCGTCAAACTAATCCCGAATATTTCAAGGCTAACGAACAAGCCGTGAATAGCTGTCTGACAAGTATAGACCAGGCACAGGATAATTACTGGGTTAAACTCCCTAAAGCACACTTGATAGGACTTTTCATATTAGCGGGTTTGGCCAGCGCAGCAAGCGGATACCTCGCCACATGGGTTGTTGTATGGCTTATCGGTATAAGCATTTACAAATTTATCAGGTTGCTCGGATATTCTCTTAAGTACAATACTAACAGGCCGGCGCACAACAAATATAATCTCCACTCATTCGCAACGAAGCCTTAGAAAACCCCGCGTGTGAATAACAACGGAGCCCCAAAACCCCGGGGCCAATCCCATCGGTGCGGGAGTTCGCAAGCCATATTCCTCCGTGCAGATCACCGCTTCGAATTCTTCGGGGCAGGCCCTGAGCAGGGTCGAAGGAGCAGGTGCAATTATTAGCGGGAGAAAAGAAAAACAGCAGATTCTTCAACAGGCCCGGCATCCCTATTTTTCCCTTAGCGAATGATTATTTCCGTACCATCTTTTTATTGCAATAAGAAGATCTGTTCTGTCGTTTGCGGCAAGAAGAACCTTTTGAGCTTGTTTCCGCCTGGGGTGGAGCCTGCAGTAGTGAACGAGGAATTTGCGAAAATACCTGACAGCTTTAATTGGATCATAGAGTTGACAGATCATTTCAAAGTGTTTTAGTATCACTTCGGCCTGCTCAGCGAGGGCAGGAGGAGTCGGTGCCGGCATACCGGCCAAAACGGCATTGAGGCTTTTATAAATCCAGGGATTTCCAATCGCGCCTCGCGCGATGAGAACCCCGTCGATCTTAGCGGCTTTCAGATGCTGAACGGTTGTTTGAGCCTCGAAGAGGTCGCCGCTTCCTATTAGTGTTGTCCCTTCGAAGCGATGTTTTATTTCCGCAAGAAGTTGCCAATCGACATCGCCTGCGAATTTTCGTACAACGGTGCGGGCGTGGATTGTCAGGGCATCGATGTTCTGCTGTGAGGCATCGAAGACGATCTGATAGAAATTGTCATAAGATTCCCGGCTGGAATCGAAACCTGTTCGCAGCTTCATTGTTACCGGGCATGTTACCGCATCTCTTACGCGGCTGTAAATTTGCTTTACGGTTTCAGGCTCTTTCAGGAGATAGCCGCCACGTCGCCTGCGAAGAACTTTGGGGGCCGGACAGGCGAAGTTCAAGTCGATTATGTCGAAGCCGGCACCTTCAAGTGCCCTGGCGGCTTTTGCCATCATGGCAGGATCATTTCCGAGAATTTGTGCCCCGACAGGATGCTCATCGTCGTGCGGCCTAAAGGCGGGATTTCTCAATACCTTGGGATGGGCCGCACTTTTGGCTAACATGACGCCGGAAAATGTTAGTGGTACGCCGAAATCGAGCCCTAATCTTCGCATTGCATAGTCGCTGTAACCGCTCAGGGGGGCCTGTATGAAGGGGACGCTTAGAATAAGATTGCCTAACTTTAACATTGTCATT
>CAYTNN010000167.1:0-10020 GCA_964439135.1 uncultured Pirellulales bacterium
GTTCGGGCTTTTTTAGTTTAGCAAGATCCCTGCATGCCGCCGCTAATGCTTCCTGGGCGGCATCTTCGGCCAGGTGATGATCCGGCAGAATCGAACCGGCCACGGCCACCAGCGAATCATAATAACGCCGGCATAACTCGCCAAAGCTCTCCGGATCCGCCTGCAAAGCTCGCTGAACGAGAATTTGGTCCTCAAGGTCTCTCATTTGTTAAATATCATACTTAACAGAGCCGCTCTGTACTTCTATAAACAAGTCTCGATTAGAAGGCAAAATCGGCGCAAAATCTACAGGAAATATCACAAGTTACACCCGCGAGGAACTCTGCTCGTCTCGCCGTGCTGAGATTACATAGAGATTCCGATATCGTCCAGCATGATGTTGCCCTTGTCGGAGCGGTCGAATATAAACCGGATGCTCTCAAGCTTAGATGGCTCGAATAAAGAGTTGCTTTTAATGAAGCTATATATCGGCATTTCATAGGTCTGGAGGAGTCGCTCCGAGAACGTTTCGATGCTCTTTTTCTCCAGCCACTTCCATTTGGCCAGCCTGACCGGCAGGGCCGGATGGACAGGCCCTACGGAACTGAGCGGCAGGGCGGCACAATTTCCTTCACTGTCACAAAGCTCGATTGTCAAATCGAGAGGCTCGCGCTGGTCTTCGTTTTCCGTTCCGATGGAAAAGACAACATTCGCGTCTCGATTCAAATCTATTTCAGTTACGATTTCAGGGCTCAGTGCGATAGTATACGATGCAGGCACGACTGAATTGGCGTCCTGCTCGTTCCCATTATCCCATTCCAGCACCACGGCGGCGTTTTCCTGGGTGGAGTTGTCCCTGGTGCGGTAGGGGACGTAGGCTTCTTTCCACGTCAGGAGGTTCTCGCCGTGCAGCTTTCCGCCGGGGATTGTCGTGGTTGTGACGTCGAAATCTTCTTCGAAATCTGCAATGATTATGAAATCGGAGTCTTCGTACCGGTTTATGTAAATATCCTCCGGCAGCCATTGCCCGGCTTTGCGGATATCTTCGAACATCGGCAGGTATTCATCTCTGTTATTAAGAGTGACTTCGAGAAATGCGGAAATGAGTACTTTTGCGACTTTACGCTGGCTTTCCATGTCCATTATCGGTTTGTCATTGATGAACCAGCTCATGGGCGCCGAAGCATTGAGCCCGCCCCAGGCCGTGTTGAACCTGTTGTGATTCGCCCGATATACATAGACCGCGGATTTGAACCAGAAGTGATCATCCGTAAAATACACGCGATTGAACTGCCGGAGCCCCATGAACGTCGATACATCGGCGTCGTGACCTCCTTGTATGACGAGATAATTGACATTCTCTAACGCTGTAGGATGTCCTGCCGGTTTGTACTGACCGTCGCAGGGTGCGATTGCTATGACCGACCTGATAGCGAAATTATAATCGAGCTTAACATTGGCATCGTCGGGGTAGCGTTCGAGCCGGTTGAACGCCGCGGCGTGAGCGACCGATTCTCCGCCGCGGGAATGCCCGATAAGCGCGATTCGGTCCATATCGACCTTGCCTTCGAATGCGTGGCCCTGCGTCTGGTTCCATGTGTCCCAGACATTGAGATGCTCCAGCAGGATGAACGCGCGGGCATCGTTTTCGCCGCCGAATTTCTGATTCAGAAAATTCTCATCCACAGATACGGCGATAAAACCCCGCCCGGCGAGCAGCTTGCCAAGGTACTCATAGCCGGGATCGGAAAAGTCCTTCATATTGTGGTTGCCGTGCACTATCAGAACGAGCGGAAAAGGCCCGTCGCCATCCGGAAACCACACCCGGCCGTTAAGCGGCAGCCTGTCAAAGTCGAATCCCCAGTATCGCGGAATTTTATCGAAGAAATCCATGAACGGGTTTGCGTCCACTGGCTCCGTTTTGAAATCGACGCCCTTACCATATTCCTTGCGATGCTTGTCGTCACCACTTCCGTAGAAATATGTGCGATATGAATAAGGGCCGTCCAGAGAAGGATCCGGCGCATCTATCGGCTCGACGTGGTAGTCCCGCATGTAGGAGATGTCCGCCAGATATGATGTCGTGCCGCAGCCTGCTATAGCGATGGATACGAGAATGAGAAGCAACGAACGCCGAAGAGACACTATGATTGTCCCCCGGGAAATAGCTTCTATACTTTTATTTTGAACCATCAGTTTCTACCTTTATATGTAACCGTATCGTTTGCTATAAAGGAGAATCAGAATAGTGAATTCGCGGTTCTGTGTCAAACAGGATATTCTCACTGTCCAACTATATATGTGATCCGTTATGAGTGAACGTGATATTCTCTTGCTTTTGCACCAATTCCTGGAATAATATTTCCAGCCGGACAAAACCGGGAATTTCTTTTCTAAATGATACTTGGAACTTTTCGGGTATGCTATGAAACGTTAACTGCGATCAACGTAAGGACAAACAATGAAGCTGGCTTCCAAAACACGCTTGAGGGTCGAGAAACTCACTCGACTGCTGAAGGACGAAGGGTATTTGCTCATCGTGATGCAGGATAATCCCGATCCGGACTCCATTGCCGCGGCGGTCGCACTTCGCAAATTCGCCAACAGTACCTCCGGCGTTCAATGCTCTATCGCCCACAGCGGAACAGTCGGACGCGGCGAAAACAGGGCTCTGGTCAGCTATCTCGGCCTAAATCTGCACCAGTTAAACGATATTGAGTTTCAGAAATTCGATCTTATCGCCATGGTCGATACACAACCGGGTACCGGCAACAATTCTTTGCCCGAAACACAGATGCCGGATATCGTGATCGATCACCACCCTTGTCGCCACTCGACCAGAAGCGTACAACTGACCGATATTCGCAGCGGATTCGGCGCGACATCAACAATACTTTCCGAGTATCTGCACGAGGCTCAGATCACACCCGATATACCCTTGGCGACGGCCTTGCTTTATGGGATTCGTTCCGATACGCAGGACCTCGGCAGAGAAGCGACCCGGGCGGATATTGAAGCGATTGAGTGGCTCTATCCGCTGGCCAATAAACGAATGCTCAGCGAGATTCAACGCGGCAGCGTACCGAAAGAATATTTTCAGATGCTGGCCGAAGCTTTGAAAAACGCTCGAATCTACGGAAATGCCATCGTGACGTCACTGGGCCAAAACGATAATCCGGACATGATCGGCGAGGTAGCGGACCTGCTGCTGCGCGACGACAAAACAACATGGACCATGTGCATGGGATCGTTCAAAGGTAAAATATTGATATCGCTTCGCACAACCGATGAGAATAATAGGGCCGAGACTATTATTAGACGACTTGTTGCCAGAAGAGGAACGAGCGGAGGCCACCAAACCTATGCCGGGGGTCAGATACCTTTAAAGCAGGACACCCCCGCGGAGTTTAAGCGGATGGAGAAACAGCTCCGGCGGAAGTTTGTTTGTTTGATCGGCGCCGACGAGCATCAAGCCGTCAAATTAATCGTCGAGGCAAAATAAGGAGATGACGTTCACATGATACGCATGGTTCTCATCAGACACGGCCAGAGCACGTGGAATAAGGAAAATCGTTTCACGGGATGGACCGATGTGGACTTAACCGAACAGGGAGTACGTGAAGCCCATAACGCCGGAGTCCTCCTTAAGCAGGAGCATTTCACATTTGATATGGCCTTTACCTCCGTATTGAAAAGGGCAATCAGGACGCTCTGGATCGTGCTCGATCAGATGGATTTAATGTGGATTCCCGTCGTGAACTCCTGGCGGCTGAATGAACGACACTACGGGGCCTTGCAGGGCTTTAATAAAGCGGAGACAGCAAAAAAATTTGGAGAGGAACAAGTCCATCTCTGGAGGCGCAGCTATGATGTCAGACCTCCCATACTGGAGAAGACGGATCAACGCTATCCCGGCAAGGATGCGAAATACAAAGACTTAGACCCCAAAAACATTCCAGTGGCTGAATGCCTAAAGGACACTGTCGATAGATTCTTGCCTTACTGGCACAATTCTATGGTGCCTGAATTGAAGAAGGGGAAAAAAATTTTGGTCTCCGCCCATGGTAATAGCATAAGGGCCTTAGTCAAATATCTGGACAATATACGTGATGGCGAGATCACTGAGCTTAATATCCCAACCGGTGTACCATTGATATACGAGCTCAGTGATGAATTAAAACCGCAGAAACACTATTACCTTGGTGATACCAATGAAATCGCCAGGGCAATACAAACCGTTGCCGAGCAGGGCAAGATCAAAGCTGAATGAAAAATAACAGACACCCGATTTCCTCAAATTGTATGCGGCTTAGTTACTGCAACATCAAGTATTCATGAATAATGGCGGAAACTGGACGCCGCGTCTGATGAATTCCTAAAATCAGGCTTCCCAAGAAAAAACGAACATGCTACGGTTTGTCTGTAGCGCTATTGGTAGTTTTGCGTTCTATACTGTAGAATTGACTTATAATTGTAATAGGAGCATTTTATGCCTGAGAGCCCCATAATGACTACCGAGACTGACAAGCAACTTGTCAAATCGACGTTGCTTGGTGAGACCTCGGCATTCGGGGCAATCGTCGAGAGGTACTGGAATATGGTTGTCGCATTGGCATTGAGCAAAGTTTCCGACCCTGCCGAAGCCGAAGACATCGCCCAGGAGAGCTTTTTGAAGGCGTACTCACAGTTGGCCGGCCTCAGGGATCCGTCCCGGCTTGCCGGGTGGCTGAGCAAAATCACAATGCAGCAATGCTACAATAGCATAAGAAAAAGCGTTCGATGCAAAAACGTTATGGGCTGTAAGGCAACACCGCTTGATAGTCTGGATGAGATATCGGCAGTCACGGCCAATCCCGGCTTAACGCAAAACCAGATTCAATTCGTAAGGCAGACGGTAAGGCGACTGCCTGAGAAGTTCCGCACGTTAATTATCATGCGATTCGTAGCGGGACTTTCCACCGTGAATATTGCAGAGCAATTGGGCAAACGCCCGGGCACCATCAGAGTCCGGCTGCACCGGGCTTATAAATTACTACGCAAGGACCTTGCTCCACTTTTAGAGGAGGTCGAATCATGATGACCTGTGAAAAATACAAGAACCTTATCGAAAAATACGTCGAGGGGACAATCAGTGACGGGAAGCTCGCCGAGCTAAAGATTCACACGGAAACATGCGATTCATGCCGTGATGAATTCGAGCGATGTGTCCTGCTGCAGGATGTCGTCAGGCAAGCCTTTTCGTCGCCGATGGCTGCCGAGAAGGCCGGAGCGTCGCTGGTAGCCAGACTTTCTGAAGAGCCGAATTTGCGGCTGCGTCCTGCCCGCTTCGGCACAGCTTTGTTCGCCGGCAAACGAGCCGCCATCGCCGCGGGTATCTTATTAGCTATCGGTTTGCTCCTTGGATTTACCTTAGGCAGGGCAGGTAAATCCGCGCGGACACCATTGACGGCTCGGGTACCCATAAGCGTCGGCAAGATTGAGGGGACTGTGCTGGTCAGGCATGAAGGTTCCGATGTTTGGCAGGCTTTGGATGCCAGCTCAAACGTATATCTTGGCGATACGTTTCACTCAACGTCCAGGTCAGCTTGTGCCTTGCGATTGGACGAAGAATCTACGCTTGAATTGAATCAAAACAGCATGCTGATTTTGAAATTGTATAACGGCGAAACACAGTTCTTTCTTGAGCATGGCGAGTGCACCGCCAGCCTGGAGAGTCCTCATGGGCCGTTCTTCATCAGCACTCCAAACGGCCGGGTGGAAGCGATGGGGACCGAATTCACCGTGACAGTCACCGACGAATAACTCACATAGATGTAGGGTGGGCATTGCCCACCAACTTTGAAAATGGTGTGCTGTGCACACCCTACAAGGCTAAAAGGCAGAAAAGGAGAGACATAATGAAAGCGAAAACAATTATACGCGGCGCCGTATTTCTTCTGGTCTTCCAGTCGATTGCGTTCGCACAGAAAACGGAAGTAAGCGTTCGTAAAGGAGAAGTCATTGCCGAGACGCAGACAGCAAGTGTCAATATCGAAGCCGGTCGAAAGGCTATCCTTTCACTGGACAAGAATCCAATTGTCGCGGTTGACAATCCCCTCGTGGACGACATGATGGAAATCTACAAATGGATTGAAGCGGAAAAACAGGCGCAAAGAGATCAGATTGACAGTACCAGCGTCCTGATTTTAAGAATCGAAAATGAGCAGCTTTTTACCCTTGCTGTGCTACAGGAGAGGTCCAACTCTAAGTCTGAGCCAAGCAATGTCTGTCAAATAATGACTGCCGGGGAGGTTCACGAAGGAGCCATGTTCTATGACCTGCAGGGCAATCTGCTGCCGTATGACCGGGAACAGATAAATGCTTCGAAGTATGATTTCTTCGTGCGTTTTCGCAGAGCCGTTGAACCGGGTGAGAAGTTTAGATACATCGCGGTAGCAGAAATGGGCGATAGCGGTCAGTTGTGGAAGGAAGGCCCACTATGGCATCTCATAGGCGGAGGCTCCGCAGTAAATTGCCTCAACTATTATCGCGTTGTCTTGCCCCCCTCAGCGATTTTTGTCGATTCGTCCCGGCCGGTGACAACGACGGATACTATTGACGGAAAGCTCGCCGTGACATGCAGAGTCCTTGGGGGCCCGGCTGACAACTCTTTTCATATTGCCTTCCTTTGGCCGGACAAGGACCATACAACCCTTGCTGATCTTCCTCCGCAGTATCGTGGCCTGCGTGATCTATCTGAAGAAGAAGTTATTCAGGAAGGCCGACGGCGGACCGCAGAGATATTAACAGGCGGAACGTACACAGGCCAGAAGACACCGCTGGAAACCTTGCTCAGTCTGTACAGTGCCGCCGTACACAAGGATGGCACACAATTTCTCGAACTCATTGCCCCGGGCCTTCGGGAAATCGCAACCGGCCAGATGGATCAGATGCTGGCAATGGCGAGTCTGATCGCAGACTACGAATTCCTCGGCACACCGAAATGGCCGGATGAACTTGAGAACGGATATGAGCATCCGGTTTATCTTTGCAGAAAGGGGTCACTAATTTGCGAGGCAACCATAGTCATGGTCTATCAGGACAGCAAATGGTATCTGGAAGGTTTGGAGCCCGGCCGCAAAACAACAGATAGCGCAGACAATACAGAGACTCAAGTATCAGGCGGCGTGACGATATCGAAAACCAAGCCGGACTTGAATGTAACGACATACGAGGATCTCAAGCCGGGCCAGTTCATACGAAAATGGCTGTTCTTAGGGCCCATCGACGTGCCATGGGACGGGGAGGGCTACTTTCCGGATGAAGAAACTTCGAACAAGTTCTTCGATACCAAGTCACTCGATCTTGCGCAGTTCGAGCCACAGGTCAGAATCGCCGGAAATGATTACGAATGGGCCTCTCTATACTCTGAGTACGGCGTTGTGGATCTAACGGCGGTGTTTGATAAGTGGTTCGCTATCGCCTACGCCTGGGCGCAAATCGACATGCCCGAGGAAACGGCTAGTGTTCTGGGCATTGGCTCCGACGACTGCGTCAAGGTATGGCTCAACGGCAAACTCGTCCATGAACACCGGGGAGGCCGGGGCGTCATAGTGGATAGCGACCGCGTCCCCGTGACCTTCAGAAAAGGTAAAAATCAGCTCGTATTGAAAATCATGAACTACGGCGGCCCCTGGGGTTTCGCCTGCAGGTTGCTGGAATCCAGGTGAGAACCGGCCGAAGTAGCAATACAACAACTCAGCGTATGTTTTCAAAGATTCCGTTATCGTGATATCGGAATCTTTGATATTTTCACACGAAACGAACATTTTAAGCGCATCGAAAAGGGCATGTCAGGTAAAGAGAATATCGTCTCAAGCAACAATTAGTCGTTGAGATATTCGTCTGCGGCTCGTTTAGAATTGCAATCTCTTCCGGCAACAACGTGGAGGCTTGGTTTGTTCACGGGCATCGGAAAATCTGTGGCCAGGGACTTGATAACGATCATGTTCCCTGAATTAGTTTGCACCCGGGAAAGCCGGAATAAAGGTGACATCCATCATTTAATTCGTGAAAGGTGCGTAGTCAGATGACTATGCCGAACAGTGACTTATGTTTGGCTGGCAGAGCCGATATCACCCATCTTAGCCGTGACATGTGCGTAGTCAGATGACTACGCCGAACGGCGGCGTTCACTTGACTGTCTTTGATACATTCCGATCCGGCAGTAGGTCAAACCGCAAATGCCAGCGGGTGGCTAGCTCACTTACAAGCGAGGCAAGAGCCGGGTTCGTAGCCGAGGGCCAAATCACGATTATGTTACGAAAACA
The DNA here is from genome assembly GCA_964439135.1 of uncultured Pirellulales bacterium. GTDB lineage: Bacteria > Planctomycetota > Phycisphaerae > Sedimentisphaerales > Anaerobacaceae > JAFGPJ01. The sequence goes on from CAYTNN010000167.1 coordinate 8,289, forward strand.
CATTTACGCACCCACGAGCCTTACGCAGAGCCAACATCGACCATCCGAGCAGTGACAGTCACGTAGTCAGATGACTACGACGTATGGTGATCATGTTACGGGGTTTGCGTTTACACATCTAAAAGCCTTTGCAAGCACGCCATCCAGCACATGGGCCGTGACAGGCGCGTAGTCAGATGACTACGACGAACGGTGATCATGTCACGGGGGTTGTGTTTATACATCTAAAAGTCTTTGCAAGCACGCCATCCAGCACATGGGCCGTGACAGGCGCGTAGTCAGATGACTACGACGAACGGTGATCATGTCACGGGGGTTGTGTTTATACATCTAAAAGTCTTTGCAAGCACGACATCCAACATCTGATCTATGACAGGCGCGTAGTCAGATGACTATGACGAACAGCGGCGCGTTTTTGTCCGGATTCGACGCATTCTAAGTGGACAGAACGGCATACGGGACGAGCTGTTCGTGGTTGGCCTTGATCTTTTTCGTCGGGGCCAATTCCAATTAGCAGATGTTACCGAATCTGCGTTAGTATATATGACCGTCGGCTGCGGACAAACTGTTTGATTCCATCGCGTCGGCCGCTGCCTTGACCGTCGGCAATTAATGCATTTGCCGCATCATCCAGAAACTTATCGAACTCCGTTGGCGGATTGGAAGTGCCGTACGACGTCTGCCACGGACCGTTTACCAATTCGGCCAGTGCATCCAGGTACATCTGCCGGTATTTGGGATAATTCACAAACTGATAGACTTCCGGAAACTGGCCACTGCTCATAGAGAACAGGTTTGTGCTGGTTCCATTGCCTGATCCGAGAGCAAAGTCGATGTCCCATGGCAGCAGGTACCACTTGCCCTCCGGCAGGGCATAGTAGAAAAAGTTATTTTTTCCTCGGTTGTAACCATAGCTGTCCCAGTCGCCGACGGCGTGGCGAATCGCCAGGACAGCGGCAAAATGCTCAGGATGGATGACCGACTCGATTGTCTGTTCGTATGCCGAACTGCTCGACCGTGTGTTAATCGCTACGGCGAAATCGAACAGATGGTCCCAGTTATCGTTCTCTCGATGCGACCGCTTTTCAAAACCCCAGCGATATGTCTCCTTAAGAAGCGGGTGACTTGAATCGTATTTCAGGCCTTCATCAAGGTTCGAGTGTCCCGTGCCGTCGGCGGAGTATTCGAAGTAGTCGTCGATCTTGTGAATGTAGCCATCCGTGTCACCCGGGAACCATTTCGCAATGTAATCGCCGTCGATTTTCTGAACGTCTTCGTAGATATTTGCGGTCCGTCCGTTCATGATTAAACGCACGAATTCCTGCATCGAGAACTGCAGCCCCATTTGCTTGTAGAACCAGTACGATGCGCGTTCCTGAAGCGGGCCCCGGCTGCCGCCTTCCATGCCGTCGAGATTGATCTCTTGACGGTCCCTGAATTTCTGGTCCGGATTGAAGTCGATTCGGAAGCCATGAGTGTCGGCGGGATATGGCGAGCGATTGGAACCACTGCGGAGCCATGGGCTGCCACGGTGACGAATCCCACAATTATAGAAGACCTCGGTGTTGTTGTAGACAAAGGTGCAATCCATCAGCTCGTTCGAGAGATTGGGACGCGATTGGAACGTGTCGACTACGTCATCGGACATCCAGACACGGTAGGTCGCAAACCGCGTACTCGCCAGCGAGTCGCTTATTCGGACCAGACAGGTTCGCTCGGGCACGTCTGCCGA
>CAYTNN010000168.1:0-9840 GCA_964439135.1 uncultured Pirellulales bacterium
TTGCCGGTAAAAACCGCCATCGGAAAATAATCACGCAATAACTTGAGCGTTTCCATCAATCACCTGTTTATTTCAATTCCTTACGTACAAAATAATCTTAGAATCTATCCAGTGTTGCCATATTAACAAAGACATCGAAAAATGCACGACTTTATTTACCCGCAGGTGTTACAAATCGGCGGCCGCTATTTGTTCAGTTCGAGCCAGGCGTCCATCGTGCGCTTCAGGTTGTCGCGGGCGTCGCCGCCGATGCCGTAACCCTGGAATCCTATCGGGCCGGTGTAGCCTGAATCTTCGAGTGTTTTCAGGAAGCCCCGCATGTCGAATGTGCCGCGGTCCAGCGTTTGAATCAGGGTCTTCCAGTCTTTGCCGCCGCTGTCGGCGCCGTTTATTGTAACCACGAACAAATGCGGCATCGCCGAATCAATCAGCGACTTCATATTCTTCTCGTCATCGACCATGAGCCAGTGACACAAATTGAAAGTCACGCCGACGTTTTTGCGATCCACCTTTTTCGCCACGCGCACGGCATCTTCCACGCGTTCGACCCAGAATCCGGTGTGAGGATAGAGCGCCACCCGTACGTTGGCTTCAGCGGCCATATCGGCAACCTCCTGGAGGATTTCCACCGCCCGGTCGTCACCGGCAGGCGACGAAGCTTTGTGCTGCTTACTTTGAACGAATAGCCACAGCATCGCGTTTCGGTCTTTTAGCACCTTGATTGTCTCTTTCAATTCCGGGCCGTATTTCTGCTGATCGGGATCGATGTTGACGCCGAGATAAACTGTAAAAAGTCTCAGGCCGTTCTTATCCAGCTCTTTGGCCATTTCGCCCAACTCTTTGCCCGCCGTGCATCCGATTCCGGGATAGCCTAATTCCTTGACCATTTCGACCTGCTCTTTTGCGGTTTGGTGTGCGGCGTCTTTCGTAGCGGTGTCCATCGCGAAGAAAGGATTCGGCCCCGCCGGCTCGATCCTGATATTGCGATACGCGACAGGCCCGTGGTCGCCCTGCAACATTAACGGCCCGGCCGGTTTTTCATCGTTATATGCGCCGGCCCGCGTCGGCCCGGTAAGTTCAACATCCTCGTGAACGGCTATGCCATTGTGCACCACTTTCTCGAATCTCGCATTCGCAATTTTTCGACCGGCATCGTCGAACCGCGGTGCCCGGAAGATAACATCGAACGTCTGCCATTGTCCCGGAGCCTTCGATGCGTTTACTCGCGGCGAATAACCTTCATACCCTTTGGGATCCCTGTTTTCATCCCACCGCTGGTAAATGCCGCCGCACTCGATGCCGGGGTACTCATCCTTCTCTACGCCGTAGCTGTCATAGACCTGAATCTCGTACCGGCCCATGAAGTACACGCCGGAATTCGACCCTTTCGAAACCATAAACTCGATGTGCGCCTTGATATCGCCGAACTCGGCCTCACTGAACAAATGCGATGTCCTGCCCGCCGGCCCGTTCATAATCGTCCCCGTCCCCGGCTTGCTGCTCAGCGACTTTTCATCCTGAGGATTAGTGAACGTATCAGCGACAATCTGCCACTGCCCCGTATCACCCCGCCAGGCCGAAAAATCGCTGCCTGTCAATTCGGCCGTTTCTCCCTTTGTATTCGTTACCGCCAAAAAGCAAAGAACCCCAATGAACAACACAATCGCACGATTCATTCCGCTTCGAATACTCATAATTCTTGCCTTTTCAATAATCACTCATCAATAATCATTTATCATTTCACAATCGCCATGGGCTGCGCATCGTGCGTGACAGCATACGGTTGGCCTGCTCGTCGCCGATGAATTTCTCGTTGTCCGGATCCCACCTGAGCTTTCGACCTAACAGCATCGAGATATTGCCGATGTGCGCGATGGTAAAACATCGCTGTCCTATCTCGGGCGGGAAATAGCAGTCTTTACGAGACTTGACGCAATCGAGGAAATTCCGCTGCTCGCCGCCCTGACAGGTATAAAGATGAATCTCGTTCGGGCCAATCACCGAATTCAGGATTGATTTCGGCTCGGCCTGCAGCGGCGCCCTCCAGCCGCGGTTGCCGATCCAGCCCTCGGAGCCTTCGAAACGCAGGCTCGGCGTTCCCGATGTTATGATCAACTGCACCCCATTGGCGTATTTGTATTCGATGTTGAATTCTTTGGCGGTGTTATAAAGTCCATCTCGCCAGAACTCACCTTTCCCATCGACCTCGACCGGCCCGGTATGCTCGGTGTCGTTGCCCCACTGGGCACCGTCGAGCAGATGTGCGCCCCAGTCGGTTAACATACCGCCCGAATAATCCTGAATCCACCGGAAGTTCCAGTGACAGCGGCCTTTCGTATAAGGCGCCCACGGCGCCGGGCCCACCCACATGTTATAGTCGAAACCATCCGGCACCGGCATCGGCGTTGGGTCGCCCTGGGTGTCCGGCCCGCTTGGCAGCTCGACCCGAATCGTGTGAACCTTGCCGATCCGGCCGTTGCGGACCAGCTCGCACATGCGGTGATACACGTCCACCGAACGGTCCTCGGTGGACCATTGGAATACCCGGCCGTAACGCTGCATCGTCTCGCATAACACCCGGCCCTCTTCGATGGTCAGCGTCGGTTTTTCGCACTCGACATCCTTGCCCGCCTTGGCCGCGGCGATGGAAATCGGAACGTGCCAATGGTCCGGCGTCGAAATCATCACCGCGTCTATATCGTCCCTTGCCAAAACCTCCCTGAAATCGCTGTACGTCGCGCAGTCGGCATTGCCGTATTTTTTGTTGACCATGTCACGGGCAATGTTGCGGTTAACCGGATCGACATCGCAAACGGCCAGGGCATGAGCATCCGCATTAACCAGGAAGTTCTTCATATTGACGTTTCTGCCGTGGTCGCCCGTACCGATGAAACCCAGCGTAATACGACCGCTCGGAGCGACCGAACCGGCATTACCAAGCGCCGAAGAGCGAACCAGATAAGGAAATCCCACAACGGCTACAGAAACCCCCGCCGCTCTTTTCAAAAAATGCCGTCGATTAATATGTCCCTGCTTCATGATATAACCGCCAAATAATATGAGTCAATTGAGCATTCATAAATCATAAACAATAGTCAATAGAAAATAGTAAATAATAAATATCACACCCGCCACGGGCTTCTCATAGTCCGTGACAGCATCCTGTCGGCCCCGTCATCGTTAACGAACCGCTCGGCGTCCGGATTCCACTTCAGGTCTCTTTCCAGCCGCATGGCGATATTGCCCAGATGCACGGTCGTGATGGAGCGGTGGGCCGTCTCGATCGGGGCGGCCGGCTCGTCTCTGGAAATTACACAGTCGATGAAATTCCGGGCGTGGTTATCGCTTCGGTACAGGTGAATCTCGTCCGGCTTTATGACGGATTCGAGCAGCGACTTCGGATTCGCATCGTGACGCCCGCGGTCGGCCCAGACCCAGCCTTCGTCGCCTTCGAAAGTCACGCCGCCGCGCACTTTATTCGAAATTATGAGTTTGACGCCGTTCTTATAGATGCACTCGAAATAAAAACTACTGGCAGTATTATACAATCCATCCCGGGCAAACTCGCCTTTGGCGTTATTAATTTCCACCGGCCCGGTATTCTCCGTACCCATGCCCCACTGGGCGATGTCGGGATGATGGCCTCCCCAGTCGGTGACCTGCCCGCCTGAGTAATCCAGTATCCAGCGAAAATTCACATGGCAGCGGGCGGGGCAGTAGGGGGCATACGGAGCCGGCCCCAGCCACATATCGTAATTAAAACCATCCGGCACACTTTCGGGCTTGTCGCGATGGCCCTGTTTTGAAATATCCGGCGTTCCGCCCGGTAGGCCGCACCTGACGGTATGGAGCTTGCCGATTCGCCCGTTCCGCACCAGTTCGCACGCCCGGCGGAAATTATGGTCCGAACGCTGCTGGCTGCCCGTCTGAAAGACGCGCCCGTAACGATGGACCGCGTCGCTCATCGCCCGCCCCTCGCCGATGGTAAGTGACAGCGGCTTTTCACCGTAAATGTCCTTGCCGGCTTTTGCCGCTTCGATAACCGCAATCGAATGCCAGTGGTCCGGTATGGCAATCAGGACGACATCGATATCGTCACGGGCCAGCACATCGCGAAAGTCTTCGTAGGCCCTGCAACCTTTGTAGGCGCCCGGTGCGCTTGTGCGGGTATAATGTTCCGTAACAATCACCTTGGCCGGCTCGCGTCCGCCGATGCGGTTGTCCCAGTAACCGTTACTCTGCCGGTTGACGTCACAGACCGCAACAATCTGCACACGGCTGTCCTGCAGAAAATCTTTCAAGTCGTTCGTGCCCTGGTTTCCCGTGCCGATACAGCCCATGACGATCCGGTTGCTCGGGGCAACGTTTCCCGCTCCGCCCATCGCCGACGAAGGGACAATATACGGAAATGCCGCCGCTGCCCCGGCGACACTCGCCGCGTTATTCAAAAAAGTCCGACGTGTGATTTTGTGATTCATTTGTATCCTCATTAAAGGCTCAGTAGCCCAGGGTCTTTCTTACAGAGGCCCGGCTCATTCTGAGACTGTCCCGCAGGGGCCGGGTGGGTTTGAAGTTGCCTTCATGGGCAAGCTCAATCACGGCATCACCGGAAAAACGGCTGGCGTGCAGAGCCTTCCCGATGGCAACATAGTCCATATTTCCTTCGCCCACGGCTTCGGACCACGTTCCGTCGGCGTTCTGGTCCCGGATGTGCAGGAACACGATGCTGTCGCCGAAAGCTTCGATGAAATCCACCGGATCGACCCCGCCCCGCACAAGCCAGTTGAGATCGGGGCCCAGCTTAACCTCTGGAATCCGTGCGAGCGTCCCGCGCAGATCGTGCATGTCGTCTTCTACTTCGTACGTGTGGTTGTGCAGATTCAGTTCGACGCCGTTGTCGCGGCAGAGGTTCATGATTCGCCGCAGAAGCTCCGCCTGTGCGTCCAACTGTTCGGCCGTCTTTATTTGCGGTGCTTTACCTACGGAAGTGCCGAGCGTTCGCCCGCCCAGCTTGGCCAGTCGCGTCACAACGATACGGGCGTCTTCAAAGACGGCCTCATGCTGCGTCCGGTCCCACATAGCTCCGCCGAAGGACGTTCCAATGACGGACAGATTGTGCTCGTTCGAGAGCGCTGCGATGCGCTCGACCGCATCCGGGTAGCGCAGCGCCGTGTGCATCAGCTCGATTCCGTCCAGGCCCGCATAACTCATGTCGGCGAAGATCCGGTCCAGCACGGGATAGATGTCGTATTTCGGCTGTGTCGCCGCGTAGACCCAGGGGTGGCCTCCAACAAGAACCTTTTTCTCCGACCTTGCATCGCTCTGTGTGCTGCGGCAGCTCGATCCGAGAATCCCGCCCGCCGCCACAGTCAGCACGGTTGCCATGCCGGAGCCGAGAAAACGGCGTCGATTAAGTGTAGTGGTTTTTGTCATTCTTCAGGCACCTCTAAAAATGCCCATAATACGAGAGATTAGAAGGACAGCAGCAACTGCCAGATGTACATATTGCCCAGCCCATCAATGTCTTCCCAGATTTTCTGAACCATAGCCGGATCTCCAGTGATTTCGGGCAGGTCCTTGACACGCTGCTCCCACGGGAAACAAACGCCCGGTTTGATCTTCGGACTCTTCCGGCCGGCCATACCCGTGACTTTTTTACGCGACTCCACCGATGACGGCAGCTCGCAGGGCGGCGTATCGCTCGGCGGCTCGTAACTGCCGGAGGAGTAAACGCCGTACTCGCGGCAGACCTGCGTCATCACCTTCATGTTCTCAATGTCGGCATCGTTCTGAATAATCGCGCCGGCATCCATTATATAGCCGCCGTCTTTGGCCACTTCCTTTATGACCCGCAGACAGAACTCTCGCACTTCCTCAGGTTTGCCGTAGCTCAACATAAAGTTCGGGATACCGCCGCTTATGGCGAACTTGTCATGCAGTGCTTCGTGGACTTCGAAGATATCGTCCTGGTCGCAGTGGAAAACGATGCTGCGGTCCGGCAGCTCGCGGAATGTCTCGAAGTGATATTTCCACCTGCCCTCGGCGTAGAAAAGCGTCTGGTGGCCGTTCTTCCAGAACTCCTCGATACAGGGCTTGAGCGTCGGCCAGTAATGGGACGCGAATTGTTTCGGATTGAAGAAAGGTACACAGCCGCGGTGCATCCAGAAACCGATAGGCACCTGGTTGCCCGGGTCGGCGGTGGTCAGGCCCACGTTAACCAGGTGCGGTATGAGCGCCTCACATGCCTTTAGCACCTTTTTGGGCTGCGTTTCCATGTCACTGACTAAGCCGAGGTAGCCCCGCAGCTTGTCGGCGAGTATATCGAACGGCGCCTTGAAGATGCCGGCGATGGCCGAACCCGTGCCGCACTCAGATCTCAGCCGCGCGGTTTGCGGGCCGAAAGCATAAAAGTATTGCAGCATTGCCATGCCGCTTTTGACGAGCGCAAGGTTGTTGCGATAGGTCGAGGCCTCGCCTATTTTGCTAACTTCGGTCGAGACGCGGGGCAGCCATGTATTATAGAGAAAGCCGGTCGGATCGTCGATAAGGGCATCGTATTCGTCCGCCCTCATAAAAGCCTTTTCCTCCGGCGGCTCGATGTAGTTGAAGCCGACTGTGTGCGGGATGCCGATACCCGGAATGCCGTAGTAGCGAAGCCCCGCCGACTGTGCGAGACCCGTCCATACATAAACCATATTCGCGACGACAGCGTCCCAGTCGAAATCCTTCGCGCATTTGACCGCCGCCTCGAAAGCCTTGTTGTAATCGTGCGCCACATCCTGGCATGTATAGCCTGCGTATTTCGCAGTAAACTCGGCGACAAACGGCCGAATCGGAATCATATCCGGCTTCTCGTTCCGCATCGCAGTAATATAACGTTTCGTTCGCTCGGCGTACAATTGTTCGGTATCTTTGGCCATTTTGCTTCGCTCCTTTTAGTATTAGTATGGATTTTCAAATGTCTAATTTATACCCGCCGCTGCCTTAAAAGTCAAACGGCCAACGGCCTTGGTACACATAAAAGACAACATAAAAATACCCCAACCTATCTAAAACATCAAGCAATAAGATAAGCATACAAATCATAGATATACGCCCAGATGATTCTGTTGGGTGGCAGCCTCATCCCGATTTCGTTTATCGGGATGGGGATGGTCGCTATTATTGCTGTTCGCAACAAAATCTAATGAGCCACGGACTCCGCTCTATGAGATATGAATTTTTCCTATTGTTTTTCTCTTCGTGCCATGTTAAGATCTTCGCTGTAAGTGAAGAAAACTGGATTTGGCGAGTGACCGAGACCGATGATGCCGCCGTTACGATGATTTTCAAGAACACAGAGCACAAAATTATTTACTGGAGGCTCATGTAATGACATATCAGGCTGAAACGAGGAACATGGCTCTTTTCTGCGACTTCGAGAACGTCGCTTTGGGTGTTCGCGACGCAAAATACGCCCAGTTCGACATTGGCAAGGTGATCGAGCGGCTCCTGCTCAAGGGCAATATCGTCGTCAAGAAGGCTTACTGCGACTGGGCCCGCTACGAAACATTCAAATCGGCTATGCACGAAGCGTCATTTGAGTTGATCGAGATCCCGCACGTGCGCCAGTCGGGCAAGAACTCCGCCGATATTCGCATGGTTGTCGATGCGCTCGACCTTTGTTACACGAAAGAGCACGTGGACACCTTCGTCATCATCAGTGGTGATTCCGATTTCTCCCCGCTCGTCAGTAAGCTGCGGGAGAATAACAAAATCGTAATCGGTGTCGGCGTCAAGAATTCGGCCTCGGATTTGTTGATTGCAAACTGCGATGAGTTTATCTATTACGATGACCTCGTTCGCCGTCAGCCGCCCCGCAGGAAAGCCGCCAGGGAGACAGCCCGCAAGCCGGCAAAGAACCATGTCGCTAAAACCGTCAAGCCGCCGCCCGGAGATAAGAAACAGGAGGCATGGGATCTGATTGTCGAGACCTACGAGGCCCTGGTTGAGGAACGAGGGGAGGGCGAGAAAATTTGGGGTTCCATGATCAAGCAGACCCTGAAGCGCCGCAAACCCGGCTTCAGCGAATCCTACTACGGCTTTAGGTCTTTCGGCCAGATGCTGGAGGAGGCCGGAGCACACGGGATCCTCGAACTGGAACGTGAAGAAAAGTCAGGCGGCTTCATCATAAAGAGTTGCCAGGCCCCGTAATGGTCATTGGGCAGATAGACGATCACCCCGTTAAATACCGCAGTAGGTGTAGGTGTAGGATGGGCAGGTTCTCCTGCCCATGCGGTTCCCGGCATATCATCCCCAACGTTCGACTTGGAAGATGGATACGATTTTTTTCTATTGCTTTGCCCGCCATGACACGCTATAATTTTTGTTTTAAGCGACGCAAACTCCGATGTGGCGAGTGACTGAGACTGTTGGACGGATTTACAGGATGATACGATAATTCCTCTTGTAAGAGGCACCAGCCTTTTATCTCTTTGCTATGCGGATTATGCAATCATTGTTGGGCCTTGCATTATGAATATAATTCACGGCAATAACACAATTGCGAGAGCTGTCAGGCTTACGTTCTTTGTTCTGCCCATCGTATATGTGGCCGAGATATTGAGTACAACCATTCACGAGGTTGTAGGTCACGGCCTAACGGCTGTGCTTCTCGGCGGCCAGTTCTCCGGTTTCATCGTCAAATGGGACACGATGGGATGGGCGTTTGCCGATCTGCCGGTTGAAGCACCTGTAACACATCATATTCTCTTTTTGGCTTCCGGCATCATCGCGACAACTCTATGCGGCGCGATACTCTGGGGTCTTGTTTTCTTCTTCCGCAGAAGGCCCGACATTCAACTGGCATTGCTCATTGGCGCGTTCATTTTTCTGATCGAAGGCATAGACTACATCGTATGGAACTCTTATCATCCTGTCCTTACGGGAGATGTTGGCAAAATCATCTTGTTCTCCCAGGTCCTGGAATTTCCCGGTTCCGCGGTTCTCCGGTGGATCCTCCTTATTACCGGTGCACTGCTCTTTGCAGGTACGGTGTTTTATTTCTGCACGTCGATATTCGTGAGGGTTGAAGCACTGATTCTAAGCGGAGGCCGGTTTACGGGCAAATCAAGATTCCTGGCCCTGTTCTTATTTCTCGCTCTGCCCGGCGCGTATGAGTTTCTTTCGTTTGACTGGAATCAAGTTGCTCCCGGCATCGGTCGCCTGCCAAGTGTAGCGGGTGCTCTTAGCATTATTACCGTGGCGGCAGTGCTTTTCTGGTATCGACCCAGGTTGAAGAATGGAAACTCTGTCCCACCGATTACATGGCGCCACATTGCCGTATCAGGAACGTGCCTGCTCATAACAATTACGTCATTGGTCTTGTGGCTGAATGAAGGCGTAAGATGGCAAGTGACCGAAAAGCACAGAGCACCAAGGATAATTGGTCCTATAGCCATCAACAGTTCCGGCGACTTGCTGTTCTGCGGTGTCGAGAAAGACGGTGTCTCGCAACGTTACATCATTCCGCTAACGCATGATGATTTTGAACCAATTGTCCTGGAATTCCCCGGTTCCGACAAAAGTCTGGGAGCTGCATGGAGACCGTCAGTTGAGCACGATGAATTGCTGTTCATCACCGCTGCGGAAGAAAAGCAAATCAAAAGATTCCGAATATCCGGCGATGATATTTCGGAGATATCCTCTTATCCGGTAGACCCAAACCTTTTAGTAGCGAATCCTGTATGGAATCCAAGCGGTAGTATTCTTGCACTGAGAGTCGGTCAGCTCCTGGATGAGACGTATGGCGGATCCTTTCTCGGATTTTCAAAAGACAATGGCAAAACCATCCACATTTCA
>CAYTNN010000169.1:0-9783 GCA_964439135.1 uncultured Pirellulales bacterium
GTGATATTGACCTGAATCATTCTGTCAATGACTGGGATGATCCAATGAAAACCCGATGCGGCAAATTGTTTGTACCTGCCGAGTCTCTCAATCAGGCCCCTGTGAGTAGGACGCACAATCCTTATGCCTAAAAGAAAGATGAGTACAACAAGCGCAACGATAACAAACACAAGGATCTTGATCGGATCCATAAGATCCTCCTTTTCTGGGATTTCCCATATAACATTGTATATCCTTTCTCAGCTATGTTGCTGAGTTACTTTTTCAATAGAATCCAGCGTCTGTCTTGAAAAGTCAAGTTTTTTTGCAACCGCTCAAAGATTTTTCAGGCGGAATGGTCGGTTTTTCATATCGGTATGATAATAGGCTGATCAGCATATCGCAGGAGTTCTATTAGCACAAAAAGTCTCACACAACGCCCCTTATCTTTCAATTCAAAGCGGCGGAGAGTTTTTTGCGATGGTAGAACATTGTGCTTGCCACCGTAGTATAAAGCCATATAATAGCTGTCAGAAATATATTGAATTGTAATGATCGCGTAGCGAAGCCTTGAAGCAAAATCACTCTGCGTACCCCTTAATCCGCCTCAAGACCTACTTTCCGCATCATTTCACCTGTTTTACCTGTGTTCTTTTAAGAGAGGTTCATGCATGGCGATCAAGATTAATCTCTATGCTCGAATCAGTTTGAATATAATATTTTTTAGGATTATTTAATGTCATTTACAACTTTTGGTCTTTCAGACCCGCTGGTGCGCGGTATTCTCGCCACCGGCTACACCGCTCCAACTGAAATTCAATCCCAGGCAATCCCCGCCGCTATTGAGGGCAGAGATATTATCGGTTGCGCCCAAACGGGCACGGGCAAGACGGCTGCGTTTGTGCTGCCTATTCTGGACCGGCTTTCCCACGAGCGGGCCGGGCGCAAGCGTGCCGTCAGGTCATTGATCCTAACTCCCACGCGCGAACTGGCCGTGCAGATCGAAAGATCGATACTCGGCTACGGGCGGTTCACTGACCTGAAGGGCCTGGCGGTTTACGGGGGCGTCAGCATCAACAACCAGATCGCAGCGCTGCGCCGCGGTGTCGATATCGTCGTTGCGACGCCGGGGCGGCTTATGGACCACATGCAGCGAAGGACGATCGACATGAGGCATGTCGAAGTGCTTGTTCTTGACGAGGCCGACCGAATGCTGGATATGGGCTTTATTAATGATGTACGGAAGATTGTAAGCAAAGTGCCTACGAATCGCCAGACAATGCTTTTCTCGGCGACGATATCGCCGGAGGTTAAGACTCTGGCGGCCGACATGCTGAAATCGCCAAAGGTGATACAGATAGGCCGGCCCCGCAACCCGATCGAGACGATCACGCAGCATTTCTACGCGGTCGAGAAGGCGCTGAAGATAGATCTCCTGCTGCACATGATCGAGGACTGGCGGATGTTCAGCGTGCTGGTGTTTTCGCGAACCAAATACGGGGCAGACAAGATCAGCCGACGGCTAACACGCGCCGGCATCGTCGCGGTCTCGATACATTCGAATCGCACCCAGAACCAGCGGCAACAGGCCCTCGACGGCTTTCGCAGCGGCAAGTATCATGTCATGGTCGCCACCGATATCGCCGCCCGCGGCATCGACGTCGAGGGGATATCACACGTCATCAATTACGACGTGCCCACTCACGCCGAGGATTATGTCCATCGGATAGGCCGCACAGGCCGGGCGGCGGCCACCGGCGACGCGATCACGTTCGTTTCGAGCGAAGAGCAAAAGTACCTTCGTGAGGTCGGAAAGTTCATAGGACGCAAACTCCAGCCTGAAATATGTAAGGGCTTTAGAAGCATCAAACCCGATTCGTCACAGCCGCGGCCGGCGGAAAAATCGAAATCAGTACGGCACACACGGAAAGATCCGGCTGCGGGCAAAAAGCCACGTACCGGCCGGGGGCGGCGCCGGAAAGCGTCAAGACGCCGGGCAACTTGAACGGGCATTGGCGATGTGTCTGCTTTGGCGCGAGCCCTGTCATTGGGGAGGAAAAAAACACATTAGAATATGGCGGACGGTTTCCCGGAATAGTTTCGACTGGTCATGTTTTATGTTACGTTCTTATACTCACAATATACGGGTTTATACAGCATGATGATATGGAATCTTAGGCAGTCGCTCCTGAGACACCTGATCGCGATGTATATGACAGTAAGCCTCATGGTTATAGATGCTCAAGAGACGCTTGCAGTGCGGAAACGCGCATTTCCTGCCATTATCCGAAGTTTTTAGTGTTTTTGCCATCGTTACTCCTATTAGCTAAATCACCAGACAGAAAAGCTTTAAAGATTAGTTGTCGATCCGTCTGCGGCCTAAAGATTTCTAATCTTTATGTACTCTATCATTTATACCATATTATTGGGCTTTGTCAAGCAATCTCATTTTAATTTCTTCCACTCAGTGGAGACCTTACTTCATTCAGCGTTCGGGGCACCCCTTACCCGTAAGAATCCGTGATTAAGAAACTTTACAATATCACCTCTTTTTAAGACCTTTCTCATACCCCTCTTTACGTCCTTTCTCGTATCCTTCTTCGTAGCCCTTCGCATAGCCTTCCTGACGTCCATTTTCAAAGCCTTATTCATATCCCTGATCATAACCTTCTTCACGTGTCATAATCAAATCCTCCAATTATGCATGACTATAGCTTTCAAAAATCGAGCGAAAATGGAATCCGCAGATGGCAAGCGTAACAGCCAAATGGAGATATTGCGGCCTTCTGAGCGACCAGAAAATGAGTTTCCAATAGGACAGCTTGTCTTTGCCTATTATTCCCAGATGCCAGATGGATTTCAGGAACGCCTTGATATCACAATATCTATATCTCGGCTTGTTATTTTTACCAGGCTTGTAGTTCCTGAGAAATGTCAGAACCCTTTCATGGTAGTTTCTGGGTGAATAGATCGTACTTACAACTTTTTGATACCCTTTGAGAAGATTTTCGATACCCATTTTAGGCACAAAGTTTATTGAGAAATCCGTATTATCACCTGTGGCGGCTACTGAGAGCCGGTTCTCAGTCATGAGTCTGTGATAGAGTTTTGTTCCCCTGGGAGCATTGAGCAGGCCAACCATAGCGGTCACCACTCCACTTTGTTGGATAAAATGAATCAGACTATCGAAAATCGAAGACTTATCGCTGTCGAAACCGAGAATAAATCCAGCCTGAACCTGCATGCCGGACCTCTGGATCGTTTTGACACAGGCAACTAAATCGCGACCTATGTTCTGGAGTTTGTTGCATTCGCTCAGACTCTCCTCATTCGGAGTCTCAATCCCGACGAATACGCAGTCAAAACCGGCCTGCACCATTAATTTCATTAATTCATCATCGTCTGCGAGATTGATGGATGCCTGCGTATTGAACGAGAATGGGTATTGTCTCTTTTTCATCCAGCCTATAATGGCAGGAAGTAATTCTTTTTTCAGACGGATTTTATTTCCAATAAAGTTATCATCGACAAAGAACACTTCGTCTCGCCAGCCGAGAGCATACAGACTTTCCAATTCGGCCAACACTTGATCTGTCGTCTTCATACGAATCCTGTGACCGAATAATGTCGTAACATCGCAGAAATCACAATCGAAAGGGCACCCCCTTGAATATTGGACGCACATCATAGCGTACTTTTTCATCTTGATCAGATTCCAAAGGGGAATCGGGGTCTGATGCAAATCCGCTTTCTCCTGCGTGTCGTAAACTTTTCCGGGACAACCTTTTTGAAGGTCTCGTACGAACAGCGGCAAAGTTAATTCGGCTTCTTTGAGCACGAGGTGATCTACATGCGCATACTCTTCGGGAAGACTGGTAAAAAGAGGACCACCGGCCACAACTTTGGCTCCAATCTTCCGGCATCGCTCAATCACCTGATCCACAGATTTTCGCTGGATGACCATGGCCGTAACGAACACGTAGTCGGCCCACCGAAGGTCTCGGTCTCGTAGTTTCGTTGTGGTCATGTCAATCAACTTTGTTTCCCACTCCCGGGGCAGTATTGCGGCAACTGTCAGGAGTCCCAGAGGCGGCAGAACAGCCTTTTTCGAAATGAACTTTAATGCTTTTTTGAAACTCCAGAAAGTAAGCGGCACATCCGGATTGACGAGAAGTATCTTCATAATTACGCTCCCAAGCTTAAACTTTGTCACGAGTCGAGGTGGGTAATAAGAGGAGGTTGCTGCGATATATCTAAATTAGCAGGTGGCGAACGATGCGATCAGACACTTAAAAGGATTAATCAATGGATAGCAGAATTTCACTGGCGGTAAATGTGAGATTGCAATGAACAATTTTTCGCATCTAACTATTTTTTCAAATCCGCTTAAACCTTTGCCTTATATTGCCTTACTCAGGCTCTCAATGTCATATATAATAGCAAACACACCAATAACTTTATCGGCTTTTGGCCCGGGTATTATATACGAAACATAAGAGACTTCAAAGCAAAAAAAAACATAGCGGCACATTTTCCAATCAATACTTTCTTTTCATTCAGCTATCCAAATTTCAATACAGCCTTGTTTTCCTTAGCCAATACCGACTTTTACTTAAAAACAGGGAGTATCTCTCATGGGGTAAATGTTGATCGTAATTCTATATAAATGTAAAAAAAATGAAAAAAATAGATCGTGGGCAACATTGTCCTCTCCGACAGAGTCTACCCCTTCGAATTCCTCAGGACAGACTCTGAACGGAGTCGAATGGGCTCAGAGCTTGCCTTGAACTCAGTTTATGTGGCAAGATTCTCCGTGAGGAATAGCGCGGGCTGCCTGTTATTGCGGTCAGATTATCTAAGCCGTAAGCAAATCTTTGCCGGGACTAACTGAATTTGCGGACGGGTTGCTATTTTGGCACGAGCAATAAAGTCATCCGCCTGTTAGCCATTCTTGCCGGACGCTCGATCTTCGCTAAATCCTGCAGCGATTCGGTAATCTGTTCGAGTACCTCGTAGCCTCGGTCTCTGTGCAGCATCTGGCGTCCGCGAAAGAACATTGTGAATTGTAGTTTGTGGCCTTTTTCCAGAAACTCCCGCCCGTGCTTGAGCTTCATATCCAGGTCGTGTGTGTCGGTTTCCGGCCTGAGCCTGATTTCCTTCAACGTCGTAGTATGACGGGTATTTTTCTTATGAGCCTCGCGAGTCTTGCGTTTTTGCTCATATAACCACTTGCCGTAATCCATTATACGGCAAACCGGCGGATCGCTCGTTGGGGCGACCTCCACAAGATCCAACTCGGCCTCACGCGCCCTGGTCATTGCCTCGGCTATATCGACAACCCCTACCTGATTGTTTTCTCCGTCAATCAGCCGAACTAACTTGGCCTTAATGCCCCCGTTTACCTTTAAGCCTCGTTTACTTATCGTGCGTCACCTTACCTTTCTATAAAAGAGTGAATCCTTAACAGACTGCCCTTAATTAAATTTACAATAGCAAATTATAACTCATAAATATCATAAAGCCAAATCAATTTTTTTATCGGCGATTTTGTTTTTTGCGTTTCCTAAAAACTCGTCAATCTCAATTGTTTTATTCTCTTTAATGCCCCGGATCCTAACGTTGACGGTGCCGACCTCGGCTTCTTTCGGGCCGACCACGAGCATATATGGCAGCTTTTCGCCGTGGGCTTTGGCGATTTTGGCGCCTATCTTCTCGTCCGAGCTGTCTGTGCTACAGCGCAGGTGAGAATCTTTCAGTTTGCGCTCAACATTGCTCGCGTATTCATTGCTTTTTTCGCTTATCGGCAGAACCCTCACCTGCTCCGGCGAGAGCCAAAGCGGGAAATTCGCTCCATAGTGTTCTATCAGAATGCCAATAAAACGCTCGAAAGAGCCCAAAACAGCCCGATGAATCATAACCGGCGTCTTTTCGATATTATCCTTGTCCGTATAGAGCAGGCCGAAACGCTCCGGCATGGAAAAATCCAGTTGAATCGTGCCGAGCTGCCAGGACCTCTTGAGGCAGTCCCTTATGTGGAAATCAATCTTCGGACCATAAAACGCGCCATCGCCCTCGTTGATTTTATAATCGATATTTTTCTGCCTGAGGGCGTCCTCGAGGGCGTTTGTAGCCGTTTCCCAAATTTCATCCGAGCCGATATGTTTATCGGGCTTGGTGGACAGCTCGATGTGGAAATCTTCGAACCCGAACGCCTGGTATATTTCGAAAGTCAGCTCGATGACTCCGATGATCTCAGCCTCGATCTGCTGGGGTGTGCAGAAAATATGGGCGTCGTCCTGGGTAAACTGCCGAACCCTGAAGAGCCCGTGCATAACGCCGCTGGCCTCGTGCCGATGTACTAAGCCAAGCTCGGCAACGCGCATCGGAAATTCCCGATACGAATGCTGCCGGTTCTTATAGACCAGACATCCGCCGGGACAGTTCATCGGCTTGATAGCGTAGTCCGCATTGTCGAAACTGGTGAAGTACATGTTCTCTTTGTAATTGTCCCAGTGACCACTCTTATGCCAGAGCTCCTCGTTGAGAATGATCGGCGTGCGGATTTCCTCATACCCGTATTGATTATGAACGCCGCGCCAGAAGTCCACGATGGCGTTCCAGATAATCATGCCTTTCGAATGAACGAACGCAAAGCCGGGACCGGCTTCGTTGAAACTAAACAGGTCCAGTTGTTTGCCCAAAACGCGGTGGTCCCGCTTTTTCGCTTCGTCCAGTCTCTGCAGATAATCATCAAGATCTTTTTTGGTCGGCCAGGCAGTGCCATAGATCCGCTGGAGCATTTTTTGCGTCGGGTCGCCATGCCAATAAGCGCCCGCTACGGACATGACCTTGGAGCTTCCTACTTTTCCCGTGCTGGGCACATGTGGACCCCTGCACAGATCCTCGAAGCCGTCTCCATGCGAATAAAAACTGATAACGTCACTGTCCGCGTGGCTTATATTGTCGGTCTTATATTTATCGCCCGCCAGCTTCCGGGCGGCCTCGGCCCTGGTCATTTCGGTGCGAACAAACGGTCTGTCCGCCTTGATGATTTCGGCCATTTTCTTTTCGATGCGCTCGAAATCGCCCGGCCGAATCGGCTCGTCAAGATCTACGTCATAGTAAAATCCGTCCTCGACCGTCGGGCCATAAACCAGTTTCGTATCGGGCCAGATGCTGCATATTGCTTCGGCCATGATATGTGCGCAGCTATGCCGCATCACTTCAAGGCCTTCATCGTCTCGTGGAGTAATGATTTGAACTGCAACCTCGCCGTTGAGAGGCGTGGATAAATCGACCAATCGGCCATCCATCTTCGCGGCCACGGCAGCTTTTGCGAGTCCCGGCCCTATCTGTTCAGCCAGTTGCTTTGCTGTTGCCCCGTCAGTGACCTCTAATATGCTGCCGTCGGGCAGCGTAATTTTTGCCATAGATATATCCGGTATTTCCAATCTTTCTGTACTCAAATCCTTATTTAACGTTAACTAACGCGAATTTAACCCAGTCGCCCAAATCTGTCAACATTATTTATCTTCCGATTTTTATTGCTATATAGCGATTTTACCTGTATAATAGTATCAACTTTGGCAAAGCACAAATGAATAAGGAGGAAACCAGAGTGGACGTGAATTTAGTTCTATTTAAAAAAGACGGCTCAAAGAAAAATTTCTCCTTGCCGAGCAACATTACGATAGTTGGCCGACGTCACGATTGTGACTTGTGCGTTCCCCTTATGGTCGTCTCCAGAAGGCACTGCCAGTTGAGCCAGAACAACTTGTCATTGAAAGTCCGCGATCTCGACTCGCGCAGCGGCACTTTCCTTAACGGCAAACGTATCAGCGAGGCAACAGTTCAGGCAGGTGACTATATAACGATAGGGCCGCTTACGTTCCTGCTGCAGATTGACGGAGAGCCTAAAAAGATCGCCCCCCCTCAACAGCCCAGGACAACACCGGCCCCTAAGAAACCACCCGCACAAAAGGCCCCGGCGAATGATTTATCCGGCAGTTTCCCCGAACTCGAGATCGATGACTCCGACTCATTTCTTGACGAACTCGATGATATTTAAGCTGGTTTCTATTTGACATTAATCCCAGGATAAATCACTAATCGGCGAGGAATAAAAAATGCCGTCACTGAACCGGCCGACGTTCGAAATGCACGCTTAGATATTTTTGAATTGTTAAGAATTATTAGCTTGCCAAAGCCAGTAAAATATATTATTATAACATTCTGTTAGCGATTTATATTCCGTATTTGCCTGGAGAGAAATTATATGCAAATATTGGATTTTATATGCGGTATTCTGCCAGCTCAGTTCTGCCTGTCGCAAACAGAAGTCAGTTCAGTCTCAGAAACATCGCTGCCTTTTAATCCTACCAGGCTCGTCTTTCTCGTGGTATGGTTTTATTTTTGCCTGTATTTTGTCCAACGTGCCCAGTTTAGCCCATTAGTTCCCAAGAAATACAAATCAATTTCCTATATTATCAGCCTTGTTGCAGGACCTATCCTTTTTCTTGTTTTGATAATAATGGATACAGCAAAAAAGTCTTCGAAAAGCGACAGCAGCCTTTTCGAGACAATAGCAGAACAGCTAAGAAATATCATTGCCAATATACGCTCTATCAAGCCCAAGCTCCGCAAACAAGCCTCTACGATAAAACTTCTTGATTCGTCAGGCAGAAGTATCAATGAGATATACGGGCACAGCAGCAGCAAACGAAAGGACAGCCACACTCTCGATTTAACCGAGCAAGTTATCGCCAGGGCTCTTGATCAGCGGGCCAGTGATATTCTTATCGATCCGACGGGCGATTCAATATACAAAATCAGGCTGCGAGTGGACGGTGTCCTGCGAATAGTAAATGAAATCAAAGCTGAAACCTGCAAAGCGGTTATAAACAGCATCAAGGCTGTTTCGGGTATGGACATCTCCGAAAAACGGAGACCCCAGGACGGAGCGTTCATAGCAAAAAAAGGTGACACAAGCGCTTCGTTTCGAGTAGCAAGCGCCGGCGTCCTCAACGGCGAAAAGCTGTCGATACGGGTACTGAACCAGGCAGCAAGCTCGTTTACACTGGCTGATATGGGACTTACGAATAAGCAATATTCAATGGTTCAAAGTGCCATAAAAAAACCATTCGGCATGGTTTTAATGTGCGGCCCTACCGGCAGCGGCAAAACCACTACTATGTACGCAATGCTCAACGAGATTGACAGATTTACACGAAATGTCATCACGGTGGAAGACCCGATCGAGTCGATGCTGCCGGAAACCAGTCAGATTGAAATTAATCCCAAAGCCGATATTACATTCGCAAAAGCCTTGCGCAGCATCCTCAGGCAGGACCCAGATGTTATATGTGTAGGCGAAATACGTGATGAGGAAACTGCAGAGATTGCCCTTCGAGCATCGCAGACCGGTCATCTTGTGCTGGCAACAGTGCACTGTCATAGTAACTGGGCGGCCCTGATCAGACTGCTGGATTTGGGCGTATCACCCCTTTTGCTGTCATCGGGACTAAGTCTTCTGGTCTCACAAAGACTGGTTCGCCAGCTTTGCGAACATTGTAAAACACCGGCACAACTTACCGAGGGCCTAATCCGGGAATTCCAAAGTAAAGACGTTGACTACACAAATATGTTCGATGCTCAAGGTTGTCGGCAATGTAATGGAACCGGATATTTTGGAAGGACGGCGGTTTTGGATATTCTGCCGGTAACCGACGAATTGAAGGCCGATATTGCCGATAACAAAGCACTGATTGATGAATTGAAAAATAAAGGCAAGAGAAAGAGCAGGAC
>CAYTNN010000170.1:0-9664 GCA_964439135.1 uncultured Pirellulales bacterium
GCCCCGGCCCATCAAAATCTCCATAACCCATTAATAATACTGTCTTAACGTCATTTTGCCCTTTTGAAAATTGGCTTTGTTTTTTCAAATAGCCCTTCTGAAAAACTCCGGATTTACTCTCATTTTTGACATTTGCATTTTTTCTAATTTCTCCGTTCTACATTTGTCATTCTAAACTCACCATTCCATATACTACATACCACATATTATATACGACACACATAAATATTAGTTTGATAAATATTATATGAAATTGAAAATTGCCCGTCAAGTGAATATCTGAAATAAGTTAAGAATTGTCCGACAGATTAGCCTCACAAAATTGCTATGAGGATGGTCTGGTATAATTGATTCCTTGAGGTTGTTGGGAAAGACAATTAGTTCGAAAGAGACTCGAATTCGAATCCCGGCGGGCGGCACTTGAATTTCCAGGCAAATGAGGATAAGATGATCGGTCGGTTTCGCAAGCGAATACCGGGAGCGAACTCCTCGTTTAATGCTTGCATAAGTAATGGATACCAAATGGTTCGTGATTCATGGCCCTCGTAACGTTGTCTGACATTCATATATCTTTCGGTCCGGAAGTCGTTTTGGATCAGTTGAATCTTCGACTGCATTCGAGCGAAAAAGTCGGTATGGTGGGTGCAAACGGCTCAGGAAAGAGTACTATCTTAAAGCTGATTGTCGGCCAGATCGAGCCCGATATGGGCAGGGTAATCAAGCAGAAGGCTCTGCGTGTCGGCTGCTTATCACAGGAGACTACGTTCAGCGGCGATCGCACAATTATGGAAGAAATGCACGCCGGCGTAGAGGATTTGGTAAAACTCCAGCGTGAAATTCAGGCCGTCTCTGGTGAAATGGAAAGCCTGAGCGGCTCGGAACTGCAGGCCATGATGAAGAAATACGATCGCCTGTGCCATGACTTCGAGATAGCAGGGGGGTATGCTTATGAAATCCGCATCCTCAAGACTTTGGCGGGGCTGGGCTTTGAGCCCGAACTGCATTACGTCAAGACGTCGGCCCTAAGCGGCGGACAGTTGTCGCGCCTGGGCTTGGCCCAGGTTTTGATGCTGGATACTGATCTGCTGCTCCTGGACGAGCCGACCAATCATCTGGACCTGCAGGCTACCGAATGGCTGGAGAAGTTCCTGACCGGCTATAAAGGGGCCGCTGTCATCATCAGTCATGACAGGTCCTTACTGGATAAAGTGGCTTGTAAGATCATTGAAGTTGAAAACCGGCAGGCCCGCGTTTGGAACGGCAATTACAGCAACTATGTACAAACCAGACAGATCGAACGGTTGCAACGGGAGCGGGAACATACCAAGCGCGTCGAGATGGTCGAGCGCACGCTGGACTTCATCGCCCGCAACAAAGATCAGGAAGGGATGCGCGGAACTGCCCGCGGCCGGAAGACTCGCTTGAAACGCCTGCTCAAAGTAAACCCCGACTTTCTGGATAAGCCCTCGAGCCAGAAAACAATCAGCTTTTCATTCGGCAAAACCGACCGGAAAAGCGACCTTGTGCTGCGCTGTGAAGGACTGAGCAAATCCTTCGGCGATCTGAGACTGTTTGAGAATCTGACATTTGATATACTCAATGGGCAGCGTATCGGTATCACCGGCCCGAATGGTACGGGAAAGAGCACTTTTTTACGCCTGGCCCTCGGCCAGCTTGAACCATCAGCAGGCAGCATCCGCATGGGGAAGAATCTCCGTGTGGGATATCTCGATCAGCACGGCGACGTTCTGGATCCTTCCAGAAGCGTTCTGGAGGAGGCCCTTGCCACAAATCCCGGGCTCTCATCGGAGCAGGTGCGCAACAGGCTGGGCGCTTTTCTCTTTAGCGGCGACGATGTGTTCAAGCAATGCGGGGATTTGAGCGGGGGGCAGCGCAATCGCCTGATGCTTTGCAGGTTGGTTCTGGCCGATCCCGATGTGCTGGTCATGGATGAGCCTACTAATCATCTGGATATTGCCAGCCGGGAGATGCTAGAAGCCGCGATGGAGGATTATACCGGAACCATGATTGTCGTGAGCCATGACCGTTACTTTCTGGACCGTGTCGTAGACAAACTAATTGTGGTCGGCGTGGATGAATTTGGCTCTCGATGCCTCGGCAAGACGGAGTTCATCGATGCAAAACCGGCATATTCGTATTATACATCCCTTGTCAGCAAGCGGGTAGAAACCCGGCAGCAGAAGCTTCAATCACGTGCTGCCGGCTCCCGAAAGCGCCGGCCTGCCAGAGCCGGGAGCAAGCCCCGCTCCAGAATCCCCGAAGAGCTTAAACGCTTTAATAAATACTCCGTAGAACAGATCGAGGAGCTGATAATTGAGCTTGAGCAAGAACTGGCCGGCATGAAAGAACGTTTTGGCGACGAGATGATCTACAAGAATCCACAGCGGCTCGCGGAACTAAAGCAAAGCTATGATGCCAAGACAGCGGAACTGGACCTGCTGTATCGGGCGTATGAGCGTCGAGCCGGATAGCGGGCAGGCGAATGCTACGGCTTAGAACTTTCAGATCCATTTTAATATGGCTGTGGCATAAGCGGTAATTGGGAGATTGTTACCAAAGAAGATAAAGTTGCTGGAAGTACATATTCATGCTTGTAACGTATTTTGTCCGGCAGTACAATTGAATCAAGTATGGAAACTCAAGCAACAAAAGGAGTCGACTATGAAAAGCCTTTGGATTACCATTATAATTATCCTGATTACATGTCAAAGTGCCAATGCAGGCAGCAAGGAGCCAAACGATCCGAATTACCCAAGTGACCCAAATGAGTTGATTCGAACCAAGTGGGATGCCGTCATTTCGGTCTTACGGATAAAAGACCTCGATCAGGACGCACGAGAAAAGAAAATCAATAAGATCGTAAGCCCGATCTTTGATTTCCCACTAATGGCTAAACTTGCATTAGGCAGAGAAAACTGGCCCAAATTAACGGTCCCGCAGCAAGAGAAATTCACCCGGCTGTTCATTGAACGGCTGAAGACTTCATACCGGGAAAAAATCGCGGTCTATACGGATGAACAGGTTGTGTTCAAACCGGCCGTGAAGAAAAAGAGCACGATCTACATTCCTATGGAGTTGAAAACCAAGGACAAAAAGATAGCCCTAATGCACAAACTTCGCAAGGTAGATAAACGCTGGAAGGTCTACGATGTGGAAATCCAGGGCATTAGCATTCTCTTGACCTACCGGTCACAATTTGATGATATTCTTAGCAAGGGTACTGTTGAGGACCTTCTATCTCGGTTGGAGGAACTGACGACTCAGTAATTTCGATTTGCTGCGCCGGGTCCATGCCATGACAAGACAGCACTCATTCGTATCATTTTTTTTCGACCGGATGGTCCTGCAACATCCCGGGGCAGTAATTTTTTGTGTGCTGGCAGTAGTGAGCCTGCTTGCCTTTCAAACCAGATATTTCAGGCTGGATGCTTCGGCGGAAACGCTGGTTCTGGAAAATGACGAAGATCTGCGATACGCTCGCCAGATCAGCTCTCGCTACGGGCAGAACGACTTTCTGGTTCTGGCATACACTCCCAAAGACATCTTGTTTTCGCCGGATACGCTAAGTACCTTAGCTCGCCTTCGAAATGAGTTGAGCTCGCTCGAACATGTCGAATCGGTCAGTTCAATTCTGGATATTCCTCTGATGGGAAGTCCTCCTGTTTCACTTAAAGATATCAGTGCCGATCTGCCCACTCTTGATTCGCCGGCGGTTGACATAAACCAGGCCGGGATCGAGCTTAGCGAGAGCCCCCTTTGTCGGGACATGCTGCTTAGCTCGGATTCGCAGACGACCGCGCTTCTTATCAATTTCTCTGGCGATGAGATTTATCGTGAGTTGGTGGAGCATCGCAATGCTTTGGGGCAGAAGAAAGCCGCCGGTTCGATGACCACGGCAGAGCGTACCGAATTGAAGCATGCGGAAGAGCAGCTCCAAAAACACCGGGATATAATGAGGCTTCAGCGTCATCAGGATATCGCCGCGATACGGGCGATTATGGATAATTTTCGCCGGGATGCGGACTTGTTTCTCGGTGGTGTCAGCATGATCGCGGACGACATGGTCAGCTTCATCAAGAACGACTTGAAAGTGTTCGGCTTTGGCGTTCTTCTCTTTCTGATTCTGACCCTGGGTATCATCTTCAGGGCAATCCGCTGGATATTGCTTCCGATGCTCTGCTGCATTGTCTCGGCGATTTGCATGATCGGTCTTCTGGGATGGCTGGGCTGGGAGGTAACAGTCATAAGCTCCAATTTCATCTCGTTGCAGTTGATCATTACCATGGCCATTACGGTTCATCTGATTGTGCGGTATCGTGAACTGCTTACCTTGACGCCGCAGGCACCGAATCGCCAACTGATTTTTGAGACCATCCGGCTGAAGCTCAAGCCCTGTGTGTATACGGTCCTGACCACGATTGCCGGTTTTGGTTCTTTGGTTCTTTGTGATATCCGGCCGGTTATCGCGTTCGGCTGGATGATGATCGTCGGCTTGATTGTGTCCCTGATTGTGACTTTTATACTGTTTCCCGCCGTGATGATTTTGATACCTAAAGAAAAACCGCCTGAAAAACGCGGGTGGCGTTTTTCGCTGACGTCTGTCCTGGCACGATTTACTGAGGCCCACGGCATGCTGATCGTTGGTATCAGCGCCCTGGCCTTCGTGCTGAGTGTCATTGGTATCTCGAAATTGGAGGTGGAGAACTGCTTCATCGATTACTTCGGCGAAAACACCGAGATTTACAAGGGGATGAAAGTCATCGACGAACGTCTTGGCGGGACAACTCCCTTGGATGTTATCCTCGAATTCGATGAGCCTCAGACACCGCCGGCCTCCGCTGAGCCCGCTGTGGCAAAAGCTAATGACGAGTTCGATGAATTCAATGAGTTTGACGAGTTCGACGAGGGCGGACCGGATGAGAAATACTGGTTTACCGCCGAGAAGATGGCCCGTGTCAAGGCTGTGCATTCCTATCTTGAAAACCTCCGGGAAACCGGCAAGGTTTTGTCGCTGGCCACTATGCTGAGCATCGCCGAAAAATTGAAAGGAGACGAGCCGCTGGACAGTCTCGAGCTGGCCCTGCTCTATAATGAAGCCCCGGAAGAAATCAAGGCCATGCTGATTAAGCCTTTTGTTTCCGTAGAGCATAATCAGGTGCGATTTTGGGTTCGAGTCACGGATTCCGATAAGACTCTGAGACGCAATGAACTGCTGAAGAAGATCCGGGCAGACCTGACCGGCACGCTGGAGCTTAATCCCGAACATATTCATCTGACCGGTCTGCTTGTCCTGTACAATAACATGCTGCAAAGCCTGTTCGGTTCCCAGACACTTACATTGGGCATCACTGTGATAGTGCTGACAGGGATGTTTCTGGTGCTGTTCAGGTCGTTGAAAATTGCTGTGATCGCGATGGTTCCGAACGTGCTTCCCATAGCGCTCGTACTCGGTATAATGGGATGGTTCAACATCCCACTCGACATGATGACCATTACCATCGCAGCCATCAGTCTGGGGATTGCCGTCGATAACACAATTCATTATATTCATAGATTCCAACATGAATTTCAGTCGGACCGTAAATATTTGCCGACGATGCATCGCTGCCATGGAAGCATCGGCCATGCCATGTATTATACGTCGGTTACGATTATCATCGGTTTTTCCATCTTGACATTATCCAATTTTATGCCCAGTGTATATTTCGGCCTGCTGACAGGACTGGCTATGTTGATTGCGCTTCTTGCCGCCCTGACACTGTTGCCGCAGATGCTGATTCTTGGCAGACCGTTTGGTAAGGAGGCTTGAGCGTTCGAGTACATGTATATGATATTGAGAGACATAAAAGCAGTTGTGAAGAGATATCACGTGAAGCTCCGAAGTTGGATTATTATTGTTCTGGCCTGTGCGATTTCCGGCTGTGCAACCTCCGGGAAATCTGCTCCTTCCATGCAAGTGGCATCTTTTACAGACAACTCGGCCGAAGCGGCTGACAATGACGATTTCGACCTGCTCGAAGACGATTTCGCCGAGCAGACGGTCAAGGTTACCGACCCGCTGGAGCCTTTCAATCGTACTATGTACCATGTTAATGACACGCTTTACTTCTGGGTAGTCAAACCGGTTTCCCAGGCATACATGGGCGTGATCCCGGAGCCCGTCCGGCTGGGAATTCACAATTTCTTCAACAATATCTCGACGCCCGTGCGTTTTGTCAATTGCCTGCTCCAGGGAAAAGGCGAAGGCGCCGGCACGGAATTCCATCGGTTCACGATCAACACGACAATAGGTATTCTGGGCTTCGGCGATCCCGCACTTGATCAATATGGCCTGGAGCCCGTACGGGAAGACCTGGGTCAAACCCTGGCGGTATACGGCCTCGGCGACGGCTTCTATATCGTTTGGCCGCTGCTCGGACCATCGACCGTACGGGATTCGGTCGGTAAAATAGGCGACTGGTTCCTTTATCCCGTCTCTTACGTCGAGCCCAAAGAAGCCGCCATCGGCATTTCTGCTGTCAGGTACACGAACGAGAGTTCGTTTTACCTCGGCGAATACGAGGCGTTCAAGTCAATAACCATAGAGCCTTACGTGGGGATGCGCGAGGCCTATATCCAATACCGGCGCAAAAAAATCCAGGAATAGCAAGGTCCGGCCTTTGAGGGATTCTTCTAAAGAAATCGCTGTATCCGGCCTCGACCGCTTAATATTTCCCCGCTGCTTTGGAGTGTTGGTTGGCTCTTGAAATTGGCTTTGATTGGCTTTGTTTTGGCTTTGTTTTTCGTGTCCCGCAGACCGCCATATTGCCATATTTCCCTTTCAAATAAGAGTTTACGCCGATTTGACCGCCGGCAAATTGGCTTTGTTTTTTCAAATAGCCCCTCCGGAGAAACTCCGGATTTACTCTCATTTTTTACCTTTTTACTTCTTTGATTTCTCCATTCTACATTCGTCTTCCGTCTCCTGAATTCTGTATTCTATATTCAATTTGTTTAGTATTATACTAAAATTTTGCTCAAAGTCAAATGAATTTCGGAAAAATCTCCGTGACTCCCTACTGGATTCTGGCTCGCATAGCGTATAGCTTGCAACTGATAGCGTTTAGGTATTTCTGGCACATTTACCTCGCGCAAAAAAGTACCATACATGAATGGTGGTTCCTTAAGCCGTATATCGGGCTTTTTCGTAATTATTGGAAGTTTCAGGGGTTGATTAACGAAATTACTTCTGAATGTAGTTCTTGTTCTCTTTTACAGCAAGAGCAGTATCTTCAAATTCATACGTGCCCTCTTGTCGATGCAGGAGGTCTCTGCTCATTAATCCCTTAAGGAACCGCCATTCGTACCGGACAGCTTCAACTACCTATGGTATTATTGCTCGGTTCCCTGCTGGTCTTGAGCCTACACCTCGACACTCGACAATATAGGCTCCGGATTAGGCTGGGATTTCTCGGCCATTTCGTATACAGTGAACAACGCGCGCATCACGTCGGTTACCGTTACTATTCCTAGTAAGTTTTCTTCCTCATCAACCACTAAGAGGGAACTTATCCTATTCTCGTGCAAGATCCCAATAGCATTAAACAAGCTACAGTTAGGCAAGACAGACACTATATCCTTTGTCATAATGCGCGTGAGGTGTAAACTCAGGTTCGGGTCCTTTGGGTCAACCGCAAATAATCTGGTGCGAAATCCCTCGTCCTCGGCCTGCGATGGCTTATGCTTGGGTGGCGTGGAAAGATGACGCAGAACATTGCGATCGGAGACCATTCCCACCAGTTTCCCTTCCCTAT
Source organism: uncultured Pirellulales bacterium (assembly GCA_964439135.1). GTDB lineage: Bacteria > Planctomycetota > Phycisphaerae > Sedimentisphaerales > Anaerobacaceae > JAFGPJ01. The sequence goes on from CAYTNN010000170.1 coordinate 7,815, forward strand.
TAACTATCGGCACGTGTCTGATTTTTTCCTTCTGCATTACCTCAATTGCATCGGATAGGATTTCTTGTTCCTCTAAGGAAACTGGCTGCTCAGTCATAATATCCTCTACTGTTTGGATAGCTGACGATAACAAAGACGACACATTGCTGCCGCCACCTCGACGGTTCATATCAATGAGACGTATCTTCTTTTTTGCCGTTTTTTCCCTCTCTCCCGTCAAATTGAATAGCTGGAGTATCTTATTGAGCCTGATAAACAGATGCAAGATGTCCGTGATCGTGACAATGCCCAATAGGTCCCCATTAGCGAGTACGGGCACCATATCAATGTGATTATGGATCATCTTGAAAAGCACTTCCTTGATCGCAGTCTCCGGCGACACGGATATAGGGTACCTGGTGACGATTGCCCCCAGTGGTTGTTTTAGCGCCTTTTGATCGTTGGCATCCTCGCCCACTTTCCCCAAATACGGGGAAATCAGTCGGGACAGATCTCTCGCTGAAATGACACCCACGAAGTGTGGCTTACCCCCTTCTTCTGTCGGAGGATCCATTACAGGGACGTGCCGAACTTTGTTATCTCTCATGAACTTGAGACATGCCTCCACTTTGTTGTCCAACGTCAGCGTCGTGATATTTTTATTCATAATGTCCTTGGCAACACGCACTAATTGGAAAAAGACTTCTTTTCCAGCACTCAGATCGTCTATCACGTCGATCAACCTAAATTGTCCGTTTTCCGTGCCAATACCAGCTTCAATATTCTTTTTTTTAGTTTCGATATCGGGAATAGTAGTGTTGTCTGTTTTAATTCCATCTCCCATAGCTTACCCTTTCTATCTCATGCCTTTTCCCGCTTTGTGTTCGACTTGTCGTCTCTTCAATGTTCGTACAACGACGTTCAGTATCAGAAATCGGACATAGCGTATCCAAATTACTCTAACCAAATCTTTCTATCGGCGAAGCTTATGGACGGCTTGAAAAGATTTTCGGCGGAATCCTCTTCGTGGAATGTATTCGTCTCCATATGGACCCGCAGCTTTATCGGGCGGAAATGAAATCAACCGGCCTCGATATTAGTTGGTCTGGATAAATAAACTGAGGCAGATTTAAGATTTAGAGTAGAGGCCAGAATCGTCAGACTGGCGCCCAGCGAGACGACAGCAAAAGAGCAGAATATAGCTTCCCGCCTCAGATTTTCCGGACTCTCTTTAGCCCCAGAATTGCTGTCGGCCCCATTCGCTGGATGCACGTAAATCGTGCCGGCATCAACCGGATGCACGTTTGAGTCGGTATCCTGTGTGAGCATACGGCCGGAGCGAGCAAGAGATGCTCCGGCCGTTGCCGTAAGGACCGTCTTGAGAACTTGTCGTCGGTTCATAATATCGTCTCCTTGGGTCAGATCCTGGCGGTATACGGCCTCGGTGACGGTTTCTATCTCGTCTTGCCGCTGCTCGGACCATCGACCGTACGGGATTCGGTCGGTAAAATAGGCGACTGGTTCCTTTATCCCGTCTCTTACGTCGAGCCCAAAGAAGCCGCCATCGGCATTTCTGCTGTCAGGTACACGAACGAGAGTTCGTTTTACCTCGGCGAATACGAGGCTTTCAAGTCCATGACTATAGAGCCCTACGTGGGGATGCGCGAGGCCTATATCCAATACCGGCGCAAACAAATCCAGGAATAGCAAGGTCCGGCCTTTGAGGGATTCTTCTAAAGGAATCGCCGCTCCCTGCCAGTATAGCCGGCATCTTCTCACCGCTGATTTGGAGCGTTTGTTGGCCCTTGAAATTGGCTTTGTTTTTTCAAATTGGGTTTTCAACCCCCAGAAAATCTGGGGGCTAAATAATA
>CAYTNN010000171.1:0-9620 GCA_964439135.1 uncultured Pirellulales bacterium
AAAAAATTGTGAAACAGAGATTTTTAGTATTTAGCTTTGAACTCTTCATAGGTGGCCGTTATGCACCGAGTTCATTGTGATTGTTGGGCGTACAGGCCTTGAATTCGCTGAGACCAATTGACATCGATGTTATTGCGTGTATACTTTAGTTTATGTTAAGAGTCAATCATTCAATTATCAATGACTTCTCTGTTCAAGCAGCAGTCATGCTTGTGCTAATTTGCAGCCCGGCACGTCTCATAGGGCAGCAAGCCGGATCCGGATCAAGCAATAGCGGGACCACCATCTGTCCGATGGTGGTTCGACCAGCGGCTGTGCCTGCCGGCGCAGCCGTCAAGATGCGTTATACATGGAAGGCCGTTAAGCCGACAAAAACTCCCTTTAAGGCCTTTGTACATATCATTGACGACCAACGGCGCATGATCCTGCAGGACGACCATACACCACCCATTGGCACATCTACCCCAGGCTGGCAGGGAACTATCACCTACGAGCGACGTCTGGTGGTTCCGGCCCACATCAATAACGGCCAGTACCGAATTGTCATGGGACTTTACGGTGATTCCGGTCGGGCACCACTTAACGCAGGGCAGGGAGTTTCCTCTTTGGGAGGTGACAGCTATCAAGTCGGTGCTTTGAAAATCGATTCCCAGGCTCCCTGGCCGCCGGCCGATACGGACCAGACTCCCAGCCTGGATCTCTCGGGCTTCCACCTGAGCTTCCGTGAAGAATTTGACGAACCTTTAGATATATCAGCCTGGGGACCGGGAACCCGCTGGATTGCCCACACCCCCTGGGCCGGTGACTTCGGAGATGCCCGCTTTGCCGATCCCGGCAGTAACTTCCCTTTTACCGTAAAAGATAGTATCCTCCGCATCGAAGCCAGGAAAGACGACGCCGGGAAGTGGTCGTCCGGATTGCTGGCCTCCAACGATCCGCTGGGCAAGGGCTTTTCTCAACAATATGGTTACTTCGAAATGCGGGCCAAATTACCGCCCGGCCCCGGAGTCTGGCCGGCCTTCTGGCTTTGTTCCAGCTATAACCGTAAAGACAAGACCGCAGGCCTGGACGGTTCCGTCGAAATCGATGTTCTTGAATATTACGGTCGCACCCCCAGTTCCTTCACGGCAACAATCCATGTCTGGCGCCCGGAACCGCACCGTAGCGAAGGCTGCACCATCACCACCAAACCCAATGAGGCCTCTGCCGGATTCCATAACTATGGGTGCCTGGTCGATTCGCAATGGATCACGATGTACTTCGACGGCATCAAAGTCTGGCAAGGCAAAACGCCGCCTGAGCATAACAAACCGCTGATGCTGCTGCTCAACCTGGCATTAGGCCCCGGTTGGCCCATCGACAAGACCCCGAATCCATCGGTAATGGAAGTGGATTATGTGCGGGTCTATGCAAAGACTGACAGCAAGTAAAAAAGCCGGCAGCAAGATACGATGCTGAGTGCCACACACAAAAGCGGGGATAGGGCTGGAAAAATGAGATTCAGAAGAATGAGGTATAGAAGTCAAATTTGCTTTCGTTTTTCGTTCACCGCCTGCCGGTGTGCTATCAGTGGCGCGAGAATATCTTTGCACAGGATAGGATTTCCAGCTATACTTACCAGATATGTGGTTGGTGATGTTGGTTATAATGATTAAAGATGTCGAGCATGATAAACACGCTCAACAGGATGCTGGTATGGATTCAAACATCAGGATGTCTGTACCCGGATATAAGAAAAGGGGCCTACGAGAAGTGTGATGCCTATGCCCCGTTGAATTTTACTCAGCAGGAGATCAAGTATGTGCAAAGAAAGAGTTGGACTAAACCGGCGGCGGTTTCTCAAAACCGCAGCGAAGGCTAGTGTTTGCCTGGCGTTGCCGCAAATAATTCCAGGCACGGCGTTAGGCAAGAATGGCAGTGTGGTCCCCAGCGAACGAATAAGGCTGGGCGCCATTGGGATCGGGAATCGCGGCCGGTACGACCTGGGCTGCTTCCTTCGGGAGCCTGATTTGCAGTGTGTTGCCGTCTGTGACGTACGGGGCGACAACCGCAAGCGTGCCAAGGACATGGTCGATGCCCAGAACGGCAACAAAAACTGCACGCCGTATATCGACATGCGCGAGTTGCTCGCCCGCGACGATATCGACGCCGTGCTGATAGCGACCGGTCCGAACTGGCACGCGACGGCCGCTACAATGGCGGCTAAGGCAGGCAAAGATGTTTACTGCGAAAAGCCCTGCACGAAGAACATCGCCCAGAGCCTGGCCCTGGCGGATATCTTTCGCCGCACGGCCCGCGTATTCCAGGCCGGCACGCAACGTCGTAGCCTGCCCAACTTTGCCTATGCGATCGAGCTGGCCCGGACCGGCAAGCTCGGCCTGCTTCAGACACTCCACGCCCATCCCGGCGGCCTGGGGACCCAGATGAGTGGCTGGCTCCCGGCTGAGCCGGAACCGCCCCGAGAGCAGGTGGACTGGGACATGTACCTCGGGCCGGCCGCCTGGCGACCCTACACCAGCAAACTTATGAACGCCTTCCATTTCGAAAAAGGCGGCGGAATGGTCGGAGGCGGGTGCCTCGAATGGGGCTCTCACTGCGTTGATCTATGCCAGTTGGCCAACGATGCCGATGACACGGCGCCCGTGGAGTACGAGCCGGTCAACGGTCAGTTGCACGCCCGCTATGCCAACGGTGTCAAACTCGTGATGCGTAACGACGGATGGCTGCCGATGGGCTCGTGTCCGGTCCGTTTCGAAGGCGAAACCGGCTGGATTGAGACCGGCGACGATGCGGAGTTCGGCGCGAGTTCCCAATCGTTGCTCCTTAGGAGAGGGACCAAGATACCGGGCTACCCCGCCGACTTCCACGTGCGTGACTTCCTTGATTGTGTCAAGACCCGGGCGCTGACCCGGGCCAACGCCGACGCCGCGTGCTGGGCGCATATCGCCTGCCACGCAGCTAATATCGCCCTGTTCCTCAATCGCAAAGTCAGGTTTGACCCGAAGAAGTGTGAATTCATTGGCGACGAGCAGGCCAACCGGTTACGTTCCGAGGCCCTGCGGGAACCATGGCGAATTTAGCGTCCGATCTTACGAAAGAAACCACCTAAACTATGAGGACAATCATGATAATAAAAAAACGATATTTCTCCTGGTGTGTTATTCTCATTATAGTCGCCTTGTCGACCGGGATCGTTGCTCAAAATCGGTCGGCTACGAACTTCAAACAAAGCGACTTGATCGCTGTTCTGCAGTCAGATGCCCCCAAGGCTGAGAAAGCCATCACCTGTAAGCGATTAGCCATCTATGGCACCGAGCAATCCGTCCCCGTCCTGGCGCCGCTATTGGCGGACAAGGAACTGTCATCGTGGGCTCGAATCGCGCTCGAAGCAATCCCCGGACCCGCCGCCGACGCCGCTTTACGCGATGCGCTTGGCAAGCTGCAGGGCCGGCTGCTTATAGGGGTGATCAATTCGATTGGCGTGCGTCGTGATGTTCACGCCGTCGATACCCTCGTGCAGAAACTCGACGATGCCAACGGCGGCGTCGCATCGGCCGCCGCCGTGGCGTTGGGACACATCGGTGGCGAGCAGGCAGCCAAGGCACTGGCGCAATCCCTGGCGGATGCGCCGGCCGACGTTCGTTCGGCAGTGGCCGAAGGTTGCATTCTATGTGCGGAGTGGTTCCTGGCACATGACAGGACTGCCGAAGCCATCAAGCTGTACGACACGGTCCGCCAGGCGGACGTACCCGACCAGAGACATCTTGAAGCAATCCGCGGTGCTATTCTGGCCCGCCAGTCCGCGGGTGTCCCCCTGTTAATCGAACAGTTACGATCGGAAGACAGAAAGAGGCTCGGCATCGGCTTGCGCACGGCTCGCGAGCTTCCCGGTCGTGACGTGACCGAGGCATTGGCAGTCGAATTGGCCCACTTAAGTCCGGACCGGCGCCCCATGCTGCTGTTGGCCCTGGCCGACCGTAACGATTCTGCTGTACTACCGACCGTTGAAAAGGCGGCTCAAGGCGGCCCGAAGGACCTGCGCATTACAGCCATCAACATCCTGATCCGCTTGGGCGATGTCTCGTGCGTGCCGGTCTTGCTGGAGGCCGCGACCGAGGACGACGCCAAGCTGGAACAAGCAGCCACCGAAACGCTGGTCAGACTGCCAGGCAAAGACGTGGATGCTGACTTGCTCGCCCGCCTGCCGCAAGCGCGGGGCAAGCTGAAGCAGGTTCTCATCGAGCTGGCCGGCCAGAGGCAAATCAGCGAGGCACTTCCTGCGGTCGTCTCGTGCCTTCATGATACTGATGCAGAGACTTGCGGCATGGCCGTACAGACAATCGGCATCATCGGCCAGGACCCGCAGATAGACGATCTCGTCAAGCTGCTTCAAGAAACCAACAATTCCAGAGAACGGGCGGGCATCAATAAGGCCCTGCTGGCGATCAGTGGCCGTAGCGGCGTAAAGTGCATCCCGCACCTGCAACCCCTAACGCAGAGCCGTGACAATGAGCTCCACATGATCGGGTTGCACGCATTGGCCATAATCGGCGGGCCCGATGCGCTGGCGGCTGTCAATTCCGCCATTGAGAGCGCTGAGACCCCCGTCCAGGACGAGGCCGTACGCATCTTATCGACTTGGCCAAACAACTGGCCTGAGGACAGCGAGGCAGGGCAAGCCCTGCTGATATTGGCCACATCGGCTGAGAAGATGTCCCATCAGGTGCTGGGTCTGCGTGGTTACCTCCAGTACATACGCGGCAATAAGAAACTCAGCAATGAACAAAAGGTGGCCAAGGTCAAGGACGTGCGGTCCCACATCAAGCGGCCCGAAGAGGAGCGGCAGGCCATCGCTGTCTTGGGGGAAGCACCGATCGCCAGTGCCCTGGAGCTATTGACGACGCTCGCTGAGGACCCGGCGGTTGCCGAGGAAGCCTATTCGGCCATTGTCCGAATTGCCGGCCAGGATATCCGCGGGGTTTCCATGGATCAACGCCGGCAAGTGCTGCAAACGGTGGCTGAAAAATCAAGGAACGATGAAACCAGGCAGAGAGCCAGAAAGACCCTCAGTGGAGTTCGGTAAGCAGGCGTACCGGGAGTTGCCTTATGCAAGCCGACAAACTGCTGATCTGTGCAGATTCCGGTGGAAGTAATGGCTACCGCACTCGTCTATGGAAAGTGGAACTTCAGGAATTGGTTGATGAAACGGCTTTGGAGATAATGGTCTGTCATCTACCTCCCGGAACCAGCAAGTGGAACAAGATTGAGCATCGCTTGTTTTCCTGCATCAGCACGAATTGGCGTGGCCGATCCTTGGTCAGTCACGAAGTGGTGGTCAACCTGATTGCCGCCACGAAGACAGCCAAAGGACTCAAAGTAAAAGCGAAACTTGACCGTAACAAGTATCCGACCAAAGTTGAAGTGTCGAAGGAACAAATGCAGCAGGTCAACCTCAGGATAACACTGGCCTATCGTTTTAATCAATGGAATTGATTATGTCTCTTCCAAGCGACTCACCGCTTGATTATCCAGAGGAAGGAGCCGATTAATATCGCTACTGCTGCCCAGCCGGCGATGAAGCCAATAATATCAACAAACTTCGGCCTGGATATTTCGAAATCAGGATGATCAAACCAGGGTCGGCGTGGGGCCGGGACTACTCCATCGGGAAGAGTAAAAGGCACGGTCTCCGGTTCGCCGGGAGCGATGGGAGTCCGCAGACATTCATAGAAGCGGTCCAGTTTCTTCTTCTCCACCGGCTTAGTGACCAGACTGACGACGATAGCTATTGTAAAGCCGGCGGAGATGTACAGAATCATTTGCCAGGGCAGGTAAAGTTTGCCCTCGAACAGCATGAACGCGGGAAGTTTCCCTGCCAGACTCGCATTGAAGTCCCACAGCATATTTCCAAATATCTCAATCCTGCTTGTAAACAGCAGCACGGCAAAGCTAAGCAGAGTCGATATCCAGGCAGCTTTCGACGAGGCACGCCGCCAGAAAAGTCCCAGCCAGAATGGGATTGCCATCATTGCGGAGACCTTCCAGAATATTTCAAGGCCCTGTACAACGCTGTCGAGGCTGAACGCAAAAGAGACACCGGCGACGACAACAATCCCCGCGACGACACGTCCGACGATAGTGTAATGTTTGTCCGGCTTGTTTTTCACAAGAAGTGAACGGTAGATATTTTCGGTAAATAATGCCGACGATGAGACCATGAAAGCGTCGCATGAACTCATAACCGCGGCCAGCATCGAAGCGATGAACAAGCCGACAAGTCCGGGCGCGATCTTAGGCAGCAGAGTGTGAGCCATAAGGCCGTACACATGGTCGACGTCGATATTTTGACCGGCATATAGTCCAACGGCACAGAGTCCCGTAAGGACCCATGCGATAGTGCACACCCGTTTGAAAAGTATGCCGCACATCACGCCCACGCGGCCTTCCATTTCGGTTTTGCCGGCGGCGGCCAGGCCCATGTTGTGGGGTTGGGTCACCCAGCCCAGCAAGGCATTGAACGAGATGACCGCAATATAAAATGCTGTGATTCCGGCTGGAGCAACGACCTTGAACATATCCGGATTCTGTATGCTTTCACGCAGGCCCGCCATCCCTCCTACAGCGGACAGAGCGAAGGGCAGAATCAAAAAAGAAAGAACAATGGTGAGTATCCCCTGGACAAAATCCGTCAGGATGGCAGCACTCAGGCCGCCCGCGATACCGTAGATAATGAAGATTGCCGTCATCGCGCAGATGGCAATGTTCGGATTGATCTGTCCCCCCGATACCGCTGTGATCATGGCGGTGCTGCCTTTGAGCATCACGCCGATATTAACCGTTAACTGCAGCATCCCCATCACGGCGTACAGGCCGGCCACACTACGGTCATATCTGGCGAAGAAATAATCTCCCGTGGTAACAGCGCGCATTCGCCTGAATACCGGAGCCAGCAACCAGAAGAAAGGTGTTACGAACAGCCACAACCATTGGTACCAGATACCCGATGCACCGGAGTGATATGTCTTCGCGGCGACACTGACGGCCTGATCTGAATGGGTGCCGGTGCCAAACGTGAAAAACATCATCATCAGCTTACCAAACTTTCGGTCACCGATGAAGAAACTTGCAGAGTTACGTACGCGCCGGGCGGCTGATATCCCGATTACCGCAATTATCGCAAGATAGAGGGCTATGACCAACCAGTCAATCCAACTGACTCCAAACATGATTCGCTAATCCTTTCCCGATTCCTTGCCATACCTGAATTTTTAGACGAAACCATTCTTACTGGTTATCGTCTTTTACTTTCAAATATTCCCAAAGTTGTCCTATACGTTATTGACAAGTATATCGAATTTGGCATCGACAGCAACAAAACTTTCTTAGTGCCGCGTACCACGTACTGACGCAGAACGCAGAACGATAAAAGATGAATGCGAAAGCCGGGCGGATAAAAAGATTGCGTGACTGCTTGACAAGGGCATAAAATATTATAGTATCCGAATCAGGCAAGTGAATACCTGAAGACGGAAAGTTTACAATGATTGGAGCGGATATGAGACTATCATTGCAGGATGTAATCGTTGCGCTACTTATTGTGGTTTCGGTTTGTCCGATGATAAGTGCCGATGACGGCTACGATCTCTGGATGTCCTGCAGAAAGCTGGATGATTCAGTGATATTGGAAGAATACCGGCAGGCTTTTTCATCTATTGTAATTGAGGGCGATTCCGAAACGCTCGGCATCGTTCGGAAGGAATTGCAAAAAGGGCTTGAGGGACTTTTGGGAGTCGAAGTGCCAATACGCAGTACGCTTTCCAAAAGTGCTGCTCTTGTGATTGGCACGCCGGGGCGGTCTCAGGTCATACGGGAATTGGACTTGTCGGACGAGCTGGCGGCGTTGGGGCGTGAAGGATTTTTGATTCGGTCGCTCAAGGTTAAAGGCATTCCATCAATAATTATCGCGGCAAACGAGGATGTTGGCCTTTTGTATGGTTCTTTTCATTTGTTGAGACTCATGCAGAATGAGCAATCCCTAGCGAACGCAGATATTTCCTCCAAGCCTCGAATTCAATACCGGCTCTTGAATCACTGGGACAATCTGAACCGCTCGGTAGAGCGAGGTTACGCGGGCAAATCGCTGTGGAAATGGGATGAACTGCCCGGAACCGTAGACCCACGATACAAAGATTACGCCCGGGCGAACGCTTCTCTCGGCATCAATGGAACGGCGGTAAATAACGTTAATGCCAATCCCATTTTCCTGACGGCTGAATATATTATCAAACTCAAAGTGCTCGCCGATGTGTTCAGGCCTTACGGTATAAGGCTGTTTGTCTCTGTTCGTTTTTCGTCCCCACTTAAGCCGGCATCCAATCGAAACAGCCGAAGAGGCGGCATCGGTTCCCTGGAGACCGCCGACCCTTTGGATCCCGATGTCCGGCTCTGGTGGAAGGAAAAGGTCAAAGAGGTCTATCAATCGATTCCCGATTTCGGCGGATTTCTGGTAAAGGCCAATTCCGAAGGCATGCCCGGTCCGCAGGATTACAAAAGGTCCCACGCCGATGGCGCCAATATGCTGGCCGAAGCGCTGGCTCCCTATGGCGGCATCGTGATGTGGCGGGCTTTCGTATATGACGCCGACGTCGATCCGGATCGTGCCAAGCGGGCTTATATGGAGTTTGTTCCTCTCGATGGACAGTTCCGTCCCAATGTCTTTGTTCAGTCCAAAAACGGCCCGGTGGACTTTCAGCCCCGCGAGCCTATCCAACCCTTGTTTGGGGCTATGCCAAAGACGCCTTTGATGCTGGAGCTGCAGATTACACAGGAATACCTGGGACATTCGAAGCACCTGGTTTTTCTGGCGCCCATGTGGAAAGAATGCCTGGATTTCGACACACATGCGAAGGGAAGTGACTCTCATGTTTCGAAAGTCATGGATGGTTCCCTGCACGATTACTCGATGAGCGGGATTGCGGGCGTGGCCAATACCGGGTCGGACCGAAACTGGTGCGGGCATCTGTTTGCCCAGGCCAACTGGTATGCATACGGCCGGCTAGCCTGGGACCATGACCTGTCCAGCGAGACGATTGCCGAAGAATGGATTCGCATGACCCTTAGCCGGGATAGCGACGTTGTCGGGACAATCAAGGAAATGATGCTCGGATCGCGGGAGGCGTGCGTTAACTATATGACTCCGCTGGGACTCCATCATATTATGCAGGCCGGCTTTCATTACGGCCCGCAACCCGGTTATGCGAAATCATCACGATTGGATTGGACCAGCGTTTATTATCATCGCGCCGACAGTGCCGGTTTGGGATTTGATCGAAGTTCATCCGGAAGTAACGCGACAAGCCAGTATTTTTCGCCCTGGCGGGAGCGATTCGATAAGATAGAGACATGTCCCGAAGAATATCTGCTTTGGTTCCACCACGTTCGGTGGGACCGCAAAATGCGGTCGGGCAGGACTTTGTGGGCCGAACTGTGTTACAGATACTATACGGGAGTCGATTATGTAAAAGCAATGAGACGGACATGGGCCGGCCTGGAAAAGCATATCGACCAGGATATATACTCGCATGTTCAGGAGAAACTGGCCACACAGGAAAAAGACGCTA
>CAYTNN010000172.1:0-5674 GCA_964439135.1 uncultured Pirellulales bacterium
CTTGCATTTAGCTGCTGATGGGGCTTGAACCCATGACCTCGTCCTTACCAAGGACGCGCTCTACCACTGAGCTACAGCAGCAAAACCCAATCCACCGACCGACACTGCTGTAGTGAACTGAGCCAAAAACCACCTTCATATCCGGTAAAAACCGATAGATATAAAGCAAAATACCTTATTTCTACTCAACTTGCCTGAAAAAGTGCGCAGAAACTAATTATTTTCAACAGATTGTTAATATAAACCACGTAAAATATCTTAACGACGGCAAAAATGCAAACATAAAAATGGAAAAAAATTAAAAAAAACAAAAATATTTGAATTATTGCTGCTTTTTACACAAATTCTAAATAACAAAGCTTCCAAATACGGCAAACAGGTGAAGTTGCTCAAGATTGAACAGAAAATAAACTTCAGTTCTTGCCCCTGCCTGATGTCGCAAAATGCGCATCAGCGAAATTCATAAACTGCTGCCAGTCATACTCAGTCAGATCATGCCCACCGGAACGGACATGGTAGCCGATCGAGCCTTTTTGTACAGGCCTATCGAGTCCGGGCATTCGGTCAACTCCCAATCCGTCGAGGCCCAGCAAACGATAAACGGGATCGGCATACTTGCACGAAAGAAACTCACCGTGCGGATCGGCCCACAAGTCCTGGTCGGCACTGGTCACGTACACCGGGCGCGGCGCGATCAGTGCGATAAGCATGTGTTGATCGACAGGTAAATCGTCTTCTTTGCCGTTGTATTTCCTGAAATTCTCGCAGAACCAGTGTGGAAAGCTCGTATTGATGCGCCCTACGGTTTCGCCGAACCGCCGCCGGCTCAGAGCCGCCCCGCCGCAGCCCGAGTCATTTGAAATCACGATTGCGAACCGCTCATCCCGAACACCGGCCCAAAGAGACGTTTTGCCCAGACGCGAATGCCCGAGGACAATTACTCGCTTTTGGTTAATGTCGGCGTCGGTCTCAAAATAGTCCATGGCCCGGCTCAGACCCCACGCCCATGCACCGATAGAACCCCATGCATCTGATGCTCTTTTACCTTCTTGAAATTTGTCAAAGACGGGTTGTACTCCATTTTTAAAGCCATCGTCAAAGTCCGGATCTATATCTCCATAGTAGATTGTGGCCAGGCCGTAACCCCGTTTAAGAATCTCTTCGACTGGAAACCGCGATGAGGCTTTGCCTCTGGAGTCAGCCCCGGCACGATTGTTCACGATTCCGGATCCCTGGCGCATCCAACTGCCTGACAATTTGATAGCCGGATCAGCGTGAATCGTATGGTTGCCGCCAAAATTCAAGATAACAAAGGTTGGAATGGGCTTTTTCCTGTCATTTGGCAAGTATATCAGGATATCCATCCCCGGCCCATCCTGCTTGCCGGTAAAGCTGACTGACACTTGCTTACGCGTGGCCAGACCGCCAAGCGCCCACCGCTCAAGGTCGAAAACCTTGAAGGCCATATCCCGTGGCCGTTCGATCGGCGAGCGACCATAAACGTGAGTCCGGAACAGTTCGAGCACCTCCGGCCGGCGCCCGGTCTTCCAGGCTTGAGCATTGGCCACCTTCGTCCCATCCGACATCACAAGCGGGTCAGGCAAAGTGTATTCCGGGACCTTCCGCTCGTCATAATTAGCCTCGGAACGGCTTTTTGTAAGTTTAGCGACTAATTCAGGAGACGCTTTCCAACCATCGTTGTCCACGCCGCCTAAGCATAAATCTTCGGCGAGAAAAGCAACGGCACAGAAAATGGCTAACGATACTACGAGTATTTTACTGTTAATCATAAAAAAACCTCCATACTTCACAAATCACACGATTATAATCAGCCTTAATGTAACCAGTCAATCCCTAAAACTGCCGATTTATCGCTAAAGCTTTCAGGAACACTTTAAGCCCAAGCCTTGCCGGCTATAAGGTATGCTGCCATACAAGAGAATCCACGAAATCTTCATACAAAGACGAACGGGCAAAGCGGATGGCCTCATTCGAGGCATAAAATATTGAAAAACAAGTGAATACTTCCGGCTAACTACTCTGCTGATTTGGTTTGTCCGGCTCTTTAGCTTTGCCCAGGAGATCTGTCCAGCTCGCAAGCTGTTGGTTCCATTGTGGTCTGCCTTGCGGAACTTTTATAGCGGTTAATACTTTAAGGACTTCATTCGGATCAGCTCCGACCGGTGGTTTGCTTAAGTAATTATCAATCGACTTCACAACAATACTGTTAGGATCTAAGTCTCCTTGTGTCAGGCAATTCTTCACCAACTCGGCTGTACGCTCCGGCTTTGCCCCTCTCAAGCATGAATCCAATAGGTTGGGTAAAATCGCCTCTTTACCTTCCGGTGTCTGGGTCATTTCATATATAACGCTATAATAGCCTTCGGCTTGTTCATATTGACCCGTTTTATGATACAGATCGGCTAATCTCTTACGTATCTCCGGTTTGTTGTCGCTGTTGCCCTTGGCAGCTTCTGCTATTTTAAGAAATTCGATTTTCTGCACGTTAGATAACTTAACTTTGCTACTTTGTAAGGTAAGCTTGTCCATCCATTCCTTTAGGACACCGGCGTCGGAGCCTCTGAATATTTTCAGCATTGCCTGCCAGGACGGATCACTTTCGGAGTTTGAACCGATTTTCTCCGCCAGCCAATTCAAGTCTTCGTTGCCGCCGACTGCATTCGCCAGAGCAATAATTTTCTCTCTTAGTATTAAACTGGGATCATTAATAAAATCAGTTCTTAGTATTTTTAGGGCTTTCGTCTTGTTAATATAAGTAAGTCCATCTACGGCTGCCTCCCGAACGAAATTCGCTTCATCGCGTAAGGCTTCTACAAACAAGTTTTCAAAAAGCTTGGCCGCATTGTCTTTGCATGTGCTGTCCTGCGCGCACAAAGCGGCCATTTCACTGAGCAATTCCCCCCTTAGAGTCCCGTCGGGATTGTCCTTTTGTTTGTTATATCTCTCCGAAAGCAAAACAAGATATTTGTCAACCTCTTTTGGCTCTAATCCGTCTCGTTTGAGCAGTTTTTTTATGACTACAGCACCGTTCCGGGCCTTTTCCGCATTCTTCTCAAAAAGAAATTTCGCAGCCCATTCCAGGGTTTGCTTGCGTATCTCTTTTATCTCAGGAGAGATTGTGGTTGTAGGATTGGACAAAATAGCGTTGGAACACGCTCCACCGAGCGCTTCTAATAGCTTTGTTTTTACCTGGTCGTCCTGTTCGGCTCCGAGTTGTGCCAGCAGTGCCGAAGCTGAATTCAACTTCGGCATCAAAGCCAGCAACTCGGCGGTTATCAGCCGGACATCTCTGTCGCCGTCGGAAATCAGCTTGATTAAAACGGGACCAAGTTTTTCGGGCAGCTTCGAACCCGGTGCGACCCGCCACTTATAAGCCTTATCCAGGGCCCATAATCTTACAACCGTTTCCGTATCGACTAAATACGTAGCTAAGAATTCTCCCCTGGCCGCGTCTTCGCTTATGCTTTCATACCTCTTGTCCAATTCCAATTTATAGCGCCGCTGCCATAAGTCCAATGCGGCTCTCTCCTTGCGCATCTGAGCGTCCTGGCGAATCAACTGAGTCCGCAGGAACGCCACCTGACCTTGCTGATTAATTGCATCTATATTTTGTTTGCGAGTTTGGGGATCTTCTCCTATCGGTATGCCCAGAGAATGCAAGGCATTTTCCGCTTCTGCGGATACCTGTTTTTCCGGGTCGTCAACCAGCTCGATTAGTCTAATGGTCGCCATCATATCCAGCCGAAGTTTCAATGCATGTATGGCATTTATCTTCGTTTTGACCGGTTTTTTTGGGTCTGTAAATATCTTTTCGAGCAATTCTCTTATTTTCTCGTACTCGAAAATCAGGGTCGCCTCCGCAGCCAATTGGGCTTCGGCATCAGTTTCAGTGTCTAAGACGCCGAGTAGTGGCTCGATGAAATCCTGATCATTCTTGACGGTCTTTTTCGATGCCCTTGCCTGAATTAACGCTTTACAGACCGCCATGCGCGCCGGGCTGTTTTCACTCTGTTTTAGGGCATCAAGCAATATCTCCCGGGCTTTCGGATCGTCGTGGAATAACATTACAGTTGCAGCGTCTATAGATCCGTTGAGCAAGGCATCCTTGTTCACTTTTAACTGGGGATCAAGTTCCGCGTTTGCAGGTGTGCTTTGAGCGGGTACGGGCGGCTTTTCCTGGGTGATACCGGCCTGCTGGAATCCTATCGCCAACATCAATATAACCAGATATAAACGCTTTGCGCTCATTCAGATGGCCTTTTAAGAAACTGCCGGTTCCTGTTTTGCGATGTTTCTGTCCGTTCGTTATTATATAATAATATTGAAAACTTTTTTAGTCAACCAATTTTATTGTGAGTAATAGAAAATAGACAATTTACCTACGGTCTTGGGTGGAATTTTCTATGAATCTCTCTAAGCCTTTCCTGATCAACGTGTGTATAAATCTGCGTCGTCGCGATATCCACGTGCCCGAGCATCTCCTGGATGCTTCGAAGATCCGCTCCTCCTGCGAGAAGGTGCGTTGCGAAGCAGTGCCTCAACGTATGCGCGGTCAAATTTCTGGGCATCCCTGCCCGCATCGCATATTTCTTAACCAATCTCCAAACTTCAATACGACTCATAGGCCGGCCTGTTCGGGAAAGCAGCAGGAAATTGTCACTAAAAGGTTTGGCCAGCCCCGGCCGGAGCTTAGCCAGGTACTCAACCGTCGCTTCGATGGCAACTTTGCCGACCGGGACGACACGCTCTCTGTTGCCTTTGCCGAGGCATCGCAGATAGGCTATATCAAGATTTAGGTCTGGAATCCTCAGGCCTGCAAGCTCGCTGGCTCTTATTCCGGTTGCATATAGCAATTCAAGCATCGCCTTGTCGCGGAGATAGAACGGCTCGTCGGGACTGGGGGCATTCAGCAGATTCACAACCTGCTGCTGACTGCAAATGCTGGGCAATCTCTGCCAGATTTTCGGGCTTTCGAGAATTGCCGTAAAGTCATCTTCGATAAGACCCATAAGCTTGGCGTATCGCAGGAACATCCTGATAGCCACAAGCGCCCGCTTAATCGAACTTTCGCCTTTCTGGTCATGAGTAAGGATTCGAAGATATTCCTGGATAACTGTCGGTTTGATTTGCGACAGGTGCTTGATATCGTTGGATTTACAGTGCCCCAGAAAGCTTTTAAGGTCCCGGCCGTAGGCCAGAACGGTATTCTCGGACAGTCCAGCTTCTACAGTCAGATAATTGAGAAAGTTTTTAACATTTTGCCCCAGGGGTAAAGCCAGCAATTTTTCGCCAACAGATTGTCTCTGCATCGAGGGCATTTTTATATTTCAATCCTTTAAGAGTGCCTAAAGTGACTAAAGTTAAGAGTGCCTAAAGTTAGTAAGAAGCTTATGAACTTTGTAGCTTTAGCTCACTTTAGTCGCTATAATATCATCATCGGCATTAGAACAGGCTATCCTTTAGATAGCACTATCCCAGTGGGCATTTGGTGCTTGCATTCAAGGTATTAACCAATAGAATTATCCGATATGAACAATATTGGACTCAATCGTCGAGAATTCATACAAAGAACGGCCATTTGTTCACTCGGAATGACGGGCCTGGTCGGCTCGGTGTTGGGTGGCTCAACCGAATCGAAAATCGAAAATCGGAA
>CAYTNN010000172.1:5774-9558 GCA_964439135.1 uncultured Pirellulales bacterium
GCCTGGTCGGCTCGGTGTTGGGTGGCTCAACCGAATCGAAAATCGAAAATCGGAAATCGAAATTGTCAAGTCTGCCTCCGGTCAGGGCTATCACACAGGGGCCGAAATTCCACTGGTTTGGCTACTACGACAAACTGCAGTTCGACCCGACCGGCCGATACACGCTCGGGATGGAGGTCGACTTCGAGCATCGCAGCCCCAAATCTGATGACGTCATTAAAATCGGGATGGTCGATCTGAACAACGACGACCGGTGGACGGAACTCGGCCAAAGCAGCGCATGGTGCTGGCAGCAGGGCTGTATGCTCCAGTGGCGGCCCGGCTCGAAAGACGAGATTATCTTCAACGACCGGCAGGATGGCCGGTTCGTATGCCACATCCTTAATATTCATAGCGGCAGGAAAAGAACCCTGCCGTACCCAATTTATACCGTTAGCCCCGATGGCCGGACTGCCGTGGCGCCGGATTTCAGGCGTATTCAGAACATGCGACCCGGCTACGGTTACGCTGGCCTGCCTGACCCGCACAAAGACGCCGCGGCTCCGAAGGATTCCGGCATCTTTCGAGTCGATCTTGATACGGGCAGCCGGGAATTGATTATATCCCTCGCCGACATAGCCGGATTCGGCCAAATCCCCGGCGACCCAAAGGATGCCAAGCACTACTTCAACCACCTGCTGTTCAATACGGACGGCTCTCGATTCATCTTTCTGCATCGCTGGCGGGCAACGGGCCTGCGTAGTTTCGGCACGAGAATGCTCACCGCCAATTCCGACGGAACGGATATTCACGTTGTCGATCCTCACGGCAAAACATCGCATTTCATCTGGCGCGATCCGCGGCATATTTTGGCCTGGGCGTGGCACCCCTCGCACGGCGACGCGTTCTATCTTTACGAGGACGGCACGGAAAAAGTTGAGGTGGTCGGCAAAGGCATAATGACAAGAAACGGCCACTGCACCTACCTGCCCGGCAATAAATGGATTCTAAACGATGCCTATCCGGACAAAGAGCGAAATCAGAACGTCTATCTTTTCAACGTAGCGACCGGCAAAACTGTGCCGCTCGGGCATTTTTATCTGCCACCGGAGTATAAAGGCGAATGGCGCTGCGACACGCACCCGCGCTTCAGCCCCGACGGCCAAAGTATTGTCATCGACTCACCCCACGCCGGCAACGGCCGACAAATGTACCTCATTGACATCAGTGCAATTGTAGGCTAAGCTTACGGATAAGCAAATGCAGAAGAATGAAAAAAAACAAGAACGCAGCAGCACATATCGCTTGTGCAAGTATACACTTATGACGTGCACGCTCATAGCGGCAGGTTGTGCGCAGCAGAATTCGTCTCCGCCAGGGGTAAAGGTGCAGGACCACACTCTTTATGTCGAGCGGGACCAGGGCGTCGGCACGGCCGATTTGATGGAGGTCGCCGAGGACGTGCTGGCCAATATGTACTTTACGATCGAGAAAGCCGATGCTCAAAGCGGCCTGATACGAACCAGGCCGCTACCGGGGGCACAATTCTTCGAATTCTGGCGCAGCGATAATGTCGGGGCCGACAATACCCTTGCGGCAAACCTTCACACTATCCGCAGGACCGTGACATTAGACATAAGCCAACAAAATGAGCAGCTATGCATCGGCTGCAACGTGCAGGTCCAAAGGCTGTCGCTGCCCGAACGCCAGGTCAGCAGCACCACCAGGGTCTATGGGATGTTCTCGCAAAGCAGCTTATCATTGCAGAGACTGAAACTTAATCCCGAGCAGAAGCAACAGATGGCCTGGATCGACCTGGGCAGGGATTCACGGCTTGAAGCGGAGATTCTCAAGCGGATTGAAACAGGACTCGTACGGCTATCGAACCACCAGTTACAAATGACGGAGAACCAAATATGAAAGTGCTGGTTTGCGGCGGAGCAGGGTACATAGGCAGCAACATGACGGCAAAGCTGGCGGTTGAGGGACACGAACCGGTCGTCTTCGACAATCTCAGCAAAGGCCATAAATCAGCAATCGGGAACATGAAATTTGTCGAAGGCGATTTAGCCGACAGCCGGCTGCTTGTCGAAACGCTCGAAAAATTCAGCATAGAAGCAGTAATGCACTTTGCCGCCTTTATTGAAGTGGGCGAATCGGTCCAGATGCCTCTCAAATTTTACCGCAATAATCTCTGCTGTACGGAGAATCTGCTCTCGGCGATGGAAATCGTCGGCGTGGAGAAATTTGTGTTCAGCAGCACGGCGGCGGTCTATGGTATTCCTAAAAAAGTGCCAATCGCGGAAGATTCACCGACCGAACCAATAAATCCCTACGGCCAAACGAAACTGGCTGTCGAAAGGATGTGCCATTACCAAAGCCGAACGGGAAAACTTGTCTTTGCCGCGCTTAGATATTTCAACGCCTGCGGTGCCGGCAACAATGCCACTCTCGGTGAGGATCATCGACCAGAATCCCATCTGATTCCGCTGACCATCCAGGCCGCCATGGGAAAACGCGGCGATATAAAAATTTACGGAGCCGACTACGATACACCAGATGGAACATGTATTCGCGATTATATCCATATAGACGATTTGTGCCGGGCGCATCTGCTGGCATTGGATTGGCTGGATCAAGGCCGTGAGTTGATCTGCAACCTGGGCAACGAAAAGGGCCATTCGGTCAGAGAGGTCATTGAAACAGTCAGGAAGGTTTCAGGAAAGGATTTTAAGGTAACGGAAGTAAGCCGTCGCCCCGGCGATTCGCCAAGATTGACTGCCGACGCCACAAAGGCCAGGAAAGAGCTGGGCTGGAAAATTGAAAAACCCCAGTTGGAAGAAATGGTATCCACTGCGTGGCAATGGCACAACAGCCACCCCGACGGCTATCCGGATTAAACTGAGTGTCCCGCAATCCGGCAACCGGATCCCGGGCAAGACATAAACCACGAATCAAGAGGAACGAGAAATGAATGAAACGTATGTTGGAATTGACGTGGGAGGAACAAATATCAAGATCGGCTTGTTTGATTCCGACTTGAAGTTGATCTGTAAAACATCGATCACGACCAACGCGGATATGGGGCCGGAGATTGTCATTAACAATATGGCCCAGACCACCGAAGAACTTATTGCCGAGGCCGGTCTTTCTCTGCAGGACGTTGTCGCTATCGGTATTGGAACTCCCGGACCGGCCAAATACAGCGAGGGCATCATCATCCGTTCCACGAACATGCCGAAATTCAAAAACGTTCCTATCTGCCGGATGCTAAACGAAAAGCTCGGGGCGCCCGTTGTCTTCGATAACGACGCAAACGTGGCCTGCTGGGGCGAATATACCGTCGGGGCAGGCAAAGGCGTCAAAGATATTGTATTCTTCACGCTTGGCACAGGAATCGGCGGTGGTATTGTCAGTGACGGCGAACTGCTGCACGGATGCGACGAAAACGGCGCCGAATTGGGACACATGATCATACACCCGGACGGCAGGAGCTGCAACTGCGGCCAGAAGGGTTGTGTCGAAGCGTACGCATCCGCCGACTCGACGGCAAGAAGGGCGACCGAGGCCGTTGAAGCCGGGGCCGAATCCAGCCTTAAAAAAGTGCTCGACGAAAAGGGCAAAATAACCAGTAAGGACGTCTACAAACATTTAGCCGCCGGGGACAAACTGGCCAAAGAAATCACTGACGGAACAGCAAAGGCCCTCGCGATTACGTGCATAAACATGCTGCATACAACCGAGCCGAAGCGAATAATTTTTACCGGGGGAATGATTGCCGCCGGCGATGCATTGCTGAACCGAA
>CAYTNN010000173.1:0-9549 GCA_964439135.1 uncultured Pirellulales bacterium
AAAAAGAGTAGAAAACGACGAAAAATTGAGCTTAATTTGAAAAAACAAAACCAAAGCCGGGCTTTGCCCGGAAATCCTAAGCACTAAGCTCTAAATCCGAAACAAGAGGAACGGGAGCCAAATGACAGATCCGAAGGCACATTTGAAAGGGTACATTTGAAAAAACAAAGCCAATTTTCGAAAGGGCAAAATGAACGCAAAACCAATTATTACAAGGGGTTATATGCAATATATTGGATTGGACACTTGGTGAAAACAAACCCAATTCAAAGCCAATCAAAGCCAATTTTAGTTAGCCCCCAGATTTTCTGGGGGTTGAAAGGCGACTTGAAAAAACAAACCCAATTTGCCCCGGAACTAATGGGCGTAACACCTTTTGCGAAAGGAGATTACGACAACATGCCGGCTAACGGCGAAGAAGAAAACAAAGCCAAACAAAGCCAATTTCCCGCTCCCGAGCCGGCCAAAGGAGCGGGAAAAAGAGAAGAATCGCTCGCGGCGGCGACTGGTTAACCGGATATAGCCTATTTACAAATCAAAGGGCGAGTCGAATCGACCCTCATTTTTAGGCTATGAATGGGGGTTTTAAGGAATGTCTAAAATGGCAAAAAAAGAAAAAACAATTGAAAAGCTGCCGGAAAAGTCGAATACTCAAGTTATACCGGATAGATATCTCACCGAAATACGGTATGGCAGTAGAACTGAGTAGATAAAATGCTCTAAACGGAAAGAAAGGAAATGTTATGAGAATGAAACTAAATGCAATTTTGTTATTAATCTTATCAATTTTACTTTCTTGTGGAGCGGGGTGTACGGATAGCGGATGTACGGATTGCGGTAAATTTGCCCTTTTGGCAAAAAGCAGTACGCTGGGACTCGGCGGGGAATTTACCGCGGCAGTAGTTCCGAAAGTTAACGCCCGGGTCGGCATAAATACGTTCAGCTATGATTATGACGGAGAATTAGAAGATGTTGATTACGAACTTGGATTTGATTTTTTCTCCGTAACAGGACTCGTTGACTGGTATATCTTTGATGGTTCTTTTCGTCTGAGCGGCGGTGTTCTGTCAATGGACCATAAAGTCAATCTTGACGCGGTACCAACTGAGGAACAAGAGATTGGAGGTACAACCTACACACCCGCTCAAATAGGTACTTTGTCCGGCTGTATAGAAATAGATCAGATAGCACCTTACGTAGGAATTGGCTGGGGCAATCCTCTTACTCATAGCAGGAGGTGGGGATTTACCTGTGATTTTGGCGTTGCTTTCATAAGCACTCCTGATGTTAGTCTCTCGGCAACCGGGCCGGTAGCCAGCCTGGCGGGGGATCTGGCAAAGGAAACTGCCGAAATAGAAGACGAACTGGATCCATTTAAGTTCTATCCCGTTATTGCCGTCAGCTTTTTCTATAGATTCTAAAAATAGGAGGACTGGTTAAGACTGTATTTCGGCCCCCATAGGCAATTTTGGGGAAAGCGTGCTGAAGTTACGACGTTGTTGAAACGTCTGAATCGGGAGCAGGTTCTTCGAGAGACTCGCCGGCTTCTTCGGCATTATCCTGCGGCTTGTTGTCTTCCGTGGATGGCCGCCGCGGCTGTTTTGTCTCGGAAGCGGGTTTCCGTTCTATCCCTTGTGGAGGACTTAGCAATACCTTCTCGCCGACCTGTAAACCGCTGACGATCTCGACAAAGGTATTGTTAAACGCCCCAGTTACGACCTCACGTTCCTGCGGGCCCGAGTCAGTTGCGATATAACAGAATTTCTTGCCGGTTCGATTTTCAACAACCTGAACCGGCACGATTTTGACGTCGCGCAACTGGTCAACGAGAATCTCGACTTTTGCCGACATTCCCGGCTTGAGGACCTCGTGCGAGCCCTCGATCGTGACATATGTCGTATAGACCTTCACGCCGGGATCGAGCCAGCCTTGCTGAGGATCCGGCAATGGGGCGACCTTAACCACTTTACCGCGAAAGGCCAGGTCAGGATGGGCTTCCACTGTAACTGTCACATCCAGCCCCGGCAGAACTTTATTTACCGACGACTCGTGGACTCTCAGTTCAACGCCCATAACATTGGAGTTGGGAATGGTAAAAATCTTCTGACCCCGGCGAACCATGTCTCCGACCTCGATCGGGTCCTCACGCCTCTGGTGCCAGTCCGCACTGGTGCCGTAGACGATAATGCCCGGGCTGGGTGCACGGATAATGCACGCGGCAATCTGCCGCTCAAGCTTGGCTACGTGACTTTTCTGGAGATTAAACGAGGCTTCGGTACTTTCAAGTCTCGCCTGGGCCTGGGCCAGTTCGGATCGCGTGCTGGCCACGGTCCGGTCCAATTCACGCTTGGCTTCGTGATAATCGCTCAGAAACTGCTTTGTTTGTTTTGGAAAATTATAGAGCTTATACAATCTGAGAGCTTCAGTGGCACTCTCTGTTTGAATCCGAAACCGGTTCACATCCAGTTGGGCGCTCTTCAAATCAAGGTCCGATGCATAGTTCGCATCATGAAGCTTTTGTGTACCCGTTAAAACGTCTGTCGCTTTTTCGAGCTGTCCCTCGGCAAGAAGAATATCATTTTGATATTGCTTCAACATCTGTGAAGCCTGGCCGCCCAGGTCGTTCGGGTCGTCAAGAAGCGCCAGTAATGTTGCCATCTCGATCACTACGTTCGGGTCCCGGCTCTCCTCGTCGACGAGTTTCTGCGATGCTTTTTCACCCAGGTAGTTTTGCAGGTCCATAAGGCCGAACTCAACCGCCAATTGCGCCGCGGCAATGTCGGATTCATTCTGCTTCTTCTGGATCAGGTGAGCCTCCTGAGCCCCTAAATAATTCGCTTTGGCAGCCGAAAAATCGATCAGATCGCGATTGTAAGTGTCCTGGAGCTCAGCCGCGTTCAACTGACAGAGAATCTTACCCTTTTTAACGTCTTCCGGAGTAATCACAGTACCCTCGGGAACGATACTGGCAATTTCGACGCCCCGGCCCTCAACCTCACACATAATATCCGTGGACTCCTGAGCTTTGATATTGCCGCTCTCTGTCACCGTAATGACCAAGTCATCCTCGCGCACTGTGAATGTGCTACTCGCGCCTTCGGCATCGGTTGACAACGGCGTTCTCATCCATCCCGAAAGCACAATCGCGGTACCGCCAATTATCAGCAGAAGAATTATGATCCAAAACCGCTTACCCTTGCGTTTCCCAGTACCACCCTGCCGCCCATTTTTGCTGCCTGTTTGTTTGTTCTTGTGATTTACCACTATCCTCGCTCACATTTTTCAAATATACATTATTAAACATTCCATTTATAGCGCTGCTTATATTAGATTACACGATATAGCATCGTTTTTCAACTAATTTCTGCTTCTCGTGCAGATTTTGGAGAATCTATTTCAGTACAAATATCTCATACGAGCCTTCTCCCTGCCGATATACCCATAGCATTCCCGTAAGAACTCCACGTTCAGCAGATGGCTGCCCCTGGCACATTGAGACATACCATGATTTATACCTGCTGACTTGCACTAGGTTCGCTTAGCACACGGTTTATTTCTTAAAAGTAAGCATAAAAGTCGCTTTGAGTTTGTTTTTAATGGAAAAATCGTTTACAAAGAGGCCAAAATTCGTTTCGGGGCGTACCAGCAGGAGCAGATTTATGGCTCCGGAACTCCGTATGATTTTTTTCTTTTTCCCGGACCGCATAGCAATCTGCCCATTAACCGGAAGAGCCAAATGTATCAGCTTTTTCCCAAAACAGCCCTGTCGGGGACATAAGAAATGGCAGTATCACATCTAACAGCACATTTGACCGGCATGGAAAATCGTTTCAAATCTTTCTTAAACAGTTTTTTCAGCTAAAATAAGAAGCAAGTATAATAAACTAACTGGAAACAAATTCACATAATGCAGGAAAAATCGTTCGAGCAGCAAAAAAATAATGAAGCACAAATGCCATCGCATTTTCGTAAGCATTTATATACGAATGAATTAACCACTCCAGGCGTCCGTCCTATAATAAAATTTTGTAAAAACCCCCAAAAAAATGTTCGCAAATATTGACAAAGTGGTAGGAAGTGGTATAATATCCCATCTTGAATATACCAAGTGGGACTATTGCCATGCTATTACTAACAGGCGAATACAAGCACGTTGTCGATAACAAAAGCAGAGTCCTAATTTCTAACAAGTTAAGAAACCAGATTGATGTCGATGAGCACGGCAGCAATTTCTATCTCGTTCTCGGTGCCAACGGCATACTTTGTTTGTACCCTGAGAAGTATTTCGAGCAAATAGCCCTTGCGGTTACGCCCGGGACCACGGCACCTGATGAGGCTGTTGTATTCGAGCGAATAAGCTTTGCCATGTCAAGCAAGGTGGAATTAGACGGCCAGGGCAGATTGCTTCTGAATGAAATATTACGAAAGAGAGCCGGATTGAAAGACCAGATTACGCTTATCGGCGTTAGAGACCATATCGAGCTGTGGAACACCGAAAGCTGGGAACAGTACGTTTCAGACCATATGGCTCAATATCAGAAACAGATGTCGCAGGCAAGACAGGTTGTCCTGCTAAAACAGAACGAAGAACTTTGACTTTTAGAGTGGAGACAAGACAGAATGATTGGAACGGATTCGAACCATTGCAGGATTGTAGCTGAAAGTCTCGCCGGCAAAAGAAAGGTTAACGAACAAACCTTCGCCTCGCTGGCAATTCTCGATGAAAGGCTGGAGCGATTGAGAAATCTCGGCGAGACTTTTTCAGGCGTTGTATTTTCGCCCGATGCAGCAAAACTTTTAAGCCGGAAGAATGCGGTAGCTGTCGGATGACTTTCAGTTTCACACGAGTCTTGAGTATCGAGTGAGTCCCCGATCCATGAGGAGACGACAGTAAATACGGCATATATTATATGACATATAAGACAAGTGGATGGTTCGATAATAGAGCATACTCCGGTCCTTGCCGGTACGTTAGCTGAGCAGATAAAGCTGCCATCGGATGGCGTGATGGTCGATGCGACCATAGGACAAGGAGGTCACAGCCTTCTGCTCGGTAAAACCTTGGGCCCTGAGGCAGTTGTCGTCGGTCTGGATGTCGATATAAATGCTGTCCGAAGGGCCCAGATTAATTTAAAGGAGCTTGCCTGTAAGGTTATTCTGATAAATTCGAATTTTTCTCGAATCGGGGAGGAGCTTGCCAGTCAGGGCATCGAAAAGGTTGACTTCATACTGGCAGATTTGGGTGTCAGCTCGGTACAGTTGGCCGATGCAGAATTTGGCCTGAGTTTCCAGACAAATATGCCTCTTGATATGAGAATTGACAAAAGATTAAAACGCACCGCAGCCGATATAGTTAATAAATCGGATGAAAAATCCCTGGCTGATTTGATTTACGAATTCGGACAGGACAGGGCCTCGCGACGGATCGCGCGTTTTATTGTCCGGCAACGTGAAATTGAGCCGATAAAGACAACAGGCCAACTGGCACAAATAGTCTGCAGGGCATTTGCCAAAATAAAGCGAGGCCGAAGAAGCAGAATACATCCGGCAACAAGAACCTTTCAGGCGTTGAGAATTGCAGTCAACGATGAGTTGGAGAATTTGAAGAAGCTGCTCGCTTCAGCACCGGATCTGCTGAAAATAAATGGTTATATAGCAGTTATCAGTTTTCATAGCTTGGAAGACAGATTGGTCAAAAGCGATTTCAGGCAAAATGGAAAGTCAGGTATTTACAGTATCGTCACGAAAAAGCCGATTGTGCCAACCCGAGAGGAAATCAAAGAAAATCGGCGTGCAAGAAGTGCAAAATTGAGGATCGCACAAAAACAATAACCTCATTATGCGATCCCCGGAAATAAATGGAGTTTTGTTATGACTTCGGACGCGAAAATTGGATTGCTGTTAGGCTTGGTATTTATTTCTATAATTGCGTTTGTCATCAATGGTTTGCCCCGCTTTCGCAGTGCTACAAACGGCAGTGAGATGACCACAAACATGGTCAGCTCACAGAATGATACGCAGCCAATTGGGAGCAGGGAACGTCAAGCTCCTGGACTTTTTGGCTGGACCGAGCAAGCTAACGAACCGACATACGAAGAGACTCAGCCTCCCCTTGAGCAAAAGGAGGATGTTCGCTTTAAAATACAATTGCCGAATGACATTTCGGTCGCAAAAGACACTTCAATTATGGAAATTGCCGACGAAGTCGAGTCCACTGTACCGGAACCAATCGAGCCGGCTCCGCCGGTACAGATTTCTGAAGAAAAAATTGAGGCCAAGACACCCAAGCCCGCCAGGCCGGCCCTGCCAAAAGTCTATGTGGTTAGCGAGGGCGATACTCTGGCCGATATCGCCAAGAAGTTATATGGACCTGAGGAAGGCAACAAAAAAGCAAACATCGCGAAGATATTCGAAGCCAACCGCCAACTGCTGAAAACCGTTGATGCGATCTACGTCGGCCAAAAACTTGCGATACCGCCGCTCGTGGCTTCGCAGGCGGATAAGAAGGAAACAGAGAGCACCATTGCAGATTCAATATTTGAGAAGGTAAAATCAATTGGCATCAAGCACCTTTCGACTCGTCCCGACAAAGAAGAGCAGAGCGTACCATACATTGTGCAGGAAGACGACAATTTATGGCGTATTGCTGCCAGGCAGCTTGGAAATGGCAGCCGGTACCGAGAGATCAGCAAACTCAATGCCAGTGTCCTTAAGGACGAGAATGATCTAACTGTCGGGATGCTTCTGAGAATGCCGGTTCGATAAGGAACGGCAAATCCTTGAGCAGGCATCGGGCCGAATATTAGATATTAAGGATTGAACCCCGAACGAATAACGATATACGTTTACAATGTCCCAGTTCCGTTTTGTTTTTGTTGTATTTTGTTTTACGGCTGTTCTGATATTTGCCGTTAATCTGCGTAGTGCCAATGATCGTATTTTCTATGAGCGTTGTGCATGCAACGCCGATATGAGCCGATTGAAACAGGAGCTTGGCACCAAGCAGTTGTTGCTGGAAGGCTTGATCAATCCTGCCGCGATTTCACAGCGTGTTGATAAATCAAATACTGACAAATAAAAATTGAGAAGCGTTCGAATAACCATTTTTTTTTCTTTGTTTCTAATGGTGTCATTTCTGGCACTGGGAGGGCGGTGTTTCTATCTACAGTTTTACAGGAATCAACATTATAGCGAAGCCTGCCTGGCACAGCGGCGGTCATACAGGAACCTACGGCCTCAGCGTGGCGTAATACTGGATTGTCGGGGCAGAGTGCTTGCCGCAAGCAATAAAGTCCAAACCATATTTGCCGAACCGCGAGCGATACAAGACCCGAAAGAGACTTCCTCGGATCTTGCCCCGATTGTGGATATAGGCGCACATATTATTTGCCAACAGATACTGGAAAGCCGAAATCCCGGCTTCGCAAGAATCAAGACAACCACAGATTACAATCAATGTAGCGCCGCAACCAAGATTTACGGCATTGGGGTTCAGTCCGACTGGCAGAGACATTATCCAATGGGAAACCTTGCGGCAAACGTTATCGGCTTTACGAGTCTCGACAATCGTGGATTAGAAGGAATTGAGCTGAAATACGACAAAGAACTCAGTGGTTCAGCCGCACGGAATATTTTCTTTGCCGATGTCTATCGCCGGCCCATTCGGGCAAAACAGCAGGAAGGCATCTTAACCAATGGCAAAGGGATTATCTTAACTATTGATGCTACTATACAACAGTTCACGCGAGACGAACTCATCAAGCAATACGAAAACTACGAAGCGGAATCGGCAGTAGCGATTGTGGCCGAACCGAAGACCGGGGCAATTTTGGCGATGGTTTCACTGCCCGATTTTAATCCTGCAGATATCCGAACAACCGACCCGAATAATTTCCGCAGCCGGGCAATCACAGATTGGTATGAGCCGGGCAGTATTCTCAAACCGGTTACGGTCGCTATCGCCCTGGAGGCCGGGGTGGTGAACAAGACAGAGAAGATATTCTGTGAAAACGGAAACTATCGCGGCGAAGGATTCGGGCGGATCGGAGAATATCGCCGGGGATTCGGAAATTTAACCGTACGGGAGATTCTGATCAACTCCAGTAATATCGGCATGGCCAAAATCGGACAACGACTCGGCAAAGACAGGCTTCACGACGGGCTGAAACTCTTTGGCTTCGGCAGGAAAACGGGTATCGAGCTTCCCGGAGAGGTCGATGGGCTGTTAAGGCCTGCGAATACGTGGGACGGTTACAGTGTCACCCGGATACCTTTCGGGCAGGAAATTTGTGTAACCAGTATGCAATTAATCCGGGCTTTCTGCATACTTGCCAACGGCGGCCGGCTGGTTCGTCCATTCATGGTCAGAGCGGTTGTCGATAATGACGGAAATATCACCGAGCTGAAAAGACCGCCGCCGCCGGTTGGGTATATCATCAAACCCGAGGTTGCTAAATGGGTAGTGGGCGAGGCTATGGCCAGCGTAGTCAATGAGGGAACGGGCAAGAGAGCGAAACTCGACAAGTGGCAGGTGTTCGGCAAAACAGGAACCGCAAATATCGCACTGAGCGACTCAAGAGGCTATTCGGATAGGGATTATGTTGCTTCCTTTGTCGCCGGTGCACCGGCGGAGGACCCTGCTATTGTAGTGCTGGTCTCGATACGCAAGCCGAATCGGTCGCTCGGCAAAGGCTATACCGGCGGAGCTGTTTCATCACCGGTAGCGGCCAAAATAATTGAAAGAACGCTCACTTACCTTGGCGTTGAGTAGAGCCAGGATTCATGCCTTTGGTCCCGGCTCCGGAGTCTGTAAAAAGTGGCCAGAATAATTTACGCCGTCGCGGGAGAAGGATTCGGGCACAGCAGCCGGTCCCACCTGATCGGGCAGAGATTCATCGACGCCGGCCACGATGTGATGTTCGTGGGCTCGCAGAAGTCACTTCTGTATCTAAAGCAATACTTCGGCCCGCGTGTCAAAGAAGTTTTCGGCCTGTCGTTCGCTTTCGAGGGCCAGCGCATCGACAAATCGGAAACTCTCAAGAGGAACCTTCTCAAACTGCCGGAGGCCAACAGGCTCAACGATGAGCTTTTCAAGCAGCATTTTGAGCCCTTCGGGCCGGAGTTGGTGATATCGGATTTCGAACCTTTCAGCGCCTGGTGGGCCTGGCGAAAAAACGTACCGTTTATCAGTATCGACCACGAGCACATGCTGACGCTCTGCAAACTCGACCACCCGGCGAAGAACTGGTTTTCCCGACTGACCGCCAGCGTGGTGACCGAGTGCCATTATATCGGGGCGGTTGCCTATATCATCCTGAATTTCTTTGAATCGCCGCTGCGGATCGATTCGGCGGTTTTAGCACCGCCCATCGTAAGGCCCATCGTTACAGCACTGAAGGCCGAGCCGGGCGAGCATATCCTGCTGTATTCCACGACCGGCACCGGCCGGGATCAATTGCGGGATCTCCTGCAAAATTTCGCCGCCCAGAAGTTTTATATATACGGCTTCGACGAGGATGCCGAATATGAGAACTGCATTTTCAAGAAGCG
>CAYTNN010000174.1:0-9548 GCA_964439135.1 uncultured Pirellulales bacterium
AGAAATCCCAGTTGTTTTTGGCGCTGCGCAGGTTGGTGCGAGGGTCGCGATGGACGACGTGGTTGAGGTCCGGAAATTTGAGCGGGTCGCGGAGAAA
Organism: uncultured Pirellulales bacterium; assembly: GCA_964439135.1. Classification (GTDB taxonomy): domain Bacteria; phylum Planctomycetota; class Phycisphaerae; order Sedimentisphaerales; family Anaerobacaceae; genus JAFGPJ01. The sequence goes on from CAYTNN010000174.1 coordinate 98, forward strand.
GAAGACGGGCGTGTTATTGCCCACCAGATCCCAGTTGCCCTCCTCGGTGTAGAATTTAAGCGCAAAACCGCGGATGTCGCGTTCGGCGTCGGCAGCACCGCGTTCTCCGGCCACGGTGGAAAAACGCGCGAACATCTCGGTTTTCTTACCGATCTTTGAAAAGATCTTAGCGCGGGTGTATTTGGTGATGTCGTGAGTAACGGTGAAGGTGCCGTAGGCCCCGGAGCCCTTGGCGTGCATCCGCCGCTCCGGAATAACCTCACGGTCGAAATGGGCCATTTTTTCCAGATACCAGACATCCTGCAGCAACTGCGGGCCGCGGGGGCCTGCGGTCATGACGTTCTGGTTGTCCGGTACCGGAGCCCCGGCGTTGGTGGTGAGTTTTTTCTTCTCGTCTTTCATTATCGTTCTCCTTTCTGTTATTCAGTTCATTTCAGCTAACGTGCGGATCACCGGCGGCTAAAAGGCGTCCGGTGGATGCGCTTGTTAAGTGGTGTTTTACCAACTGCGATTGCATTGGATGTTCAACCATACATTTCGCATCTTTGGCTTTTTACCATATTTCATCAATCGTATGATAAGCGTACTTCTTCGTTTGTCAAAACATACTTAATTCGACTTTGCCATTTATCAGACTGCCAAGTGCCTAGTCTTTGATGAGTCAAGTAATAGTTTTGCGGAATTGGATGAGTACCAATTACTACATCCAGACCATATTTAGCGGGAATGAAATCACAAAAGGCTTCCAAACGTGGACATGGTGGATAGCCGACCACTAAACCAGTAGCTAGATGGATGACATTTACTCCATTTTTTTTCATCTCTGCCGGAGCGTACTCAACGTTTCCGCCAGGACAACCTCCGCAAGTGGTGAATCCTGCAATTTGTATTTCCTCTTCCTTGTACAAGGAAAAAGCTCCTTCTCGATTGTGCATTGCTCGCAGACACTTTCCACCTGCACAAGTGTGATAACGGTTACAAATTATTATTCCAACCTTCTTCATTTATTTTGATCCTCCTATATTTAATTCAATTTTGGTCAAAGCATGAATTCAATACTTAACGCACCGAATCATGAGACCCGAGCTTGCGTAAATATGTATGGTGTCCCCGGAATACCACAAATATCCCATTAGTTGTTTATCAAAGCCTTTGAAGACGATTTCACTCTCCACTTTGGTGGTTTCTTGACTGCCTTTGTCCGTCATTGGCAGTAACTCTATGCTCTTATCATACGATATTTTATTATTAGTTAAACTGCAAAAAAGATAAAGACAGTTTGCAGCACAATCATATAGTCTGTCCTGATTGTATGTTGTCGCTGCAAAACCTTTCATCACAAGTAAAAAAGTTAGAAGTACGCGAACCTTTTTCATGCTTTTTTTCTCCTGACAAAAACAACAACAATGACTATGGCAAAACTTACTAAAAAAAGTGCCAGTATGATTGTCCAATATGGCGTATTCGCTATTTTTTTTTTCGATATTGACGGGTGATTCATATCTTCCATTGGCTTCTATAATATCTAAATCCTCAGTGTTATCAATATTGTGGCTTTCAATATATTGATCCAGAACTTCTTCTTTTTCTATATTTATCAATGGTTGCTCCAAAAGCTCATCAAGAATCTCAGATTGCTGCTTCCGTGTAGGTGTTGTTACATAAGAGATGTCAGCAATGTGATCAGTAACATGTGTTTTTTCGGGAAATTTAAACTCAAAATCCTTTTTTGTTAATGGCGTAAAATCTATCTCTTCTGCTTTCATTACAGTTGGATCATCATTGCCCCTAATGTATAATTTTATATCCATTGGATACCAGATGTTTCCGGTAAACTTTTTATAATCCCCCCAATGCATTTCGCTTACTGGACGCCCATCTGTTATTCGAAACGATTGAAATTTGATCGGTAAATAATTTTTCTCTGGCAACAACCACAAATAGAAATCATAAGAACCATTGAACCCTTTAAAAGCTATCTTGATTGTTTTAAATCCATCAACAAGTTCTCCCCTCTGAACCGTTGCCATGGCATTGGGATCTTTTAATAAATCTGTAAATTTTGTCTTATAGTTAACATGCCAGACACGATAATATGGATTGTCTCTTGTCTTATACAGCTTGGGATCATGTTTCTCATAGAGGGCAGCCGAATGATATCCATGTTTATTTGTGTGATGTTCAAAATAACTAGTACTCTGCCCATTATATGCTCTAACTATCCCTTCCACCTGTTTCTTATCATCCCAAATTTCACCTATTTGCCATTTCTCATCAAGTAACACATATCCATCCGATTTTTTTTGAGCAAAAACACCTTTCACTAACTGTCTTTTCCCATTTTGTAACTTACATGATTCACAACTATATATCAATTTGATGCTATCAACCTGTTTTTCATAAGCATCCATTATAGTTGTGATTGTTTTTATATCATACTCAGCTCCGTATGAAATCCCAAAACATGAAAAGATAACCATTGCTATCAATTTGCTCGTTTTTTCCATTTGACAAACCCCTGTGATTCATTCACTGAAATATCCAATTAGCAAATTGAATCAGTGGCGAGCCCCAACTCGCCACCGATCCAATCCAACAAACTAACAATCAGGTTTAGTTCCACAACCACCGCTCGGAGTTGGGGCATCAGGGGCATATTCGCATAGCACATAGAGACACGCACCTTGGCTACCATTACAACTCTTTGTGGCGGGGATATCTGGGGACACCATACTTATTTCTTATTGGATTTTTGAATAAACAGGAAGCACCCTTTTATAAAAAATGGTTGGGGACAGTACACAGAAAATAGTGACTGTCCCTCCCTATTTCCGATTTGGCTGGCAAACAAGCTGCTCTCGTGACCATGATTCTCCTTAATTTAGTGCCATTCTATGGTATCCCCGGAATTTCCGTGAGCTTTCGGCGGCCTGTCGCCGATAAGCTCCAGGTTTTTGTTATGCCTATAAGAGTTTCTCGGCGCCCGAATAAACCTCTTCTACTTTCAATAGTGCTGCTGCATGACCTGGATGCTGTTTTGGGTTCCATGTTTTCATATCCTCGAAAACATCACCTTCCCCGTGGTATTCAATGGTCCCCTTTACTTGAAAAGCCTTATCCTCGTTAGTAATAAACAGAATGGACCCCTTGCTTCCTGCGAGAATATTGTTTCGTGTTTTCTCAAAATAATTGTCCGCAATCACTATTGCACCTTCACTGAATTTACTCACACAAGTAGCGTAGATGGCATTGGGAACCGCATTCTTATCCACAGTGCTGAATATGATAGGACCTTTTCGATCATCCCATGCTTTGCTAACGTTTTCTGGCAATGCTGACATATGTTTCTCCTTCTTTATTGCATAACAAGTTATTATATGCTTTTACTGAGAACACAGGATAAGATATTCTCGAAATAAGCCCTTGACAACCGACCGCTTCAAAGGAGTTCCGATACGGCCCCGCACAGCGGATTTAGACTCCGTCCCCGTCGGCGTCATGCAAACGGCTAGCGCGCGCGAGAGCTTTCGCTTCTGGTTCCAAACTTCAGGGTACGACCGCCACAGACAATATATACTGGAAAAGTCACATTTCCAAGAGAAAAAATGTGCCGGAAAATGCAAAATGAAGACAAAGGAAAGGGATTAGGGAAAGGGATTAGAGGGATTAGGGTCACATCTTTTTTTACAACTTATTTATTGGCAAGTAACGAACCACATGGGCAGTCCACAGTCCTATGGACTTCTTAAGGAGGACGCCTTGCGGCGGAAATCTGCCCATACTGCCTGCTGCCGGAATTCCAACAACAATTGCATAATCGGCCATTCTCTGGTAATATTAGCAGCAGTGCCGGTTCCCAGTACGCCGGGATGGGTGAATCGGAAATCCAGATTTATGCTTGTTCAAGAAAGGCCTGAAAATGAAAAACGCTGCACTAACAAATATATCGTCATATACCCTGATGCTCTTATGCTCCTTTGCTCTTATGCTTCTGTCCGCACCGGCTTCGGTAAGCGCCATAGAGCTGCCCAGCACGGCAAAGCTCGTTCCGCCTGAGACCATTCTGCAGGTGGATATCAATAATTTTAACCAGCTCTGGGCGCAGTTCGAAAAAACCAACTTTTACCAGCTCTACAAAGACCCGGCCATGGCGCCTTTCATCGCTAATTTCAAGACCAAATGGCGGGAAAAAAAGCAGGAATCGGAACGAGAATTCGTCAGGACAATCGCCGACGCCGGCGTTTTGCCGCAGGGCCGGGTGGCGGTCGCCCTGGTATTCGACGAAAAGTTACAAGATGTCAACGAGCCGATATTAGTTGTGGCCCAGTGGGGCGACAAAATCGATAAAGTCAAAGAGCTGACTAATGAAATCGTCCGCAAGGCCGTTGAAGACGGTGCCCGGCGGCAAACCGAGGACTATCGTGGCGTCGAAATTACAACCATCGAGAAGAAACCTCCCGAAGCCCTGAATTATTGTTTTATCGACGATTGCCTGATCGCCTCGACGAGTCCGAACGTGCTGAAATTCGTCATCGCTCAGATCAGAGGAGCCGGCAGTACAACCCTCGCCGATGACCGCGATTATAACGCCACGGGAAAAGCCGTTGACCCGTCCAACGCCGGTAGGATCGATTTCTACGTCAATATACAACAGATCATCAAGACTGAGCTTGCCCAGGATGTCACCGGCAGTGCCAAGGCCTTCATCGACAACATGGGCCTGAATAACGTGACATCGTTCGGCGGCAGCGTCGAGCCGGCCGGAGGACCGGGGGGCTCTTCTTTCGCAAAGGCGATCCTGAAAATCGATGGCGCCAAAGCGGGCATTTGCAAGCTGCTCGAAGTCGAATCCGGCCCGCTTCAAATGCCGAGATTTATTGCCGCCTCAGCGTGCTCGATCTCCGTTGTGAATTTGAATATCAGGAAAGCGTTCGATGAGCTTGCCAATATTCTCACGCGCTTTTCGCCCCAAATGGCGGCGATCATGTACATGCCGATTTTACCGCCCGGCCCCCAGGGCGAGCCGGCCCTGCAGTTGAAAGCCGACATCGTCGACCATCTCGGCTCGCAGATTATCCTCGCCCAGAGCATCGACAAGCCCCAGCCGGATGACGGCACCGCCCGCCCGGCAGACAAACAACCCTCTCCCGTCACGCAGTCAGTAATTGCAGTGGCAATAGACAATCGAAATGCACTTGAACAATCTCTGTCACTCATTCACAGCAAAATGGTCGCGCCGAACAATCCCGAAGCCAGGCGGGAGCTGCTCGGCCACACGATCTATTCCGTCGACCTCTCAGGCTTCTTTCCCGGTTTCGGCCTTAATCCCAGGGCTCCGATGCAGACGCCTGTCGATCCCGGCGCTCCACGCAGACCTCAATCGGCATTCACCGTCACGGACACGCATCTGCTTTTCGCAAGCCAGGACGCCATCGAGCATGCCATTCGCACGCTGGGCGGCAGCCAGGCCGAATCGATAGGCTCGGCAAAGTGGTTCAATAAAGCCAAGTCGAATATTCCTTCGGCAGTGGGAATAGCCGGCCTGCAGAACAACGCCGTCTCCGGCGAATACTTCTGGTCCACCCTGCAGCAAACGAAAAAGCCGGATGATGCTGGCGACGACGAACAAAACCGGATCAGCGTCGGCGTTACTTCCGGCTCGCTCTTCCCGCAGGTAATGTTCCAACAGGGTGCTGGTTTGCTCGATTTCAGCCTGCTGCCGGAATTCGACGCCGTCAAGAAATACTTCGGCCTGTCAACCTTTTACGGCATCAGTCGCCCGGACGGATTCTTTTTCGAATTCAAGTACCTCAGCCCGGAGGCTTCCGAATAATCCGAACAGGGAGTACGGAGCCTGATTAAACTCGAAATTGGCTTTGATTGGCTTTGTTTTTTGGTGCCAAAAACCGCCCAAAATCAATAAAACATCCATAAATCCTTTCTATTACTGACTTAACACCATTTTGCCTATATTAACATTGGCTTTGTTTTTTCAACTTAACCACGAATTCACACGAATAAACACCGGATTTACTCTCATTTTTGCCTTTTTTCTTCTATATTTCTCAATTCTACATTCTAAATTCCACATACTACATACGAAATACGATATGCGAATTCGTTACCTATTATACGAATCTAAACACAAAAGGGCGGGCAAATTTCAAATAAATCTCCGATACACGGCGTCCTTTGTTCTGCCACGAAGGGCACTGAGAGCCACGAAGGAAAACAATAATCAATAGTTCCCCCCATGAGATAGGCGAAGCCGCCATCTAACGGGGTAAATCATAAATAATCAATTGACATGCCCCACCAGTTTCCTAACCAGAACGATCATCAAAACAGAATTGTTGGCAACAAATCTGTTGGAGAATTTAACGTACTCAATTTTATGGAAAAAAGTAAAATTGACTGTCCCTTGTTTGCCTAAAATGTACCCTCTATGGGGCAGGCGGACACCTTTAATTATCCCCCCTTTAATTATCCCCAGTTCAATGAACAGACTCTTGCTATTCAATAATATATACGAAAATCATGTCCCTAAGTAATGCCTTCTCAACATCCACTTGGTCTCTTTAAACACTCCCTCGCGTATTCATAGAATAAAAGTGAAATCACACTGTCAACTTGGGGATGAAAATGTCTGAGACAGAATGGATCGCAAAGCTATCAGTCATCCCTGCAACGAAGTCTAACACTATTAGCTCGTCTGTGTTTTCATCTTTGTAGACATCTTTCATATCCTTTGTAACAAACTTCTGGAAGACTCTGTAGACTATCGGGACAGAATTACTTTCTTTCGGTGGGTAGGTATGCGATTCAAATCTGGCTGTTCTTTCAAGCTCAGCTTTCAAGTCGTCGAAAAGATATAGGATGGTTTTCTCCGCTTGGTTTTTGTATTGCTCTGCCTCTTTACTGTGATATATGTGTTTCCCGTTGAAATCGATCAACTCGTGAAGAAGCTCACCCAATTCAGGTGAGATGGCTATGTAGTCTTTATCCAAGCTATTCTTGACCATATCCTCAACAAATTTACCGATAATCTGTCCATTAGTCGTGCCAAGCTCCCTTTTAATATTCTTAGGCAGATCTGACTCTTTAATGACCTCAACCTCTAACGCATCTTCAACGTCTTTACCGGCATAAACAATTTTGTCAATTAGGCGAACAATACAACCTTCCAGCGTTGATGGATTACCAGCATCTTCGCGCGTGTGAATTTTCTCAAGATTTTTTCCCCCGTTTGAAGGTTCAAGCTTGCAGCTTCCGAAATCTTCACCACAATGAGAGATGATACCGTCCCTAACTTCCCATGTAAGATTGAGACCGGGGCTTTCTCTATCTCGTTTGGCGATGCATTCGACTACTCTAAGACCATACACCTCATGAGAGAATTTTGGCATTATTTTCTTAAGTACAGGGTATTTATCGAAAATACCAGAAAGGAATTCCTCTCCTTGGTGACCGAATGGCGGATGTCCAATATCATGAGCCAAACCTATAGCCTCTGCCAAATCTTCATTTAAACCAAGACAGCGAGCAACTGTTCGAGCTGCAGATGCAACAAATCTCACATGATCCATACGTGTGCTGACGTGATCGTTCTGTGGAAAATAAAATACTTGTGCTTTATGACGCAAGCGACGAAAAGACTGCGAATAGATTATCCTATGAACATCGCGCTGAAACTCTGTGCGGAATTTGTCAGGATCCTGTTGTCTTCGCCTGCCACAAGTGCCTATCCTTGCTCGTTTGTTTGGGAATAGTTGCTTTTCAGATCTTCTGAAACTCGCCATATCCTCTCCCTAAAGAGTGCGATAATCAAATCGGCAATATCACCTATTGGCCTTTTACCAGCTAAATACTCCCTAATCTCTTTACCGCTCTTAACTGCTACCTCAAAGCAACGATCACGCTCTAATAGAGCGTCCTCTGCTATGTCAGCGAACTTGGCCTCAAAAGCCGAAGCGATCTCATCATAGGCACTCACAAGAGAGAAATCTGAAAGCCCTAGCACTAGCGGATTGCAACTTCCTTCAATTAATGACCTGCTGTCACTGCGAAAAATAACAATAACTTTGTTGCGAGACCACGCAATGCCCGCCTCTACCATTGCCCCCTCGTCAGGCACTCGCCCATTCATATTAAGCAGCAAGCCGTCGGAATCCATTATCTCAGACACATCCAATGAAAATATTGCCATATTAAGAATAAGCTGTCCTTCACGACTACTGATACCCCTTTCCAAAAAACACGGAAACAGTTTTGCAAATTCCAACCCATCTCTTTGAGGTAAAAAAACTGAATAATCTGATTCTTCAAGTGCGGAAGCAATTTGGTGCATCTCCTCTTGTTCTTTCGGGTTGAACAGAGGACCAGCGCAATAAATCTTATAAGTTCGTTTCTCCATGGCCAACTCCTTGGTCCTACACTACATGCTTTGACAATCCATACAAACTAAACTTAACAATTTATCTTTAACTTCAAGGCTGTCAAGGCAAATTATTATTTTGTCTTAAAAACTATACGACTTGAATAGCCACTCATGAAAATCACAATTCCATTCAAATACAAGTTTTAGCTACTCAAGCATATCTCCAAATTCTAATGAACTCAAAAGAGCGATAAAAATTCTGATATTCTAAATAACACAATCTTTTGTATATATAACCTGGTTAATCTTGCATTGAGCACATAGAAGTAAAGTAATTATTAACTATATATCCGCGTCAATAGTACTGCTTGCTCACTCACCTAGCGCGCCTTCCGTACACATATATCTCATCGATGCTAGTACGCATTCCGATCTCCTCAAATCTTAATATCGACATTCGGTTCCTCACTTGGTCCGCAATCTGGAAACCAAGATTACGGTCAACGACGCTCGTCCCAGGTATTAGCAATCCAGGTATGATTGAACCTTGCTCCAAAAAACCATTCGCTACGGATATTAGCACAATACCGCCCTGTCTGACAACCCTATAAGCTTCGCGCAAAGCTGCATTTCTGTCAAAATAGCTTGACTGGTAAGTCCTAAGCGATATGTATATGTCTTGGGAACTAGTTGGTATACCAATTATTTTTTCCGCACACGATTTACAGATACTTGCCTTAGGCAGGATCTTCACCGCCTCACGTAATGACCTCTCCCCAATATCTACTGCTATTAGATCATTACAGCTCGCGTACAAATCTTCTCCCTCCAAGCCATTTCCAATACCAACCACTATCATTCTTCGTTTCGCAAAGTCCGTAGCCCCCATTTCTGCTAATATGGACCTAACGGAATGCTTCCAATAATCACCCAGCCCGCGCCCATCATCCTCATAAGTCCGCTCAGAATACTTTTTATCGAATGCCTCTGCACGTGCTTTTTCTACAAGCTCACTAATATGTAAACTTTCGCACTTTTATTAATGCCCTAAGCTGCGTTAGCGAGGGCCTCGAT
>CAYTNN010000175.1:0-2445 GCA_964439135.1 uncultured Pirellulales bacterium
GCCGAAAATCTCTTCCGCCCTGGAGAGAGTGACATGCTGGCCTTCGCCGATGAACGCCAGGTTCTGGCCGATGGCGAAGAAGGGCGTGCCATCGCTTAGCTCCATGAAACGGGGATCTTTTCCGCAGACACGGAGGAATCCTTTCCCGGACGAAGATACGCAGTCGAATCGAATGCTTTCCGACTGAATTGTGCCGGTTTTGTCTTTCAGCCGCGCTGTGGCAAAATAAGTTCCTGTCCGTGTCGGAGCAAACCTCGCTTTCCATGTACCGTTGCCGACGGGATAGTACCAATTCGCCCTTTCGCGGCCCTGATTAAGTTTCCGCCTTTCATAATCCTGGCAGTAGAATGCCGGCAGTGTCATTTGCCCGCCGCCCGGCGTCTTCAGCACCACGACCAGATCAACCTCTTCCGGGTCGAACGGATTATCATATCGCCTGTCCACTCGAATCAGCAGCTCCAGCTTCTCGTATCTGCCCACTTCAACAATCGGCGCCTCGATACGGATTTTATCTGAATCCTGCCCGGTACAAACAGCGGCAGCGGAAATTATCATCAGAATAATTTGAATCGTCAGCCACAACTTCCTCACAAGATGCTCCTTCGTGTTGGTCATGTTCTGTTATTTCTCCAGCCAGAGAAATGCCGGCCCCAGGATTCCGGAAGGTTCCGCCCTGGCCGTACCGCGAGTTCCCCATACGTCCCACGCAAACCGGTTGGCAATAGAGTTGGCTGTGACAAGTACAAGCTCGTTCCGGCCTTCGCCGAGATACTCAGTGACATCGAGTTCGTACGGCGGCCACAACAGCGTGTCCGCAAGCCGTCCGTTGATGTAGACCTCGACATAATGCTGCACTTGTCCCAGGTCCAGCCATGCCCTTTTGAACCGACCATCAATGTTAAGTTTCCTGCTATAAAGCACGCGTCCGGAATAGAAGCCAAATCCGAGTTCTTCCCATGACCTGAGGCGATCTATCTTAGCCGGCTTGCAAATCAAATCAACTGGACCAGACAGGCCGGCTGGGCCGTGATGCGAAAATGTTTCGATGGCAAGGATATTGCTGCCGTCGATAAGCAGGTCCTCCAAATCAATTTGTCCCTTATCAGAAACCTGGGGACCAAGATTTTTCTCTACCAGTCGGCCGTTGACCCAAACGGCATATTCTCCGGTGACGGGCAGCGGTCTTTTCAAAGCCGCAGTTCCAGGCGGAAGCACAGCCCGAAGCATGATAGACGATGCATCCGTGAAAAGACCGGCATCGCGAAGGACGTGGATTCTGTCCCATTCGGCATCGGAGTACCCGGCTTCCGTCCAGTTCGGGATATTCTTGAACTGGCGTTTTTTGACGCGGAAGACCGGAAGCTGCAAGCTCGTGGCGCCGATAGAGCTTTCCCATTTATCATCGAGGCCGGAACCGACAAGTTGTATCTGCCACCCTTCCGACAGATCGATCTTTTCGCCCTGCGGGCGTTCGCAGCTCCAGGCCGACAAATCCATCTTATCGGCTGAATAAATCACGCACATCGACTGGTGCGGCCGAAGACGGACTTCCAGGCCGGAATGACCAACAACGCCCGAATAAGATTTCCCGGTATCCATATCGACCAGGATCGGCTCGCCCTCACCTGTAAGATTCGCCTGGCCGGCAATGAATTCATCCGAATCGTTGAACAGAAGAAAATAGTCCGCATCATTCGTCCGGCGGTGCGTTACGCGAAGCGGTTTAAGATTGCCGGAGACGGCGATTTCCGGCCCAAGCTCTTTTTCAAGATAATCGCAGATTCGGCTCGGGTCACCCGGCAATAATACGAGCCTTCCTTTTCCAACTCTCACGACCTGCCCAATCTCAGGTTTGCCGGAACCGAACCATCTTTGCAGCGTTGCCTGCGGCTGGTTCGGATTGATGGGCCATGTCAAACGAGGCAGACGCTCGATCCAGACAACGTCACCGCCCTGCCGCAAAAATCCATCGATGGTCTCAAGAGCCCTGGCTCCGATTGCCGTTACCGGTGGAACGATCATAACACGAAATTCCTCCGGTCCTATGTAAATCCTGCTCGCCATTGTCCCTGCCTTCACAGAGCTTTCGGCAAGAAGATGATCGTCCACAACATCCAGGTCCCAGCGACGGGAGAAGAGACCGTCAATCAGGTCGTTGAAGACTTTGCAAGTCCGGGCGGCATCGGCGTTGCCTTCTGTTCTGTGCTGCCAGGGCAGAACGTTCTGGCCTTTTCCTCCGACGCTGTCGGCCCACAACGATTCGATTGGATAGAACACCGCGCACGGAGCGACATGCCGGCCGATGTGATTGAAGTAGCTCAGCCGGGCGCTCAAATCGGCGATCTTTTTGTAGTATTTCCAATAGGGATTGTTGTAGAAGAAGCTCGGGGGACATTCGACTCTCGGATTGTCCAGCGTCTGAAAGAAGGCGTGCGGCACGAAACG
>CAYTNN010000175.1:2545-9547 GCA_964439135.1 uncultured Pirellulales bacterium
GGGTGCCCGTCCGTCACCCTGCCGCCCGCGCCGCCGCTCGGCCAGTTGTATTCGTCGTAGAGCCATATCCGCATGTTCAATTTGCGTGCTTCGTCGATTGTCGCGGCCATGGCGCGCCAGTAAGGCTCCTCCAGATATTGCCGGCGATCCATGCCGAATCGAGGGTGCGGCATCGCGGCGTACACTCCCTTCGAAGCCATCTGCCTTAGCTGCTCGCGGAACTGGTCCGGGTCCAGCGGGCCGTTCCAGAACCAGAAAGGAACCTGCGTGAAAGCACGGGGAACATTCTCGAAGCTGGCAAGGTTGTCCGAAACCTGCGGCGAGCCGGCGGGATTCATGAACATAAAAACGAGGCTGATATATGCAAAAATCGTCAATTTAATCTCCACCAATAATACGCAGACAAGAAATCAGATCCGACTGCCGCAACCGAACGTATCTGTCTGGCGACCTTCATCTCCATAAAACTAAATCAACTTCACGGCACAGCAAGTGTACCAAATCCCAATGCAAATCTCAAATATTTGAACACAAATACATATGTACACATCAAGAAGGTACGCACAGCAAATACTAAAACTCATGTTTTTGAAATGATTGGGAGTGGAATTTGAAATTTGGAAAACCACTAAGTTTAAGAGCAAATGCACTTGAATTTCAGGCCCTATGTGTTACCATGCACGCTCGCTGCCTGGATGTATTCAGCAGCAATATTATGAACGAATCGCACATGGGACGGATTCAGAATAAGAATGGATAAGGATCAGCATATAGTGAAACCTCCTGTACAGATCCGGGTGGAGAATACCTCGCTCTGTAATGCACGATGCACGATCTGTCCGCGAGAGCAGTTGAGTCGCCCGATGGGTACAATGCCGTTTGAAGATTTCCGGTCGATCGTCGATCAGTTCGACCCATCCACCCTCAATGACCTCCACCTTCAGGGTTTTGGTGAACCCCTGCTCGACAAACACTTTGTTCAGAAGATTCGCTACGCCAGAGAGAAGCTGCCCGATACGCGTCTGTTCTTCGTGACCAATGCATCTCTCTTGCAGGGGGATTTGGCCAGAGACATTATCCGCTCCGGCGTGGACAAGATTAAAGTCAGCTTCTACGGCGTAAGTCCCGCGGAGTATGAGGACATCCACCGGGGACTGAAGTACGATCAGACAAGACGGAACATTCTGGACTTTGTTCGACTCAAAAAGGAACTCCGGTCCCGAAAGCCGACCCTTAGTGTCAAGTACATCGGATCGATTCCGAATTGCGTACGATTCGCGATTCAGTGGATCGGACGCACAAAAGTGGAGTTCAGTCACCTCCATAACTATGGTACCGGGCGATCCTACAATCGACAGAAGCAGCATGGCAAGGCCCTCTGTCCCATGGTATCGCGTCCGATCATGCAAATCCTGTGGGACGGGAACGTAGTGCCCTGCTGCTACGATTTCAACGGCGAGTTCATCATTGGCAATGTGCTTAAGGACGGCGTTAAGGCGGTCTGGGAAAGCGAGCGGTATAAAAAACTGCGCCAACTCAACCGCGAGCACAAGATTGCTTCCATCCCCCTATGCGAGAACTGTGACAAGCTCAAGTGAGCGACCGGAACTCACACAAACTACTTGCCTTCCGCTTGCCATTTTTTCATCAGAGCGATGTTTGCTTCGATGCGCCCGGCTTGTTCTATCGATCCGCTGTTTCGCATTCCATCGACATAAACTTTCATGTCACTATCATACATCGCCGCCGGCTCGGGTTTTTCCGCCCGGTCGTGCGTTTCCCGTATCCACCGATTCAGAATCTCACGCAGTCTTTCCAGCGTCTGCCGATGCGATGTATCCTGCGACAGATTGTGCAGTTCCCAGGGATCTTGCTGGAGATCATATAACTCTTCTTTCGGCCGCTTCTCGGCAAAAATCAATAACTGGTCCCGATTCAACTTTCCTTCTTTATGCAGCCGCCGAAGAGCCTTCAAAATTTCCTTCTTGTCCTTGTAGGCACACGGCTGCAGATACGGACGCTCCGGATAAAAGTTGCGGATGTATTTGTATCGATCCGTTCGCACACAGCGAATCCGGTCCACCGTCTCATCACATCGGTCCCGCGCAGAGACGATATACTCCCGGTGCTTATAATCCTCTGCCAGAAAATCCCTGCTCTGCATCCATTTCGGAATCGCTATCCCGGCCAGCGCCAGCGAGGTAGCAGCCAAATCAATATGGATCACCATGTCCTCACGAACCGTCCCCGCCTTCAAACCGGGGCCTCGCACGATGAGCGGGACACGAATCCCCTCTTCATACAGAAACTGTTTGCCTCTCGCGTGACTGATTCCGTGATCCATAATGAAGAAGATGTGAGTATTGTTATATATGCCTTCGGCTTTAAGCTGCTCGACAATTTGCCCTACCTGAATATCCGTGTTCATGACGGCATTGAGATATTGTGCCCAATCATCAAGAATTACGGGATCGTCGGGATAATAAGGCGGCAGTTTTACATCCGCCGGATTCATCGGCTTCGGCGTCTTTTTCGTTCGGCCCTTGCCGCCTGCCAATTGGATCTGAGCAAAAAAAGGCTGCCCCGGCTCGCGGTCCGCCCAATCGGTTCCGTCGTAAACAGCCTTATCAAACTCGAAATTATAATCCGTCTTGCCCGGCCGCTTGTTCCGATTACCGAGGAATCCGTTGCAGGTATAATACCCCGCCTTTTGAAATAGTTCGGGAACGAGCCGGATGCGTGAAGGCAGGTGAATCTTTTCCGTTCCCCGGCCGGAGCGATGATGATGAGCGCCGATACTGGTTTGGTACATCCCGGTAATCAGCGCGGACCGGCACGGCGAGCATACCGGCGCCGTCACGAACGCCTTATCGAACTTCACGCCTTCGGCCGCCAGCCGATCCACGTTCGGCGTCCGGATACTTGTCTCGCCGTAACAACCGAAATGACATGACATATCTTCGACGACAATCCATATAATGTTCGGCTTCTTCCTGCCCTGCCCGTATATGTCACCCGGTTGTACGAACTCCAAAGCGGCGATTCCGAAACCACATCCTGCCAAAAACTCACGGCGATTACATTTTGCTTTCAAAGCGTATACCTCCTTTTGAAAAACCGGTTTTTTCAACTATTATTAATTCAGGGAATTACAGGCAACAAAATATGTGATGGGCGTTCTTCATCGTGGTAGATGGTTTGCGTCGCCTTGATGAACTCGGCGCCTGTTCCAAACGGCTCGCCAGTGTTTAGATTCCTGTCGAAGCGCGGGAAATTGCTGCTGGATATCTCGACTCTGATTTTATGCCCGGGCAGAAAAACGTTGCTTGTCACCCACAGGTCGATCTCGTAACGATAAACCTTGCCGGGCTGAATGAGGCTCGGGTCGCTCTTATACGTGGCGAGGGCGTCTCGCCCTTGATGCGAGGGCAGGATGCCCCCGAGACGCGCGGGCCAGAGGCCCACGCCACAGCTTGCGCGTGCGATGCCGTCGCAGAGATTGAAGGGTCGCCCGTCGGAATAGACATCCAGAAGCTTCGCCGTGAAGTCGGTATCTTTTGCCGTGCTGGCGGCGTAAAGAATCACCTTGACCGGCCCGGTGACCTCCAACTCGGTCTTCAGCGCTTCGCTGGTGAAAACGAGAACATCGTTTCGCTTCTCGACCTGGCTCTGGTCTCGCGGTCCGGCCGGACAGCCCACCAGGTTGCAGCCGCCCGCCGTGGGAACCGGGTCGTTCGGATCGTAAACGAATTCATTGCTTGGCTCCTGCTCAGGTTTCGCTGTTGCTAATTTCCCATCTCCCTCGGCCGTGTTTGCAGAGCCTTCGCTATGAAAATAGTAAGGCGTGTATTCAGTTCGCTCCAACGGCCACTGCTGCTCATCACGCCACTGGTTGCGTCCCATCACAAAAATGCGAAAAGCCGGCCACGCTTCGGCACCTGTTTTATCGCCCTTTAACCAGCAATCGAACCATTTCGTCTGCATTTCGCGCAAGCTGATTACCGATTCTTTGCCGAAGTTCAGGTCGCCCACTTTGCCGTCCTGACTTATTCCATGCCCCCAGGGCCCCATTACCAGGTGTTGGTGCTTTCGAACACCCAGCGAACGCGATTTCGCCCTGACGGCGTTGATGTGCTCGAAGACACTTCTGGAAAAGATATCGTACCAGCCGCCGACCGCGCATATCGGAACCGTGATATCCTGCCATTGGTTTCGAACGCCGCGGGCGGCCCAGTACTCGTCGAAATGCGGATGGGCGACCCAATCCCGCAGGTACTGGACCTTGCGGCCGAGGGCGCGGTCCCACTCTTTGAGCGGCAGCGTTCTGAAAGCCCTGGTCCAATCCTGCTCACCCCAGGTATACATCGCAACCTGCTCTCCCGGCCGCAAAGCGACCATGCTGCCCCAGCCCATCATCAGGGCGAGATTTAATGCCCCGTCGATGTAGACACCGTCACCGTAAGTATCGACCAGCGGCACGACGGGAAACATAGCCTTGAGATGGTCGCCCGCATTCGGGGCGGATATCCACTGCGTAAAGCCCACGTACGAGCCGCCGGCCGTGCCGACGCTGCCGTTGCACCAAGGTTGTTCCAGAAGCCACTTTTGCGTATCCCGGCCGTCACTGCGCTCATTGGCGAACGGTTCCCATACGCCCTGGGAGCTTCCCTTGCCCCGGCAGTCCTGGCTGACGAGCACGTATCCGCGCCCGGCATAGAACAGTCCATCGCCGTTCTTTTCATCGCCCTTACCGTACGGCGAACGAATTAGTACCACAGGAAACTTGCCCGGAGCTTTCGGCAGAAAAATATTCGCTGAAAGCTCGACGCCGTCACGCATCGGAATCTTCACTTCCGTGCGGACATCGACCTCGAAGGCCTCCTGAGCGGCAAGAATTGTCCACGGTGATAACAGGATCGACAAAAATAAAATGATACGTGCTGATTTATTCATCGCTCTTTCCCTTCTATAATTATTGACAGAACTATTATCTTCCGACACGGATTTATGCTCTTTTCTTCTTCTTGAGCGGCTTCTCTGCGGACGTTCGGCCGCCCTGGAATAACAACTCAGAGCGTCCAACCATTCCTGTATTGCCGCCGGATTAACACATCGGCTTCAGGGCAGCCGATTGCTTTAAGGTTCACGGCGTCCCAGTTGATTTTCCTGCCGGTACGCAGCGCGACATTGCATAGCAACGCCGCTTCGGTTAGTGCGCCCGAATAGTCGAAATTGCACGTGGTCGGTCCGCCGGTTTTGCAGGCCTCGGCCCATTCGCGGTGGTGGCCGATCGAGTCCGGGATGAACGGATCGGGCCTTTGGAAGTCGGTAAATTTCTCCTCGGGCAGCAGTTGATGCTTATTGTAGTCGGCGATCAGCATACCGTCCGATCCCATAAACAGCACGGCACTTCCCCACTGTGGGATTTTTTCCTCTTTGATAAATTCCGGGTAACCGCCGCCGTTGTACCACATCAAAGTGACGGGGGGCAAATCGCCTCGTGCGGGGTATTCCTGCCGGGCGATGGTCCAGTGAGCGGCACTCTCTGCGTGGACGGGCCCCTCGGCCTCGACGCTTATTGGATGCCGCAATTTCAACGCCCAGAATGCCAGGTCGCAGTAGTGGCAGAAGAAATCGCCCAGTTGACCGTTTGCGAAGTTCCACCAGTAGCGCCATCCGAACGGGGCGTAAGCCGGGCTGTAAGGCCGGTATGATGCGGGCCCCAGCCACAAATCCCAGTCGAGCGTTTCCGGCAACGGGGGGCGTTCGGTTGGGGCATCAGGCTGCGACATATTCGTCGGCGTGGGCGGCCCGTTGAAGTCCGCGCCAAGCCAAACATGGACTTCTCGCACCTTACCGATGGCACCGGTCCGGACCAGCTCCACCACGCGACGGTAGTTGCCTTCGGCGTGAATCTGCGTTCCCATTTGTGTCACGAGCTTTTTCTCGCGAGCCACGTCCGCCATTACCCGCGCTTCGTACACGGTGTGGGTCAGCGGTTTTTCACAGTAGCAGTGCTTGCCAAGCTTCATGGCCATTACTCCGGCCACAGCGTGGGTATGGTCGGGCGTGCCAACGACCACCGCATCGATTTTATTTTGCATCTCGTCGAGCATCCTGCGAAAGTCTTTGTATCGTTTGGCCTGGGGGTATCGCTCGAAGGTCTGTGCAGCGTGCTTTTCATCGACATCACACAAAGCTACGATATTCTCGCTCGCTCCGACTCCGTTTACGTCCGCGGCGCCGCGCCCCCCGATGCCGATCCCGGCAACATTTAATTTCTCGTTGGCCCGGGTGCCGCGCACCAGACGGCTATCCGATAAGATGATGAGGCCTGCGCCGCTCAAGGCCGCATTACGCAGGAAATCACGACGATTCAGTTGTTTACGCATTGGTCACTACTCCTTTCCTGTCTAAAATAAATCGTGAAAGATGCTTTATGCTACACCTTGCCTTTTATTAAGTCAAGTGCTTCGCCGGCATTGACTAAAACTGTTAAATCGTTTATAAAAATTGCAAATATTGTCGGATTGCTCAAAGGTTGTATCAAATGAAAACTCTTCGCTTTGGAATAATCGGCTGCGGCATGATGGGTCGTGAATTTGCCAGCGCCGCCGCCCGCTGGTTTCATCTGCCCAGGATGAGTCTGCGCCCTGAAATAGTGGCAATTTGCCGCCGTAATCTTTCTCCGGAGAACATTAACTGGTTCAAAGACAACATTCCAACCATCAAACAGGTCACCAGTGACTATCACGAGCTGCTAAACAATCGTGACGTCGAAGCGGTTTATATCTCGGTCCCGCACAATTTGCATCAGGAGTTTTACTGTGCCGCTCTTGAAGCCGGCAAGCACCTTATGGCGGAAAAACCGTTCGGCATAGACCAAAAAGCAAACGATGCGATCATGGCCGGCATCAGCAGGCACCCCGACCGCTTCGTAAGATGCTCGTCACAGTTTATGTTTTTCCCTGCCGTGCAGAGAATCGGCCGGATGATAGAAGC
>CAYTNN010000176.1:0-9494 GCA_964439135.1 uncultured Pirellulales bacterium
CTGTCCTGCATGCCGGCGGCGGTCCCGTCCACCCAGACTTTTGTCTCCCAGTGACATCGTTCCAGCAGCAGGACGATTCTTTTGCCGCTCCAGCTTTTCGGGATTTCGATCTGCTTCTGGTACCAGGCGGGCCCGACGTAATGTTTCACCGGTGTCAGCCAGAATGGAATCTTTATGTTACCGGGTTGCCTGTACTTTTCGTATTTGTCCTCGGTGAACCATGACTTGTCGACAATCTGGCCGGTCCACTTCGTATCGACGGACGGTTCGTCGCCGTAGCCGTTCTCGGTGGTCGAGCCGGGCAGTTTTATGCTGTCGGGCAGTTTGCCGGCGTACCATTTTTCCTGCTGTCCGGCGTCCTTCGGATCGAGTTTGAAGGACCATTGGCCCGCGAGGGAGATTGTGGCCGCTTTTTTGCTGAGCCCTGCGGTCGTGGCAACTTTTGAATCAGTTGCCTGGCGGCAGCAGGCACACATTGCTATCGCACAAACCGCTGCTATTGTCACTATTGATCGAATCATTTGGTCCTTCAATTTCGGTTACCTCCGTGAGCGAAATGGTGTGCGGTGCACACCCTACGGTATATTTACGTTCATGCGTGCGACGGAATTTATATCGCCCATATCCGGCGTGTACGGCCGCAGCCGGAACTTGTAGCTGTAAGCTTTCGCCGGGAGTGTGTACTCAGGATGCGTTCTGGCGCCCCAGCTATCGTCGCCGCCAACGCCCATCTGCTTATAGTCGAGGTTGACGGTTATGGTTTCTCTTCGCGCCAGCTCGTTTATGTGAGTGGCCTTTTCCAGATCGTCCATTGTAAACGGCCAGGCACTCGCGCTCAGCAGCGGCATACCGACAGCCAATAAACCGGCACCGTCTTTGTTGGTCAACGCCAGCCAGCGGACATCCGTTTTGTTGCCGGTTTCCTGCGGGCGAACGTACGGGTGGAAATTCTCTTCGACCGGCCCGGAATAAAGACCTACGGCCGAGCCGGTTTTGCGGTCCCAGTAGCTCTCGTTCGGACCACGGCCAAACCAGCTCATCGTACTGAACTCGCCGGGTATCGCCATCTGCATTCCGAAACGCGGCAGATCACGTGTACGCTCAGAACCCGGTTCGATACTGCCGGCGACGATTATTTCTCCGCTGCCGAAGACGGTGTAAGTGGATGTATATTTCCAGTTGTCTCCGACTGGAAGCGCGGCTTCGGCAGTGACGCGCACGACCTGCGGCGAGACCTGCTCCGATGTCACCTTGCCGATTTTTCTCTCCTGTCCGGCCCGGCGCCAGATTCCCTGGCGCTGAGGCATCCTGTTGCCGTTGTCGTTATCTATCGGCGCCCGCCAGAAATTGGGAACCAGCGGCTCGGAGATTAATTCCTTGCCGTGGAACTTCAGCGACTCGATCGCTCCGCTTGATTTGCCGACGACGAGCTCAAAATCCTTGCCCGTAATCTTCAGGGCTTTGTCCGAGTCCTGCTGTTTCAACGATGGCATAGCGGCAATATCAGCCGAAGGTGCCTGCGGAGTATCAAACGGAATCTCGAATTGATCCCATGCTACTACGTGTCCTTGTGCGGCCCAGGATGCATCATCGGCCAGGGCAAAGCTGACCTTCAGCAAGTATTCGGCGCCGGGTTTCAGGTCCGGCTTTTCGAACGGGATATTGATTTGTTTATCCTCGCCGGGAGCCAGGGATAGTTTTGGCAATTTTCCTTTCTGGATAGTTTTTCCGTCCTCTGTCAATTCCCATAAGATGTTTACGAAGCTGAGATCGACAAAATCGTATTCGTTGCGAATACGAACAGTTCCCGCCGGAAGCTCGACGGGAGTAACGCTGATACGCTGGTAAACCTTCTTGACCTCATAGAGGGAAGGATTGGGTCTTCGGTCCGGCTGGACCAGGCCGTTGCAGCAGAAATTGCCGTCGTTGGGATTGTCGCCGTAATCGCCGCCGTAGGCCCAGAATTCCTTACCGGCATCGTCGGTTTTGCGCAGGCCCTGGTCGGCCCAGTCCCAGATAAATCCGCCGATCAGACGCTTGTGCGAGCGGATGGCGTCCCAGTATTCCTTCAGGTTGCCGACGGAGTTACCCATAGCGTGTGCGTACTCGCAAAGGACCATGGGGCGATTGTCATCCGGGTCGGTCGCGAGGCGGATGATCTGGGGAATCCGTGAGTACATTCGGCTTATCATATCGACATAGTCGGGATCGTGGGGTCTGGCCGCCGCCCCTTCGTAATGCACGGGACGTGTCGAGTCGTAGTCGTGTATCCATGCGGCCATGGATGAATGGTTTGGGCCGCAGCCGCTTTCGTTGCCCAGTGACCAGAATATTACGGATGGGTGATTTTTGTCCCGCTCGACCATCCGGATTGCGCGTTCCATGAATGAGGTGTTCCATGCCGGGACGTTCGAGAAGTAGCCGCCCACGCCGTGTGTTTCGAGATTGGCTTCGTCAATCAGATAGATGCCGTACTTGTCGCACAGATCGTACCATGCGGGGTCGTCGGGATAATGAGACGTGCGGACGGCATTGAGGTTGTGAGTTTTGAGCAGCTTGATATCCTGAAGCATCCGGCTGACGGGGATAGCGCGGCCGTGGTCGGGATCGTGCTCGTGCCGGTTGACGCCGAAGAGCTTGATGGATCTGCCGTTCACGAAAAGCTGGCCGTCCTTGATTTCGACCTCACGGAAGCCGACCCGGCAACTTTCGATTTCGACAACTTTGCCGTCGGAATCCTTGAGTGTTATTATAAGGGTATATAGATAAGGCGTTTCTGCGGACCACTTGCGCGGATTCTTGATTGTCGTCTGGAGCAGGCCGAACGGCACGTTTCCTCTTTGCGGGTATCTCTCGCTGATTATGGAAGATGCACTTCTGGACAGAGCTTCGGACAGGACCGGCTCATTTTCGGCGTCATAAAGCTGGGCTTCAACGTTCCATCCCTTTAGGTCCTGGTTGATATTATTGGTGATTCTTGGTCGGACCATGAGAGTTGCGTCGGTGTAATTATCGTCGAGGTCGGTGCGAACGGCGAAGTCGCGGATGTGGATCTGCGGTGTCGAGAACAGGTAAACGTTTCGATAGATGCCGGACAGCCGCCACATGTCCTGGTCTTCGAGGTAGCTGGCGTCGGACCAGCGATAGACTTCGACGGCGAGGGTATTCTTGCCGGCCTTGATGTATTTGGTGACGTTAAATTCGGCGGGCAACATGCTGTCCTGGCTGTAACCGACGCTTTGGCCGTTGACCCAGAAGTACGAGGCACTTTTGATGCCGTCAAAGTGGAGAAAAACCTGGCGGTCCTTCCACGTCCCGGGAATCTCGAATTCTGTTCGATAAGAACCGACCGGATTATAATCATGGGGGATATAAGGAGGATTCACTTCGAAGGGATACCTCATGTTAAGATATATCGGCCGGCCGTACCCGTGCATCTGCCAGTTGGAAGGAACCGGAATCTCGTCCCATTTGCTCACGTCATAGCGGGGCCTGAAGAAATCAACCGGCCGATCCGAAGGCTTGCTGACCCAGTTGAATTTCCACTTGCCGTTGAGTGACTTGTAGAATTCCGAGTCTTGACGCTCGCATTGGAGCGCTGCCCTGGTGTCCGGGTAGGGCACTAATGTGCAATGTCCCGGCTCTTTGTTCCGGCCGACTACCTGCGGATTCTCCCAGTCGGGAGCTTCTGCAGAAGTATTGCCGGATACCGGCTCAGGCTGTCCATAGGCTGCGGGCAGCAGGACAATCAATACGGCAATCGCACCGAGCACTTGAAATAATACACACTTTGAATTTCGCATCTTTTTTTCTCCTTCAAGTCGCATCTAAGGTTTCTCTTGTGTTTTACGCTCTCATATACAAGCCGCCATTGACGGCGATATATTCACCGGTGATAAAGCTCGCCGCATGACTTGCCAAGAACAGTATCGCTTTCGCGACGTCCTCAGCGGTGCCGTTCCTGCCTAACGGAGTTTGCCCGGCCACTTCTTTTTTTCGCTGGGCCGTACTGAACTGCTCGTGGAAACGTGTTTCAATAAAGCCGGACAGGACGCTGTTGACTCGAATTCCATATTTTGCAAATTCTTTCGCCATGGATATCGTCTCGGTGGCGACGGCAGCTTTTGCGCCGGAGTACATGCCGGAGCCGTCTGCCCTGCCGTTGTGGCCGGCAACTGAGCCGATATTGACGATATTTCCCTTGCTGTGCTTAAGATACGGCAGGGTGGCCCTGGTTACCAGGAAGATGCTGCGGACGTTGGTAGCATATATATCTTCGTGATAATCTGCCCTTTCAAAGTAACTCGTCGATTGCTTCGGCGAGGTCCTTTTTGCTGGTCAAACCCACCCATTTTTTCTGAACCTGTCCATCCTTAAACAGGATAATCGTCGGTATTGCACTTATACCGAACTCCATAGCACTATCACGAGCTTCATCGGTATCAAGCCTGCAGATTTTGGCCTTGTCCGCGTATTCGTCGGCAAGTTCCTTGATGATAGGAGCTATCATCCTGCAGGGTCCGCACCAGGGCGCCCAGAAATCAACGAGTACCGGAACATCGGAATTATGAACAGTGTTATCAAAAGTAGCATCTGTCAGCTCAATTTCACTACCAGCCATTATTTTGTCCTTTCAACCAAGATTTCGCAGCGAATCACCGCCCGGCTGTCATGCCGGGTTATCCGGCCGTTATAATACCCGGTTTAATCAGCCTCGTCAACCAGGAAGCTGAAAACCGAAAAATTGTTGTTCGAATTTCCGGGTCTTCTTTTCGGATTTTTACCATCCGCCCGGTAGAAGTATATCGGTGACCGGCTCGTTCCACCAATTCGGGTCCCGGAAGTACTGCTTGAGCATCATGGCAGCGACGACGCCGTCGCCGACGGCCGTGGCAAGCTGCATGGCCGCTCCGATTCTGCAATCGCCCGCTACAAACACGCCGGGAACGCTTGTGCGAAGATACGCGCAGTCGCACTTGATGAATTCTTTGTCGGTCAGTTCCACAAAACCTTTCAGAAATCCGGTGTTCGGCTCCATGCCGACGAATACGAACACGCCGTCGCAGGCATAATCTTCTTCTTTGTTGCTTTTGACATTTTTCAGCTTGACCGATTGGACTTTGCCCTGCCCTCCGATGGCGGTGGGAATGGTGCTGTACTTGATAATCAGATTCGAGTTCGGTTCGTTGGCCTTTGTCACCAGTTCCTCGACGAGAATCTTCGAAGCTCGAAATTCATCCCTGCGGTGTATCATCGTGACCTTCGCGGCGAATTTTGCCAGGTGCAACGTTTCTTCGACTGCGGTATTTCCTCCCCCGACGGCGACAACGTGCTTTCCCTTGAAAAATGGCGCATCGCAGGTTCCGCAATAGCTGACGCCCGAACCGCGAAACTCGTCTTCGCCGGGGACACCGAGTTTGCGATAATCGCTGCCCGGCGTTAAAATGACGGTTCTCGCGATGTATTTATCCTTGTCGCAATGGACGGCGATCTTTCCGTCTTTGAGTTTTTCCATGCTGGTTACCTCGCCGCCGGTCTTTATCTCGGCGCCGAAAGTCTGGGCCTGTTTTTGCATCTGTTCGATCAGGCCCGGCCCGTCGATGCGCTCGATGCCGGGATAATTCTCTATCCGGTCCGTATTATTGATCTGTCCTCCCGGCATGAATTTCTCAAGAACCAGGGTCTTGAGCCTGTCGCGGGATGTATAAAGAGCCGCCGCCAGCCCCGCCGGCCCGGCACCAACAATAATGCAATCGTAATTTTCTGGCATGGTAATTGTCCTTTATAAAGTTCTATTTATCTAACGTTTAGAACCCCCGGTGAAACCGGGGGCTAAATATTATTTGTTGTGGCCTTGAACGTATTTTATTCTTTGCTCCAGGGCTGTTCTGTCGAAACAAAACCTTTTGTCGTATCCCTTTGTCCAAAGCTTTCCGTTGTGGCCCGCTGCTTTCAAGGCAAGCCGGGCGGATTTTTTGTAATAAGCCGCGATTTTGCTGATCGGCTGCCGGGTGTATTCGGCGACAATATGAACATGATTCGATTGGACGGACAACGCATAAATACGTTGATCCTGCGATTCCGCTTCCTCGTTAATGGCTTTTCGCACTACTTGCTGCTGTTTTCTCGATAGTTTAACCATATCCTGCGATTGTAATTTTATGTTTCTTTGCATCAGAGCCTTGTTTCCGTGGCAGGTTTGTCCATTTTTCACATATCCGCGTTCATCACCCTGCAGCCATGTGCCATAAGTCGTCCAGGTAATCATATATCCCAGCGTCTTTGCCAAAAGGATACCCCTATTTAGCCCCCGGTTCCACCGGGGGTCTTATTCCTGTTCTTCCATTTTTTCCTGTATTTGGTCGAGATGTATTCCGAAGCGGTCGAGTGTTTTTTAAACGGCGTAACTAAGGACTTCGAGTTCTGTGGTTCTGTCGATGTTACTCAAGATGTCATCAACCTTTTCCATAACCGCATCTTCAATCACATATTCGTTACAATTCTGACATTGCAAAACAGGCAGGGCCTTGATGATAACAATGCAGTCATAGCTGACCTTAAATGGCAGATTGGTGACGAGCTTCTCTAAGCTTCCTCCGCAATTATGACAAATCATAATGTTCTCCTCGTTTTGAAATCTTTTTCCCATTTGTCCGGGCTTGGTTTATAGACGGTAACAATAGTAATGTTATCATCTTCTAAATCGGTTGCTATTTGAGCATGAATAATCTGCCCTTTATATTCTGCATACACGAGATAGCTCGGTAAGTACTTATCCTCAAGATATTGCTCTATTATTTCATACGTATCCACTGTAGATAAAATAGCTTCCCGCGGTATAAACCGGCCTTTCAATCGCATATTAACATGATAGGTCCAGCGTATCCTGCAGCGCCTGATACAAGATTTGATAAAATCTAAAGTATCTGCATTCATTATGTCACCATTTTATCTGAACGGTCTCTTTTGTCAATTATGTTTGTTCTTCCGTTTTTTCCTGTATTTGGTCGAGATGCATTCCGAAGCGGTCGATTTTCTTCTGGCCCTCATCGTACTGGCTGTAGGCGTTTCGCAGGTGTTTGCCGAGGATGTCCCAGGTTCCGCCGAAGTCGGCGAAAGAGGCGTTGAGCTTTTTTAAGTTCTGCCGAATCTCGGCGGCCTGCTTTTCGATCTGCAGGCCGTGCAGGCCCATCGCAACCGTCATCAGGTACGCGTACAAAAGGTTCGGCGATACAGGGATCACTTTTTTATCGAAGCAGTACTGCAATATATCCTGCGTCTCGCCGGCATATTTGACGATCGTTTCGTAATAGATATTCTCTGCCGGGATGTACATAATTGCAAAGTCCAGGGTGCCCTCGGCGGGCCTGATGTAGTCGCCGGCAATCTTGTCGATATGAGTGGTGACGTCTTTAATGAATTGTTTGCGAAGTCTCGCTTTTTCCGGTTCGGTTTCGGCCTTTACGATTTTTTCAAAACCGGGCAGCGGAAACTTGGCATCAACGGACACCGAGAAGCCGGGCATTTGTACCAGGGCGTCGACCATCTTGCCGTCCTTAAATTCATGCTGGAGTTTGTAGCTGTTTTTGGGAAGGATTTGTGAGAGAAGGTTATCGAGCGACCATTCGCCCATCTGGCCCCGGAGTTTGGGCGAGCTAAGAATGTTCTGGAGCCGTTTGAGATCGGTTCCCATTTGCATCATCTGCTTATTCGCGCCCTGTAGTTCGCCGATCTGGGTATGCAGCTCACTGAGCGTCTTCTGGTTCGATTGCAGGCTCTGGTTAAGTGTGCTCTGGCCGGTCTGTAGAGATTTGTTCAGGCTTTCCGTAGTTTTGTCCTGGGCGGTTTTCAAATTGTCCAATTGCTGCTGTAGAAGGCCGATCGAGGCCTGCTGGCCGGCCATTTTCTCGGCGTTGCCGGAATTGGAGACAATCAGCCAGACCAAAAGCCCCAGTACAACAACTACCAGAACACTAATAATAACAGTTAGAATCAGCTCCATCTTTTTTGTCCTCAGTAAATCGGTTTGATTATAGAATGCAATGGGCCGTTCGTCAAAGACCAAAGGCAATTGCTTACGAACATAGAAAAATATTGCCATGTCGGTCGAAGCTTTGTATTGTCCTGACGAGAAATAATTAAAACCAGCTATAGTTAGGTTGTTTAAAATGGAGAAAATAGAATCGGTCATATTCGATTGGGGAGGGGTGCTGATAGACGATCCGCGGCCGGGGCTCTTGCGGTACTGCTCCGAGGCTTTCGGCGTGCCGCTCGAAGATTACACGCCGGTACATGATTCGTTTCTGGATGAGTTCGGGAAGGGTATGATTAGCGAAGAGAGATTCTTCCAACAGATATCCGGTAAGTTGGGTAAATCGATGCCGCCGACTAAGTGGTATGAAGCCTTCCGTTCGGCCTATGTTCCGAAACAGGAGATGTTCCGGCTGGCCTCTTCGCTGCACGATAAGGGTTATAAAACAGCGTTTTTGTCCAATACCGAACTGCCGGCGGTAAAGTTTTTTCACGAGCAGAACTACAATATGTTCGACGTACTCGTTTTTTCGTGCGTCGAGGGATTGGAAAAACCCGAACGAAGGATCTATGAGATTACGTTAGAGAGGCTCGGTTCGAAGGCCGGGCAGGCAGTCTTCATCGACGACAGGCAGGATTACATACGAGGTGCCCAAGACGTTGGATTAAATACAATTCTTTTTCAAAGCATAGATCAAGTTAAGGGTAAATTGACCGAGCTGGGAGTGGAATGAATTACTAATGCGGTTTTCAAAGGCTCTGGAAAACGATGGGATTATTTTGCTCGATGGGGCCATCGGTACGGAATTGGACAAACGCGGCTTGATGGGCCGGGCGAGCAATAATCTTGATGCTCCCCAGGCGGTGCTTGATATCCAGCGAGAATACGCCGCCTGCGGATGCGATGCCCTGACGACAAACACCCTGACGATGAACCGTATCTATATCGAGACACATAACCTCGGCGTTTCCGTGCGAGATGTGAACAGGGCTGGCGTCGAATTGGCGCGACAGGCCGCGGGAAAAGAACGATATGTCCTTGGCAACATCAGTTCGACAGGTCAACTGCTCGAACCTTACGGTAATTATAAGGAGTCACAATTCTACGATGCCTTCAGGGAGCAGGCCGGCATCCTGGCGGAATCGGGAGTTGACGGATTTATCATCGAGACGGTGTTTGATTTGCGCGAGGCGATGTGTGCCCTTCGAGCGTGCAAAGAAAATTTTTCGTTACCTGTAATTGTCTCGATTGCATTTACGACTGAAGAAAAAGGCGGCAGGACAATGATGGGCGACTCGGCAGAACAATGCGCCAAGAGTCTTACCGACGCCGGGGCGGATGTCGTCGGTGCCAATTGCGGCAGTCTTGACCCGGCTCAGATGGCGGTTGTTGTCTCTTTACTCAAGTCGGCAACGAGGTTGCCGGTTCTTGCGCAGCCCAATGCGGGCAGGCCCAAATTAAT
>CAYTNN010000177.1:0-9460 GCA_964439135.1 uncultured Pirellulales bacterium
GATCCCTGAAAGCGCAGCCGTGCGGCCAAGAAAGTCACGCCGAGTGATACGCCGAATGTTCGTTGCTTTGGAATTTTTCGCTCTTGTCATAAGTTAACCTCATTTTGCAAGTTCCATGCTTATCTCGTTGAAGAAGTCGATACATCGCGCTATTTCAGGCATTGATTCGAACCAGTTGTATGAGTATTCGAGGCCGAACATGGTAGGCCTGATGCCCAGGCGGTGGATTTCCTCGATAAATTCTTTCGTCTTGCCGGCGCCGGTTCCCCAGGGGACATCGTGACCTTCGGGGCTTAGCTCATGCAGGTCATGCATTTGTATGGTGATTAAATGATCCTTGAGCGTGTTCAAAGCTTTGATCGGATCGATGCCGGAACGCATCCAATAGCCCATATCGCCGCATGCCCCGATACGTTTGCTACGGCCCCGGCAAACCTTCATAATCCCTTCAGGACTCCAATATTGCGGCGAAGCTTTTTGGTCGTGGTTGTGAATGGCCACGTTTATATCGTAATCGTCGCAGAACTTTTCGATTGTATCCAGGGCATCGGGCGATGGTTCCGACATGAACGTTTCGATGCCGATTTTTCGCCCGAACTCGAATATCTTCCGGCAGCCGGCCGCGTCACCCGGGATATCGTGATAGTAATATGTCAGGAGGCGAACGCCGGCCGAGTCCAGTTTCAGCCGGATCTGTTTCAGTTCATCGTCAGTCAGATTGGAATCGAAGTTTTTGTCGATTTCCTTGCTAACCTTCTGGAAGCTCAGGCCGCCCATATAGGGCAGTCCGAGCTTGGCCGTTCGCTCGATTGCCTCGAAGAGCGTGTATTTGTTAAAAGTATAGGCCTCGATGCCGAGACGCCAGTTCAGCTTTTCCTGTGAGCGGATGGCCGGCGTCAATTTGGCGCTTGGAATTGTCGGGGCCTGCAGATCACCCAGGGCGAACTGGGTGGCCGCCAGATAGAACTGCAGCATCTTCGGGTCCCAGAACACATAGGGATTGTGCGCGATCGTGCAGTAGAATACGCGTCCCCGGCCGTACTGCCGGACCCATGCCAGGGCGTAGTCATCGTCCTCGCGCAAACAATTGCCGCGAGGTTGACCCTCTAATTTTGTTTTTTTTGTGTCGATACTGAAGAGTACACGTACCCTGTCCCTCGAATATGGCCCGTGGACGCGAAAGAACTCGTCCCGGTATTCGAAGTCTTTGCCGCCGAAAGGTTGATTGACAGGGTGGTTAGGATCATCGAGTTTTATAAAAACGTGCTCGTCGCTGTCGTAGTGGTTGGCGCCGCGAGCGCCGAGCATGATACCGAACTCCGGCCAATCTTCAATAGCGCCGGGCCATTGCGTAAAGGCCACGGTAGTGCCGTGGACGCCGAGAAGTCCGCCGCCGCCGTAAACGAATTCGAGCAGGCTTTGTCTCAATCCTGCATCTTCAAAGAGATTACCCACCGTGTTATTCAGAAAGACGGCATCAAACTGTTTCAAATTATCCGGCTTGAAGACGGACGGATCTTTGCTGATAACCGTCTCGAACGCTCCGGTTTTTTGGCCCATCAGCGTGAAAGCCAGATTGGCCGTCGGGATGGAGCCGTGCCCGCCGTACCCGACGTTGAGACCGAAAATCAGCAGCTTGCGATTCTTCCGGGGCTTAGCGAAAGCCTTGCTCGGAATAGCTGCCTCAATTCGCTGCCGCTGCTCGTCGATGACCTGCGCTACCGTAGTGTTATGCCCAGGCCAGGGCATTACAAGCATCCCAGCCCCAACGGCGGCGCTGCCGAGAAAATCACGCCGCGTCATGCCGTGCTTTTGTTTTATAGCGAAGGTTTCCAAATCTGTGCTACGATGTTTCGGTTTAAATTCTTGTCGTTTCATAAGTTCATCTCGTGCGATTAAATCTGTGTTTGGATTCATGTTTGCCTCTTTCATTTGCAGGGATTTGCGTACAATCACCAGCCTGCATAAAACTGCTGTGAATTATAGCATACTAAGCGGCGGTCGGCTACTTTTACTCCCGCGGCGAGCGGGACTTTAAGCCGTATATCGGTCTATTTCGTAATTATTGGAGGTTTGATGCTCTGATTGACGAAATTACTTCTAAATGCAGTTCTTATTCAATTTTGCGGCAAGAGCAGTATCTTCCAATTAATACGCGCCCTCTTGTCGCTGCGGGTGATTTTTACTCATGAATCCATTAACGACCTTGCCATTCGTGGCTGTCCATAGTTCCTTAGTTTCCTAAATCATTACTATTAAGTCATCGCAAATAGATCACGATTTATCTTAGGCAAACTATGGGGCTGCTCGAAGAAATTGCTGTTATGTTCCGCAAATACCTTAACAGGTCTATTGTTAGAAGCTTGCATCTGTGTTTCAATGCTTTTAAGGCAATTGTGAAGTTTTTCTACGGTGACATCCGCACTCATATAACGACGTTGATATATCTCAGCTAATTCTTCAATATCCATCTGATTTGTATAAGATATCATATAGCGAGCAAGTCTTGGCCCAATTACAAATTTGAATTTGCTGGCTATCCGCAAAGCCCTAACAATGCATTCTGCGGGTGCCGGGTTTTCTTCGAAATTAAGTTCTATGGTTCTTTCTGCGATTGCTTCAAAAAAACCTTTTGAATAAATTTCTCTCTTCTGTCTTCTCTTGCTAAATAATTGTATAGCAATTGCATCTATATTTAGAAAAGTTATTTTAGGGTAATCTGAAAATCCTTTTCCCGTAACCTTTCCATTCTTAAAGGCCCAAGTGTCCTGTATTAGCCACATGTCAATCGACCAATCTTTTACTTGAAGTTTTAATCCTCCAAGACTGGTTTGCCCTTTAATATGATCTGGGAATAAGGTCTCAAGTCGTTCCCTTGAAACATATCCTAAAATAATATCAAGATCACGCGGAATATTATTGTTACACAATAGGAAATTTCTTACTGCACCACCACACAAGAATGCCGGATAGTCATTGTTGCGGATATCTTCAAGCACACTATATAAATGTGGGTAATGCCGTTTAGAATCGGTAGCAACGAACCGTCCAAGCCGTGCTCGAAGTTGTTGTTTCAATTTTTGTATTTCTAAACTAACCATTAGTCAATCGTTTATGAAGCGTGCACGCAAATGTATCTGTCATACCACAAATATAATCCGTCATAAGTTGCATGTTACAGTACTTTTCAGGGAATTTCTTATCTTTTATGGCCTCTTTATATACTACACGATAATTCCTTGAAGTCAAATCATAAATTTTGCTCGCGAAGCGACTTCCATCTTTGCTGCCTTCAGATGCCCCTTCCCAGAAAACATTCATCAGGTCCTGAATCACACGACGGCCCATTAATTCTAATTTCAAGTTTGCTTTTGAACAATATATATACTTTTGCCCTACTTCCTTACAAGCTTCGATCAAGGCGCCAGCCTTACTGCCTTTATATAGTTCATCGTGATAATCGCCATTCATAATGTCTTTATAATTCTCTTTAAATGCTTTTACAACAGCCTTTGCCGATTGGATTATAACAAATACCCGAAAAGCCTGAGCCATGGCATTATCGTGCGGTTTCCCTTTTTTGAGAATAGAAGGATCTGCTTTCTTAAGATAGTTAGCTGCTTTTGAAAAACATGACCCCAACATCCTCGAGTTGCTTTGGGAATATTTTTCCAATGCTCCTTTAAATTCTTCTTTAAGATTGTCCTTAAGGTCACCCCAACCAATGACACCTTTTTTGACTCCATCTTCAATGTCAACAACTGAAAACGCTATATCGTCAGCAGACTCTACAATATATGATATTGGATTTCTTATGTCTTTTATTCCGGTTTCCTCTTGAATCTTCTCTATAAGTCCTTGCTCTGAGGTAAAAAATCCAAGTTTAGACTTTTCATGTAAATCTTTGCTGATTTCTTTTGCGGAAGCAATATATTTACAAGCAGCAGACATCGTTGCACATGTAAGATTCAGCCCATGAAAATCGGCCAAGACTTGTAATTTGGAAATCAAACGAATTGTCTGTGCATTACCTTCAAATTTCAGAAAATCGTTCTTGAGTTGCTCACCATTATCTAAGTCTTTAAAAGGCTTAAAGAAATTCGCATCTTTTTTTCTAAACCATTCCTTTATTGCATCCTCACCGGCATGACCAAATGGAGGGTTCCCTAAATCATGGATTAAGCCGCATGTTGCAGCTATTATTTCAACAGAATCTCTTTGTTTCTCTTTAATTTTGCCTTCTTTTAATAGCCAGTTACCTATGCTTCGTGCAATATTACGAGCAATATTCGAAACTTCTAATGAATGTGTCAAACGAGTTCTCACCGAATCATTAGGTTCAAGGGGAAACACCTGGGTCTTATCCTGCATACGACGAACAGGGGTGCTGAATATTGCTCGATCATAATCCCGTCCATGCTGAGTTCGCTCATCTGGTTTTGATGGATTTGCAGGCTTGTCCTCAAGTAGCTCTCGTATACGTTTCTCAGATAATAATTTTCCCCATTCCATAGTCTCCGCCTTTTTCTCCTAATAAGAATAAATTAAGATTATAATTCTTTTTCTTCACAGCCAACAATGTTTACATGATTTCTGCATAAAATCCCAAGCCTCTCGTCATAAAGCAAGAAAGCAAAAACTACGACATTGCCGTTTCAGAGCTATCATATCCGCTATGTTTAATTATAGATACCGTCTCCCTGTCGAGCAAGGAAGAAAAGTGGAAAATGCTTTTTGGACAGGATTTACACAGATTTTTATCTTTAATCAAGAAACCGTGTTCATCGGTGTTAATCAGTGTTAAATTCGTATATTTTTCAGATTCCTCTGCGTTCTCCTTCGACTGAGCCTTTTGGTGGGGCAAGCCGCCACCCTACATGTCTGGATGTCCTTACGCTGTACGCAATACGCACTACGCACTACGAATAATGGACGCCGTCTCACGGAGATTTATTTGGAATATGCCCGCCTTTATCCGTTTTGATTCGTATAATACTAAACTGAATGATTATTGATTAATGATAAATGATAGGTCCAATCACGCAGAACGCAGTACGCAGTACGAAACAATACAGTTTAGCCCGCACCACTGGTGCCGGGTCGAAAGAATTGAGAATTGAGAATTGAGAATTTAGAAATATAGAAGAAAAAAGGCAGAATAATGACAAAAACAGGTGAAAAATAGTAGAAAACGACGAAAATTCGTGGTTAATTTGAAAAACAAAACCAAAACCGGCCGTTGGCCGGAAATCCGAAATACTAAGCTCTAAATCCTAAACAAGACGAATGGGTGCCAAATGACAGAGCACGATTTGAAAAAACAAACCCAATTTTCGAAAGGCCGAAATGAGCGTAAATATCTATATGAAAGGAGATTATGAAGAATTTTACGGCTTTGGGCGGCGAAAAAACAAAGCCAATTCAAAGCCAATTCGGTTATTTTACCGCCGAGAATGCCGAGTGCGCGGAGGTTTTTGATGTGTAAAGACTCACGTGCGTGTAACTGGCTACAGAATCTGTTTCCTCTGCGTCCTCCACGGGCTCTGCGGTCAATAGGAAATGCCAAACAAAGCCAATTTTGGAGATGGTTATAAAGAATCTTCTAATCAAGTGCCTTTTTTAATTTTTTTGATGAAAAAGTGGCTGATTTGGGTTATAATATAGGTGAGACTTAGGGATTTTGACCTTTTTGATGGATTCTTTTACAGTTTCGACGTTAAAGAGGAGCAATAAAGACTTCTATATTTGAACCTAAAGCTCATTTTGGGCTTTCAAAGGTAGGAGGTGAAGTCAAATCGTTAATCAGTAGTGGATATCGAGATATTCGTTGAGGATGACGGTTTCATTTAACGTATATACAAAACACATATTTTTGAAGGAGGAATGTTATGTTCAGAGAATTGAGAAGTTTAGTAACAATCTGTGTGCTCGTGGGATTGATTGCATTCGTAAGCGGCACAGCACGGGCGAACTGGTTGGAAACATTCGACGGCGATGAGCCCGACCTGGCAACATGGCAGTACGAATGTTTTCCCGACGTAACCAAAACGTTCACGAATGCTATTCTAACCGATCCAAACGGCAACAAATATCTAAGCCTGGATGAGACAAGCACAGTTGGTATCGGCGGCTCGGCTTTCGGCGCAGCTTTCGGGACCGACGAGGTATTTACCGATGTCCGTGTCGGGGCAGTCGTCAACGTCACCGGAGATGCCTCATGGCGCTACTGCGGCCTGGTCTCACGCACGACTTACTTCGTTGACCCGGATGGCTCGATGACCGGCGTGGCTCCCGGCTTCGTAGCGGCCCAAACTTATATAATGCACGTCAACTGGGACGACGGCCCGGGCAACCTGCGAATCGACCTCGAGAAGGTCATCATGATGCAAAACATCATGAGAAATTCAGTGGAGCTGAATCTGGATGTTCTCGTGCCGGGGCTCAATCACGCCCGGAGTTACTATGCCGAACTGGATGTCGTCGGCTCGGGGCCCGTGTACGTTACCGGCAGTCTTTATGAGTACAAAGACGGGCCGCTCGTCGCAAGGACGGCAACGATGGTGGATACGAACGGTAACGACCCGTGGGAAGACGAGGGCGTGAATGATGAAGTCTTTACGAGCGGTGCAAGCGGAATATTCGCACAGAATGAAAACGAGGAACCGGTCGGCTATCATTCTACTTTTGACGATGTATTCTCTGTTTCAGATGGTCCGGCGGCAGTGAATCTCAGTCCCGCCAATGGGGCAATTGATGTGTCCGTCGATGCGAGCCTGAGCTGGGTCGAGGCGGAATTTGCGACTGGCCGCGAGCTGTGGATAGGCAAGGCCGGAGCGATGGAAAAGGTTGATCCCGCGCCGACGGGAACCACCTATACACCCGAGAATCTCGAATTAGGCGAGACGTACCAGTGGAGAGTCGATCAAGTCGGTCCCTCCGGCACAGTGACGGGTCATACCTGGACCTTTGCGGTAGCGGATTATCTGATCGTGGATAACTTTGAATCATACACCAGCGATGATGGCCTCAGAAGTGCATGGGTCGATAACATTGAGGAAGCCGGGGTCGAATATGTCCTTCTGGCGACGGGCGAGAACAACACCATGCGGTTTGAATTCCAGAATCAGTTTGATCCTTACTTTACCGAGATCACGAGGACATTTGACAGTCCGCAGGATTGGACTGCTCAATCTGTCGAGACTTTGTCGCTGTCATTCATTGGCGAACACGAAAACATGGAGCATTTGATGTATTTGACGCTGGAGGATGCATCCGGCCAAAGTTTCAGGGTCGAGACATTCACCCATGCGTGTCAGTCTGATTCCTGGCGTCAGTGGATCATTGCCCTTGTGCAGTTCAGTGATGGCGGCGTAGATTTGACCTCTGTAAAGAAAATCACTATCGGCTTAGGTGACGGCACTGCTTCCGGCCAGGGTGGGGACGACAGAGACCACATATACATTGACCAGATTATTTTAAGCCCGGCTGGATTATAAAATATTGAGCAGTCGGATTTACGGGGCGATATAAAAGTCGCTTGCAGGGTTGACTTCGAGTACTTTGCCATCATGGCCGAGTCAGCCTGTGATTTTTAGATGATTTCGGGGTCTGTACCGATTGATTTGGTATAGGCCCCGATTGTTTCTCGGCTGCTACGACCTGGCCATTACCTCGCTCATCGCCGCCAGCG
Source organism: uncultured Pirellulales bacterium (assembly GCA_964439135.1). Taxonomy (GTDB): domain Bacteria; phylum Planctomycetota; class Phycisphaerae; order Sedimentisphaerales; family Anaerobacaceae; genus JAFGPJ01. The sequence goes on from CAYTNN010000177.1 coordinate 7,691, forward strand.
CTAAGTCGATATCCTCGGTGCTTATGCCGTAGTGAGTCACCGCCCTGAGACGCCCCGGTCCCACCTGCAGCACTTTGACTCCCCGGCCGGCAAGTTGTGTCACAAGTGTCCCGGCATCGAATTGCTCGTCTACCATATCAAAGTAAACGATGTTCGTATGTATCTTCTTCAAGTCGAGTGACAGACCCGGGATGCGAGCGATGCCTTCGGCCAGACGCCGGGCGTTTTCATGGTCATCTGCCAATCGATCCACCATATGCTCTAAAGCTTCAATCCCTGCCGCAGCGATGATCCCGGATTGCCGCATGCCGCCTCCCAGCACCTTTCGATTGCGACGAGCCTCGGCAATGAATTGGCTCGAACCACATACAAGCGAACCCACCGGCGAAGAAAGCCCCTTGGAAAGACAAAAGCTCACCGAATCCGCGTGACGGGTCAGTTCTGTTAAGTCCGCCCCCAGGGCCACCGCGGCATTGAATATACGGGCGCCGTCGAGATGTACGCGGAGGCCCCGTTCGCCGGCCAATTTTGCGACCGATTCCATGTAACGTGGTGTCAGAACTGAGCCGTAGCAGCGATTGTGCGTGTTTTCCAGGCAGATAAGCCGGCTCCGCGGAAAATGCATGTTGTTGCCGCGAATCGCCGCCTCGATATCCTCCAGCCTGATTGTGCCGTCAGGCTGATTGACGACCGTATGCGGGTGGATGCCGCCCACAGCCGACATGCCGCCGGCTTCGTATAGGAATGTGTGCGATTGATCGCCCAGGATGACCTCTTCGCCGCGTCTGCAATGGGTTAGCACACACACTAAGTTTCCCATTGTTCCGCTGGCGACCATTATTGCCGCTTCTTTTCCCATACGCTCGGCGGCCATTTTCTCAAGCCGATTCGTTGTCGGGTCCTCGCCGAACACATCGTCGCCCAACTCGGCATGGTAAATCGCTTCACGCATGGCTTGCGTCGGCAAAGTCACAGTATCGCTGCGTAGATCAATCGTTTTCACCTGCTATCTCCTATGTGCCAGGAATAATACCATTTCTTGTCCACACGCTCACAGTACCGATAATAATCGTCTCTGTCACTAAAGTATCAAATCTGCCTGACAAATAAAGCTGTTTTTGACATTTTTTGGCTAATTATGATGATAAAGATGGTTTCTTACGCTCTGAAAATTTGTATGAAAAATACGTAGTCACCACAATAGAAATGGTCATATTTTATTTGTATACTAAAAATAGTGCATAATCAAGGAGGGGCTGCTGGCGCGGAGGCTTGCAGCCCTTCCTTAATCTTTTTCCTCAGTCAAGCTCACACAATGTCCCTTAGAACAGTTCCACAGAAAATACTGAGCAGGTCGAAGTCTCTATCGTATTATTTATGTGAAACGCGTCTGCTTTTGTATTAAAACAGCCGGGGCCTATACCGAACTGATTGGTATAGGCCCCGAAATCATTCAAGTACTGCTGTAATTTCCGCGAAAGCGGTTTTACTCTTCAGCAGCTTCTCTCGGCTGGTACAGGCGGATGTCATCGAAGAACATCTTGCCCGAACCGCCGGGTACCGTCATGTTGCCCTGTGTTCCCAGGCCGATCGCGATCCTGTCGACATTAGTCAGGACTATGCCCTGATCGGCAAAGGCCTGCAGCGGGATAACCCACTCGGTCCAGGTGTCTATCTGTGCCGCGGCAGGATTATCATGTACCACCGCCGCAGGTGTGCCGGCACTGTTGGACACGGCCACATAAAGCGGCTCAGCATCATTGCTGGTTA
>CAYTNN010000178.1:0-9378 GCA_964439135.1 uncultured Pirellulales bacterium
AAAAGAGTAGAAAACGACGAAAAATTGAGCTTAATTTGAAAAAACAAACCCAATTCGCGAAAGGGCAAAATGAGCGCAAAGTCAATTATAACAAGGGGATACGAGAAATATATTGGATTGGACACTTGGTGAAAACAAACCCAATTCAAAGCCAAACAAAGCCAATATGCCGGCCTTCGGCCGGAAATCCTAAACTCTAAGCTCTAAATCCTAAACAAAAGGCATAGGAGCCAAATGACAGAACCCAATTTGAAAAAACAAAGCCAATTTCAGGAGGGAGTAAATGAATGTAAATACATGTTAGACAAGGGATAACGAGAAAATTTAGTGCGTTTGGAGCAAGGAAAACAAAGCCAATTCAAAGCCAATTTTATGCTAAGAATCGCCCAAAAGGGGCAGGAAGAAGAAAGGAAATACCCGATGCGCGGCGTAGAGACAGGTACGTCATGCCGCAAGGACGCCGACCGCCGCTCAGCAACGTCCAATAAATGAGAGGTTATCCACTACCACCAACCCAACCTGAGTCTACATTGTATATGAAATTGCCTCTCAGGCGGGTACTGATATACACACAATCACCATCATCAAGATTGATGGCAAAAACAGCTTCCACCTTCTTGCCTATCTTGATTTGCACCGCTCCTGATTCAGCAAGTCCGTTACGCAGATCCGTTCCGTATTCCAGAATCTGCGTATCTGAAAAGCCTGCGCGTCTCATCACAACAACAACGTCATCGGGGCTAAGAGCAAGTACTTTCCGGTTGCTTAATGGTATAACCCTGATCCCCGTACTACTACGAGCACAACCACCTACGCCCAAAGCAAGAAGAGCCAGCATTAACAGAATCGTTACGCTGCTGATTCTTGAGTTATACCTGATTGGCTTCACAGCGTTTGTCTCCATCTTAAGATGTTTCTTATCGTTACTAACGTAATAGACTATCTCGAAGTCTCGCTTTAAAATCATTTCCCGCTGGTTGAATTGGAGTCGGCATATCAGACGGCCGGGTAAATTCAACTGCCTGCCCCATGTTTGATACTAAACGTGCCGTGACGAAGACAGCGATCTCTCGTGTCGAATTTTGGTTGTTACTACTCTTAAATAACGAACCGATCAGTGGGATACTGCTGAGACCCGGAACTCGCCTTACGTCCTTACGAGTTCGATTCTCCGTCAGGCCGGCCAGTGCAACCGTTCCGCCGTCTTTAATAGTAACGTTATTTTCCGCTTTTCGCCGGGTAACAACGGGTAGATCGCTTCCTGCGCCGCGCGGGATACTGTCACTGACCTCAACGGCTACTTGCAGTGTAATGTCATTATTATCCCCGAGGTGGGGTGTAATAGTCAAAATTGTTCCGGACTTAATTTCCTGCAGTTCGGTACGCGTATAGAAGCTGCCTGCGAGATCCGGTGAGGTCAGCATATAGTATTCTTCAGTCGAGACTTCGATTTTCGACTCCTTGCCGTCCTGGGCCATTACCTGAGGCTTGGTCAATATGGTTGCTTCGCCATTCTGAGCAAGAAGGTTCAGCGTTAACTCCAGCGCATTGGTGAATAGTGCATCGGGCGTATAACCCATTTGGATACTCCAAGGCCCTTCGCTGCTAAAATCGGCCTCTGGGTCCCCTTGCCCCATATGGCTTGAAGTGAACGTCCCGGCCTGAATCTTAGGCCAACCCCACTCGACGCCCAGGTTCAGCAAGTCACTCTTTTCCATGACGACAACGCGTGCTTCCAGCAGAATTTGTGAGAGCGGTCGGTCGATCTGTTTCAAATCATCGACGATACGATTCATCAAAGCTGGCGGTGCGGTAACTACAACAGTATAAGTATCGGTTCCGGTCGGCCCGATTTCAAACTGGGCATACTCCCTGAAAGGAGTGGCTAAAAGCCCTACTGCCGCCTCGGATGTGATGTAGTTCATTCTCAATCGGCGTGTTTCGCTCACAATCGGAAACATCGGGTTGTCTTTAATACTTCCTGAGCAAACCAGGTAATAATACGGCGTCTTCTTTACAACATAAGAAGTGCCAGCCAGGACTATATCGAGGGCTGTGTCGAGAGGTATATCCATGAGGTCGGCTGTTATCATCCCGGTGACAGTCTCATCAGGAATAATGGAAATACCGGCCTGAGTGGCAATGACAGGCAGCACCTCTGTCACAAGATCGTTATCAACAAAAGTATTGGAAATAAGCGGCCCTCCAGGTCCGACTGGGATATCCCCTCTCGCCGAGGTCGTTGGGGCTTGCCCTGGTCCAGACCGCTGGCCCAGGAGTTGTGCCAGTTGTTTTCGCATCGTTTCAATATCCTGCTCCAAAGCTGTCTTCGGCGCTTCAGCCCCTGTGGGAGACGTCGGCGTAGTCGGCACCGGCGTCGTTGGTGTCGGTATAGCTGGTGTCGGGATAGTCGGCGTCGGAGTAGTAGGCGTCGGAATGGTCGGTGTCGGAGTCGTCGGTGTCGGAGTCGTCCTCATCAATACAGGGTCGCCGTTCATCATATCTGAGGTAACGTTCGTATAGGTCTGGCTGGGTGGATTGAACTGAAGACCTTCTTTTGTTGGAATGATCTCACCAGTCCAGCTATAGGGCACTTCAACACTGAACGTGCCCTTAGCATCAGTAGTAGCCGTGCCAACCGTACCTTCCTCATTGCTTGCCGTTATCAACACACCAGCAATAGGAGCGCCGCCAATAATCACCGAATCAGTGATTTTAAACATTCGCACTATCCCTGTGAAGTTCTGCTTTTGATCGCTGGTAACAATGGCGTATTGTTTACTAGTAGGGCTGAAAGTATAGCCATCCCTTGTCGGTATTATTTTGCCTCTCCAGCCGTGATCCACTAACACTTCGTACTCACCATCAGCGCTGGTTGTAGCGGAACCGCTGCTATCCGCTATGATATATACATCTGCAATGGGCTGTCCCTTTTGAGAGAGTATTTTACCGGAGATCGTACGCTTTTGTATTGTCGGCGTAAAGTTCTGATTAGTCTGTTCACCTAAAATATTGTCAAATTGTATATTAGACGGATCGAAATCGTAACCAACTTTTATCGGTGTAATCGTACCGCTCCAACCGTAATCAACATTGGCGTTGTAATTACCGCTCGAATCGCTGACAACAGCTTTACCCGGAAAACCTTTAATTGTTACGCCCGGCACCATAGTAGAACCGGAAATCGTATAGGTAATCCGTTTCGCCGTGTAGTTCTGATTTGTCATGTCTTTGGTAACGGCTACATACGGTATAGTTTCGGGTGTGAAAGTATAACCCTCTTTCATCGGTATAACCGTATCGCTCCAACCATAGGATACTGTGACACTATAACTACCATCCTTGCCGGTAATGGGATTTTCCGGCAGGCCGTTCATTACCACACCCTCCATTCTCGTCGTTCCGGAAATAGTTATAGTAATCATTGCTGCACTGTAATTATCATTCAGTCGATCACTATTAACTTTAGTGTATATCTTACTGGCCGGTGTAAAGGAGTAACCGCCCAAAGTCGGTTCAACCGTTTTGCTGAATCCATATTCAACAGTGGCACTATAATATCCGTTCTGATCAGTAGTAGGATCGCCCGGCAGGCCCTTCATTTGAACACCTTGCATACCGGCTGTGCCGGAAATTACATAAGTCAACGCCGTCGATGTATAGTCCTGGCTAGACATAGTCTCGGTAACGTTGGAATAATCCGTGTAAGCCGGGACAAACTCGTAACCCTCCATCTTCGGCGTAACCGTTCCTTCCCAGCCATACTTAACCTTGACACTGTAATTACCACCCTGCAGAGACACAATATTACCCGGCAGACCCTCCATTACGACGCCCTCGACTCCAACTGAGCCGGCAATGAGCAACATCATGGGTTCGGGCGTATAGTCCTGGTTCGTCTGGTTACTCTTGACTGGAGCATATTCCCTTTTCGACGGTTTGAACTCATATCCTTCTTTTATCGGAGTAACCGTACTCTGCCAGCCATGTGGGACAGTGGCGCTATAAGTGCCGTCGCTGCCGGTGATAGGATTATCCGGCAGACCATTCATTTCCACACCCTCCATACCGAGCTTGCCGGAGATAGTATAAGTGATCTCCGTCGGAGTGTAGTCCTCATTACTCATATCACCGGTCACTTTGGAATAGATCTTGCTCGCTGGTGTGAATTCATACCCCTCCATAACCGGCGTAACAGTGCCTTTCCAGCCATAGTCAACAATCGCATTGTAATAGCCGTTCTGATCGGTTACAATCGTCGGGCCCGGCAGACCTTTCATCGTTACCCCACTTATCCCCGCAGAACCGGAGATAGTATGAGTTACTTTTACTGCTTCGAACGCCTGGACACTAATATCCAGAACGCAGAACAGAACGATAAAAAGGACTATCGCACCGCCCGATAATATTCTTCGGATTTTTTTCCTCGCCATAAGTCAACGTCCCTTTCTCTCGCCATTAACTGGCAATCTTACAGCTCTTTTGCCTTGTATCGGCAATCCAGCTTCTTTCTTTATCAAAAAATCAATTTGTAGGTTTATTTCCATTGAACCTCTATCAGCTCACTGAGTTCTTCTTCGATCCCCAGGATTTGAATGATTCTCCGTTCTCCCTCGATGGAGACCCGTACAGCCATCTGCTTAGGAGCCCATAGACCCGGAGCATATTCTATTGCTGCCGCAAGAGCGTATACATCAGCAGGAACATATTGAAGGTCCAAAACTCCGGAGAAATCCCTGGTTTCAAAAGGCAGCATAAGATTCGGATTGCCCATCATGAATGTTTCTGCTCTATTGATTCCATTTGGCATTGTCAATGCGGCTTTGACCTTGATAGGGACAAAGTGTATCCTTCCGAAATTACCGAATCTTGCTACAACAAGATAATTTGACTCACCTAAATCCTGGAGAGTCAGCTTCAACGCCACGGCTGCAGGTTCGGTCTCAACAAGTTTGTTTTTAACACAGATGTTCGTAGTTGTTACGCCGGCTTTCCGGCCATCCGGATATGTAGCCCACAGAGCCAAAAGCGAATAATAGCAGGGATGTATTGCTGCAGATTCCGGCATTGTATTAACAACACGTAACGTTTGTACTCCTCCCTCTCCGCGGAGAGTAAATTGCTCCGGTATTACTTTAATCCACCCTGTGCAGTCCAAGTCTTCTCCATTCACTTCACCCATAGTCTTGGATTGAAGGATGCTCGATAATCCCAAAGCTGTCTGTATATTGATGGTTTCTTTTGAAGCGTTATAGACTTTTATTGTCGATGTTCGGGTTGCTCCCGGCAGACCGTCCATGGAAAGATCTATAGGATCCAGGTCAACTGGCGCATCTTCCGCAACCCCGGTAATACTCGTGTCACCGACAAAATCTATCTCCTTTTCAACCGTCTTTGTACGCCTGCCATCAACGAAGAGATATCCGGCTGCTTTGTATTTCCCACTGGGAAGAGGCTTACGTATATTCGCTTTTAACTTCAATTTAGCTCCCGGGATAATACTTTTTTCCGGGAAATCTGTAGTTGTAATTACCCGCCAGTGTCCATCCGTGAAAGACCATATTCTTACAGCAGGCCTTAACCGGGAAAATGTACCGCCAGTATTTTGAATGTCCATTGTAACCATTGATCTTGCTGGGTTTTGTCCTTGCCTTGCAATGAACTCCAATCCAATATCGGTGGCCTGAACTTTGGGCCGCATCGGCCTATCTTGTATCTCAACGATAACAGGAACGACAAATCGCAAAACAACAGAAACATCTCCCACACCTTGCATGGGGCTTGTCGTAGCGATGATTGCGGCACCATAGAATCCACGGACACCACGCTCAACCCCCAACGTTACCATTACAGGAACTGCCCCCCAAGGATCCAGCTGAAAAGTATTAGGGCTTAAGCTTATCCAATCCTTGCACGAAGACAGCTTTGATATATCAAAACCAAAGTACGGTGAGTTGGGATCGGTTAAGTTATTAGGTTCAATAATATCCCACGATCCATCTTCCGACTGGTTCAGCTCGACTACCGACAAATTGATTTCGTGGACATCATTAGGATCGAAGCTTTGAACACGAAGTTCCGATTTGACTAATTTACCGGGGGTGACTGCGAGCTCCAATTGCATTGGTTGGACTGTAAATTGGCCAAATGCAGGACTGGCAGACACTAAAAAAGCTACTCCAATTGCGATAATCCAAATCAATCCGGCCCTGTCAACAATGCGGTTTGCTCCGGATTGACGGGGCTTGTTATTATCGCTCTTGTTCGTATTGTTATTCAAACAGGCATCCATTCTGTTAATTCTGTCACGCATTCAAAGCCTCCACAATCAAACAAAATAACATATTACAATAACAAATTGTCCAAAACTCTGAGAGTTCGCCGGACAAATGACATACGCCTGTGACGAGTGTATGCATCCATATTTGTTATTTATCACATACTTTTGTGGTTGATTTCCTCGATTTTACACTAATATTTAGGCTTTTATCTTTTCGGCAATTTGATGTCCTTACTTTTTATAATTCCACATCAATCCTAATAAAGCCCGCATCCCCTTAATCCAACCCCTTCTTGACTGCTTAACATCTTGCTTCTAATATCTCATAAAGGCATGTGTAACTAATTTATGTACATCCTGTATAAGATATTACCAATTTTATCATTTTTGCTCGCTCGTGTCAAGCTTAAAGTGCCCATACCTCCCACTTTAATACGCTTATGCGAACAATTTAGCTCACTATAAAAAATATTAGAATAGCGCACAAAAAGACCATTTTTATCGCACTGAATCCTTTGTATTCGCTTTATAAGCCCATAACGACACAGGTAAAAAATTATTTTTCATCCCTTTTTGGGAAACCTTCTCGGAATGTATGTCGAAGAACAAATGACAAACTGCGGCACATTCCTGCAAAAAGCTTATAGCTACTACCACTTTCACACCTATCATGTTGAGATATAAAAATTAAGGGAGGGATGATATAATCATCCCTCCCTATTCGATTCACATACTCTTTTTTAAAAAGAGTTTGTCCTACGTGCTCGGTTTTACCGTAATATCAACCGAACCAACAGTGACTTCATCACCAGGTGAAGCTTTCCAGATCTGAGTCGCCCAAGCCTTGACACAGAGCTTTATATTATGGTAGTTACCATCGCCGGGAACAGTATTGCCTCCATCGTAGTAGGCATCCCAATCAGTGATAGTATCTCCAGCCTTGTGTAAGCTGAATCCCAGTGATACATTAAAGTTAGCTCTGACATCAAAGTCCACACAGCCGAGATAGCATGGGAATTTGTCTGCACCCTGTCCGATATCGCCACAGCCTACCTGCGTAAGAAGGATCTTCTTGTTCTTGCAGTCTAAAATCTGTACATACATGCCCACTTGCATCTTGATGGGTATAGTACATACAGTAAGGGCTTTGTAACTAACCGTATAGGGCCAACGAAAGTCTACAGTTTCCTTGCCATCTACTTTTACTGCCGCGGTATTCCCAACGGGGAAATACCACTCGGTGAGGGCTGCATGTGCTGAAGTTGCCAGTAAAGCTACTACTGCAATTGCAATCAAAGTTCTTTTTATCATTTTCATTTCCCTCTCTTAACTTATGCCCCGTAAAAGCTGATATTAGCTTCCGGAGCTAATGAAGGTTTTTTCCGCCCAGGATACTTACACACCTGAGCCACAAAATCAGCGGATTAAATCACCGACTCTGGCAAACATGCCCGCTTTACTGCCGAGCCGGGGCCTTATGAGGTTTACGATTTCGAATCTCCGATATTCAATCTTCGTTTCTTCAATCGTTCTTCCGCCTTAAAACTAGGCCAGCTTTTTTCGGCGTTTCGCAAACAATTCCATGCTCGCGACTTATCAGTTTTTCACTACCTCACACACCTCCTTTCTCCCACATCCTTTAGTAAGGAAGGGGGTTCTTCAGTTTGGACAAAACATCTATCCACAATCCTGGGCATATATAATGACTTTGTTTCCTAAACTTAATCCTTCTCTTTCTTGCATCACCAACTCTCAAACTAAGCCGGTGGCATTATCGTTAGCATAAGTGTTCCCGTGTATTCACCTGCAGGATCTAAGAATTGAGCTTGCACTCTTAAATCCAACACAATATTATGAGAGCCTATTGTCGGCTTCGATATCGCTACCGGCCTTGCCATCGTAACAAATCCACTTGTTGCCGGTGTCTTTACAAAAATACGCTCAGGCGATATCGACCCTCCTTGACGGCGTTTGAGCTTGGTCGTGGAGATCATAATTGGACCATGCATGCAGTTCGAATCCACCCTTACTGTTAATGCTGCCGGCACATCATAGGTGCCAGTGAATAATGAAGCAGTCCCGAGGTCAAGCTTATCCGGTGCAGTGGATACGTTGACAAACGGCTTATTGGTTTGTTCAGCCTCGGCAAATCCCGTCAGCCCAAACAATCCCACTGCTAATGCACAAGTTATGACTATTCTTTTCATTGTTGTCCCCCCCCCCAAAAAAACTTTTTCCGACAATAATCTCTTGCTGCAAACTGAATACAGTCTCGTTTTATTGCCTGTTTTGACAATCCGTTGATTTAAGAAAATCCGTTTTCGATCTTATTCTCTCGACCCCTTATCCGTCAGGGCCGATAGTACCGAGCGCTGTTAGCTGCTCAGCATTCCCTGGCTACTTAGCCCAGCTTAACCAGTAAGATCAGAATGGAGATGGTATACGGGTTGGATAGTTTCATTCCTTTTCATCATCATCCTCATCGTTACTCTCCTCACTTCCGGTCTAGCACTAAAATATAGTACTGTCAAAGCAAAGTCCTGCTATCAAAGTAACGCAAATTACACAAGCATTCATTCTGCTCTTTAACCAAGTTTACCTGTTTTCTTATTCTGTGTCAATGGTAAAATCAATAAAATATTTATTTTTTTCACCTTTCGCCATTATTGCCATTTTACCCACTATTCCAACAAATGTCAATGGCTAAATCCAAAAAATAACTATTTGCAAATATTTATTTTATCAAATACCGCCTATATTATCAATTTTACCTGAAACATTAATAGCTAAATCCCTATTTATTAACCATTTTATGAAATATTTTAGATCCCAAATTGCTCACAGGTCTATTTTGCTCTGCTATTCAATCAATCCGAAAACTCACATAAACCTTTGCAATAAAAGGAGATAGGCAATGTAAATTTAGGTTTAATGAGTTCCTGTTGCGGAAACGATTTTATGTAAAAACTTACATGAAAAAATCCTGCTCCTGTTATCAGTGAATCATCAAATGTTTTGACCTGACAATACCACCTCAAGGCATCAGAGTTACACCGGAGAATTTCAGCTATAGCCTGAACAGGGATACTTATAAGAAG
>CAYTNN010000179.1:0-9362 GCA_964439135.1 uncultured Pirellulales bacterium
TGCATGTCTTAGCCACGCCGCCAGCGTTCGTTCTGAGCCAGGATCAAACCCTTCAATTTGTATCGTCGAATCCGTCCGAAGACGGAAATCGTCGTTAAAGGCTCAACATTTTCAAGCATACGCACCGAAAGTGCTGAATTTCTGGTACTGCAATTTTTAAGCTCAATCGGAAGGGCGTATCCCGCCGAAAGAGCTGCACTTTCGCTGCTTAGCAACTGTCGGAAATAAATTTCCAACAATAGCTGGTTTGGCTTAACTGTTAACTTGTCAAAGAGCTTTACATATCTCTCAAAAAACTTAGCGGCCAAGCAAGGATATTAACCCTCCGCTTGACCACGAATTATCCACATTCTAACCAATATACGTCCGGCGTCAATAGAAATTCTAAAAAAAATCAAAAATTTTTCAAATATTTCCAGATTCTTACAGATAACCACGAATAAACCTGGCGCAGCCTCGAGCTTCGCCCTTGGCCGCAACCAAAAAGTTCGTCTAATAGAAAAGCTTCGTAAAATCTTGCAAATACAAAGGTTACGAGTGGCCAAAACAAAAATCGAGCATAAAAAACAACGTTTTGAAAGATTGTATTACGGATAAACGCAACGAAATAATCAATAAAAATAGTCAATAGTCAGTAGAAAATAGTCAATGTCAAAGGTCAATAATCAATTGCAAAGTGGGTCTTTTTTTGTTGAACAGCGTTTCTCAAAAAGGTATCATCGTGATATGGTAGCAACAAGACAACAAGCACTGGGAATAGCCGCAAAGGTTCGAAGCGAGCTTGAGAAGTTATACGGGCAAAGGCTTGCTGGAGTATATCTTTACGGCTCGGCCGCTCGCGACCAACTCACGCCGGACAGCGATATAGATATTGCCATCGTTCTCGACAAGATACAGAGCCGTTTCGAGGAGATCGAGCGAACAGGCCAATTAGGCTCCGATGTGAGTCTGGAATACAGTACACTTGTGACCTTCTTTTTCATATCCGAATCCGATTTCAAGGAAGGCGTCTTTACAATACACAGAGTAATCAAACGGGAAGGAGTTCTTGTATGAGAAAGGATGTTCAGAAACACCTTCAGAGCGCTGACATGTTCCTTCGAGAAAGCGAACATCTTTTCTCAGGGGGTTTCAGCAATGGAACCATAGGACGGGCCTATTATGCCATGTTTCACGCCGCCACTGCGGCACTTCTTGCCAAAGATATCGAAAGAACCTCACATCATGCAATTATTTCGGCTTTTGGTGAATTTATAGCCAAGCCGGGCTTGTTAGACGGAAAATTCCACAAATATATAAGAGAAGCATTCACGCTTCGAAACGATTGTGATTATCTTGCCCCGTTCGAGGCTGACGATTCTCAGGCGTCAACAACCCTCCAGAGGGCAAAGGAATTTGTCGAAGCTTGTAAAAAAATCGCTGAATAGCCTGTAGGGTGGCGGCTTGCCCCACCAAAGACTATATTAATCCATTAATGACCAAATACCCCGAATAAAAACGGCAGACCTCAGGTCGTAGGAACCCACGCTATATGCGCTGCTGTCCTTTCGGACAACCTACGATTAATCCTGCACATGCCTACCTGTTTACATAATACACTGCTTAAGCTGATTCTGTCAAACAAAATCCTCCGATTTTTACAAATTTTCTATCTATACACTGTCTTTTTACTTCCTTCATCCTGAATTAGCCTTTAGTCCTGAGCAGAGCCGAATGGGGTAGTCGAATGGATAGTCAATTACAAGGGTCGCTTCTTTTTCGTTCCTTTGAGCTTCATGATCGCTTCGAGCTGCAAGAGGGCCTCCCGGTCTCGCGGGCGGTTCATCGCTCTTTTCGATTTTATCAGAGCTTCCAGACTCAATACGCACATTTTCATATCTTCAACTTCAACAAGCCTGCTTGCCCGCTTGACCTGGTCGTAATCGCCAAGGCCGTCTATAAAGCTCAGACAGTCCAATTGACCTATCTTCGTATCGAGATACAGATTTTTAAATTGGCCGGACGTTTGCTCGTTCAACTGAAGCTTTTTCCGCCCCGGCGTCATTCGGTGCACAGGGTCCAAATCAGAGAGTGCTTTTTGCAGGGCGAGCAGATTGGCAGGCGAGAAATCGCAGCAGATATCGACGTCCTGAGTAACGTACGTACATCCGTGAACGACGCCTGCAAAACCTCCTACGATTACGAAATCCACGCCGGCCTTAGCTATGCGTTCAAGCAGATTTACGAAATCGCTGCTCACAATTCTCTCGCTTTCCGGAGTTTTTCCGCCGTATTAAGTGCGATTTGATGTCTCTTAATGCGTTCCATGCAGCTTCTGCCGGCATTGTCAATAAGCGCCGAGACATCTATCCCGTAGTCGATAGCCGCCTGGATCGGGTCTTTTTGAATGGATTTGCTCTTTGTTTGACTGCTTATTTTCTGCTTAGCTGCCATAACAGGCAATTATAAGCATCTTGATACGCCGCTTCAATAGCAAAGTAGATGTGTTTCGGATTTCATCCTGAATCCGGCATCGAGAACCAAAAGGCAATAATTCACCCTGTGAGATGGCGGCTTAACCTATCTCATGGGGTAAATCGACAATCGACAATCGTAAATGAATTAACCGCAGATTAACGCTGATTACGCAGATAAATAATGTTGTCATCCCTGAGGAAGCAGGGACAATCGTAAATCGACAATTGAAAATCGTAAATTGAAACGGCTTCCCCCAGTGAAAGGGAGAAATAAGTAAGTCGGCCCCGGATTTTAACTTATTTCCCATTCACCACAATGTGAAGAAGAGCCAAATATGTCCGTGCTTAGTTTCTTGGAGTCAACTAAGCAGATGCCATACTTGCCAGCATTAGAATGAAGTCGTCGCTCCAATTCCCCGTGTAGGGCTCGAAATGGAGCATCTACGGACTTATATTCGGTAAGCGCGTCTATGTATTCGTGCTGATACTTCTTTGCTAGTGATTTCACAAAAGCATGAAATGTGAAACGCGGGCCCATCTCTGCGATGATATCAGGAAAGTGGATCTGCAGAGCGTCGGTCCATGCACCCGCAAGACTTCGACAGGTTTTAGTCATAATGTTACCTCGGATGTTATTCGCGGACAGTCAACCATTTTTTCCGCACTGCCCTCAGCCATTAATAAGTTTTTCACCCAGTCAAACGGAGAAATAAGTAAGACGTCCACGGATTTCTTTAGAAAACTGTTAAAGATTAAAGAAAGGGCTGACCCTTAAAATAATCCCTCTATCAAAACCTATTATTATCAATCGCAACTCATCGAAAAATGCACTCCCTATGGGGCGGGCGGGGACCTTTAATTTTCCCGATTTATGCAAATCCGCGCTTGTTTAATGCAGCACAAAGAGCAACTTTGTCCATACTAAGTTCATAGACTTTCACAATTGAATCTCTGACGTATTTCCGCAGTTTCAAAAGATCCTTTTTGCTGATCTCTTTGTTGTTACCCGTATGGACCAATTTCGAACGTTTATCGTACAAATCTTTTATATCTCCAAATACTTTTTCTGACACATTTTCTTTCTTATCCAAAAGAACGGCAGTATTTCTAGAGACGCGGTAACGTAATTCACCTTGTCCGGGATTAAGCATCGTCTCCAAACCTATCATCAGTGATAAAAAAGCAAGAGCCAGATTAGAAACATGATAAGAAACTTCAAAGCTCTCAAAAGCCAACTGTAAATACTTGTGGCTAAAGGGGAGAGAGGTATTATCAATGAAATCCTGCAATTTCTGTTTTTGACCTCTATGAACTTTGTATTTAACATCGGAGCCAAGAAAAGATTCAGATCCTGCACCCATTACTATCTTTACTCCATCTGCGTTATCGATGTAATAATATAAAAATGGGATACAAATATTGACATCGTAAAAAAGTCGCATCAATTGCAGTTTTTGCTTAAGACCCTTCACCACCTGTTTGTTGTGAAAGGGAAATAATTTGCTGGGCCATTCAGTTATGGAGTCATTTTCATTAAATTTTAAGTTATCTTTTAGTGATGATGTGACACAGTATCTATGCTTCTCGTTATTATAATAACCTAAATCCGAAGTTAGTTTTTTAATAATTCCAAATGGACTTGTGTCGTGTGTAAGCTGCAATAAGAGATTAGCTGCTTTATTGTAAGAAAGTTTTTGCATCTTGAAGACAGAGCCAAAATCAACTTTCATTATAGAATTATCTACGTTTGCCAAGAAGCCAATGAATTTTATTTCTTTTTGAGCCATTTTGCATCTCTATTGAGAGTATTAGGATCACATCTTTTTTACAACTTATTTCAGGTATCTCCTATACCATCAATCCGTCATCTGTTAATAAGTTCCTTAATTTCTTGTCCCTTCCAATATATTCATTTTTCCCGTGAATTGGGGCCACCATACTTAATTCCAGCCGATGTCTGCATCCCAAAGCTCCGCAGTAATTCAGCCCACCCGCTGTCCTCTATCAAAATCTATCATTATCAAGCACAACCCATCGAAAAATATATCGTAACACTCTAATTCTCTTGTTACCTAAATTTTAATAGGTGACTGTCCCTAGTTTTAAAACACAATTCATCGAAAAATGTACCACTTTGGGGCAGGCGTATCCCTTTAAATTCATAGATGTGAGTGACATGCCGCATAGGGCGAAGTGCGTTGTGGGTGTTACAGCTATGGTGGGTATTGAGAACTCGCTAAGAAGCGCGATTGCTCTTTTCGATAATTGAAGATGTTTTCTCTATACCCAATAACTCGCTGTGAATACAGTTCAATACGTCTCTTGGTTTGCTCATTGACGAAACCAAAGACCTTGTTTCCCGAGCTGTATTTTGGAGCGTTTTGATGGTTTTACCATAGTCAGCACCGTAGTTGCGCCCTATTCGGCTATATTGAAGATGAGCACCTTGGAGAGCCCTAAAAAGCTCAAGCTGATTGTCCCTTGCTTCAGGCTCCCGCCTTAATTTCCTTAATGCCTCATTAAGGAAACGAACAGCGTCCTCAAAATCTAATTCGATGGCTTTGTAATTGTAATTGGCTTTCATTTTGTCGCCATTCCCACCATACAAACTTAAAAACATCATCCTTTCGACCACTTCTTATCTCCTATTATCGTCTATTTCTTAATACGACTTTTGGGTATTACTTTTGCTATGTGTTAGGAAACTTCTCGGCGATTTTGTTGATAGTACTCATAATTACATTAAGCTTGTCTTCAACCGTTTTGCTCTTGGCAACAGTAAATTGGCCTTTCGATAGTATCGCACTTATCTTATCGGCTTTTTGAATCACCTCCCGTGAATATTCAATCAGTGAGACTAATTCGTCGTCCGGCTTTTCCCCCGCGGGACCTAAAGCAATCTGCTCGTAGACAAACAGTTTATCGGACAAACACACAAAAATACGTACCACATTTGCCCTGAAAGATTCTACGGTTTTCCTGTCTTTCCCGAGCACCAGCGTTTGTGGCAACTGCCCTTTGACCTGGAAAACAGAATTGTATGCGTCACCCAAGGCATCGCGAAACGACCGATAGACACTTCCCATATAAAACTGTTTACCTATCTTTTTCAAGGCATCTTCGAATACAACGTTCTTTTGCGTATTGTTCAGAATACTTCTAATCTGCTTCCGTATTTCAACTATGGTTTTGTTGACGGCCTTTTTGGTTTTTAAAGAATAAGGCACAGTGCAAAGCACCAGCACATCGAACGGAAGACTGGTCGGCTTCTCCGCTTCGGTTTTTAATGAACAAGACTCAGCGCACAATTCCACATCATGTGGAAGCTTGGGTTTATCCTTAGAGCAGATGGGAATTAGTGGCAGTTTCCATGCTTGTCTAATCCCAATTTCATAGAACACGTTGGGATTCAACCCGGTGAGATCGGCAACTATCAGGTCTGCCGTGCAAAGGGAATCTATTATCGCCTGATTGATATCGCCGGCTCCCCCTTCAATGTCGATTCTTTTGACTTGATACGAGAAGCGTTTCGTATTGAGCGCCTTGTTAATAATGTTCTTTAATACAATATTGGCTCTCTTGCGTATCTCGGAATCGGATTTGCCGACAGCACTCATTACATAACATATCTTTTTTTTGTTACTCATAAGCTCTATCCTTTTAGCTCATTGCAAAGAAGCAACATGTTTCAAACAAATATCCTTATTGCCTCAAAGGTCTCAATTCATTTCTCTCTCGAAGAACTAGGGACAGTGTCACCTATTAAAATTTACGCCACCATGTCTTAATTCCGGGGCCACCATAGTTATTTCCAACCGATATATGTGTCCCAAACACACGAATAATTGAGTACGGCCGCCGGATTTTATCAAAGCCATTACTAACGACCACAAATCCAGGATGTCCCGCTTCATCGCTTGCCGATCGCAAATCTACACGGCTCCGGCCAAATTTTCAATCAGAAATCCCGAATTCCGGCTTTTTTTATGGCCTGGCCGGCCATTATTTTCCCATCGTACCAGAGTCCATCTATTTAAATCTATTGTGGTGACTACGTAATTTCCTTGAGACATTACTACTATTTCTTAGACGGGATTTACAAGATTTACTCAGATATTATCCTTTTTCTTTAAGCCTTGTTTTTCAGACGTAGCAGTCTATTCAACAATCCGCAATTCCTTTTCAATCAGCTACGCTATTATTTAAAGCGTATCTCACGAGATTCACCCCGTTAGATAACAAAAGCTGTCCTTTTAATAACACAGCGTATCTCACGGGGTAAATGTAGATGACAAAATCGGAAAAATCGCAAGAAATTTCAAAAAAGACAAGAAAACACGGATAACGCGTCAAATACGGCGTTTCGGAAGTGAGATATTTTTCAGACTTGCCACTGAGCCGGCCGGAATGCGGAGAAATCAAATACAATAGTCAATAGTAAATCGTAAATAGTCAATTATCAGGTCCCCTATTATTCGCAAAAGTTGATTGCATTGCCTGTGCTTTACGCATAGAATACAGAGCTATTTATTTAATCGACAAGCTAAATAATACAAAAAATGCTTGAAATGTTCTGAAACCTGACATAACGGAACAGGTTGGGCACAAAGTAGTAAAAGGATATTTTTATGGGAAGACGCAGAGACAGACTCGATGGTAGACGGGCAAAACAAAAAGAAACGCGTGCCGCCAATGCCCCGCGCAAGAAGAAAGAACGTGCACGCAAAGCCGCTCAAGCCGCCGCCGCAGCCAGTTAACGCCTGGGTTTGTATTAGGAACAGTTCACCCTCTTCCGGGTAGTGTCCAGCCATAAATAGCTGTCCCTGGTGTTTGATTTTTCGATTTTTAAATAGTCAATTGTCAATAGTAAATAATCAATGACAAGGCCTTTTTACTTTTGACTTGTTTTTCTGCACTGCCCCCAGCCATTAATAGCTGGCTGTCCATACTTTTCCTTAGTTTTCCTTGATGAAAAAGGCACGATGTCGCTACTCGGCGCTACGAACAGCAAGTGGGACCAGGTAAGCTCATTCCGTATGCCGAGCGGCGGCAAGGGACTCTATTGGGCGCATCCAGTAATTTACGACGGCCGACTCTACGTGCGGCATTCCGAGCAGCTCTTTGCATACGATATTCGAAAGAATTGATTTAAGAATAAAGAAAACCGCCCCCAAAACGCCATACGGTTCAGAATTCTGAAAACAGAAGTCTAAAGACGCAGCACGCAACACCACATACGAACGAATGCTATATCCTTTTGCTCGTCTAAATATGGGTTTTTCGAAGGCTATATTCAGGAATAACCTATTTGGTTTTTGTCTCTATATTGCAGATAATAATATTCTGCGGCTATGTGTAAGTGATCAGTCCGGATTACATTGTTGAAAGTATGGAGACTATAAAGCTTGGATGAACAAAGGGCTGTCGACACGGAAGCTTGCAGAACATTTCAGCCCCTGCTCTTGATTTTCCTCTTGATACGCACAAAAGCAGGGGCTTTTTTCAGAATACCTATCAATAGCCTCTTACCGCCGAGAAGTTCAAATCAATACGTTTCTAGCGTATATACTGACGATTAACGATTGACACTCATCGACTCAAAGATTTTTTTATTTTCCTGATTTTTTCGTAACATTTCTCCGTCCAGATGGACTTTAACAGTAGAT
Organism: uncultured Pirellulales bacterium; assembly: GCA_964439135.1. Classification (GTDB taxonomy): domain Bacteria; phylum Planctomycetota; class Phycisphaerae; order Sedimentisphaerales; family Anaerobacaceae; genus JAFGPJ01. Next base: position 8,123 of record CAYTNN010000179.1, read on the forward strand.
GGGCGCCTGGAGAAAAGTTCGCCTAAGCGGCAAAATCAGCGTTTTTCTTGAGATTGTTTCTCTATGTATGTTCGAGTTTCGGCTCATCGGCACGAAAGCGGCGTTTTTTAGGGCGGCAAAATGCGTGTTAAAGGGCCCCGGATCGTTGCAATTCGAGCGGTATTTTGATAACATAATGTAAGTGCGAAGTGGTAAAGGCTTTCCCAAAAGTCTCACATGGGAAATACCGGGAAAATTGTTGGAGGACGTATCATGATTATTCGCAAGTTCGTATTTCTATTATTGGTCGCTGCTGTTGGTGTTTCGTCGATACTCCTGTTTTACGCCGGAGTGAAACGGTGCCGGGCAATCCCTGCCCAGCCGTCTGGTGATCTTAGTTCGCAAGGTCAAGACAAGCTTCAGCGGAACGTAGCGCCAAAACGGCATAGCAAAATAACAGTCCCTGCCGACGTGTCTATTGATTTGGCGAGTCCTTCGAATCCGGGCGGCCCGGTGACAATCCTCGTCTCTGCATCATCACAGATTCCCATCGGTTCGGGAAAACTCACGTTGAAAGTTCCGCCTATCGGCGAAGTTCCCGCCGGGATGGAGGTGCTCTGGTCGGGGGCTCCCTCGGATTTCGTTGCCGAGACGGCGGAGTTCGTGGTTGATGTCCTGCCGGAGGGCGAGTATCACTTTGCGGCGATTTTCGAATTTACGCCGGACAGCCAGAACGCCGGGGAGCTTTTCACTTCGAGGGCGCTGTATCTGGACATAAGGCCGGATAAGATTCTTTCTTCCAATGTTTCGTTCGATCAGATTAGGCGGGTCGAGCTTTGGGATGAACTGGAACATCGTGTCCTGATGGATTTGAGGGCCGACTCGACAACCCGAAGACTGAAAACGGTTGCTCGTGACATTAAGGCCGCAGAGCCACTCGATAGAGATATAATTGCGAACAGAATTGCAGAGCTAAGGGCATCGGATCCGGAAGTCGCCCGCAGGATTATGGAACTGAACAGGGTCAGAACAGCACCGGCAGGGGAATCTGAATCCACAGAACAAAATGAAGAATCACAGCAAAATACGCAGCGCAGGCGTGTTCGAAGCCGACCTGTTTTAGAACGTGCCGTACCGATTCCTGATAGATACCGAGACCTTTAGAAAAACAACAGGCGGAATTTATCTGCTTTGAAGAGGGACATAAACTATGAACAAAATATTTCTTAACATAAAATGCCCAATTATCCTTATACTTATT
>CAYTNN010000180.1:0-9105 GCA_964439135.1 uncultured Pirellulales bacterium
GAAAAGCCCCGCTTCCACGGCACAGGCCATGAAGACGAATACCAGGGCGGCTGGTCCACTTTCTGGCTGACGAATCCCTATTCCCTGCCGCTCTTTGGCCAGCCAAAAACAAAAGACCTGATTGATGTTTTTGGGCAGGTAAACGGCTCAACCACCGCTTATCGATTCTGGCCGGGCAAGATTCACTTCAAAAAATCGATAACCATTTCAACCGAGCACGGAAATCATAACGACACGCCGGCAAATTATTCTTCGCTCGTATATTATTACTATATTCTCAATTAATGCTCTGCGTTGATTATAAACATCAACATTGACATTCTCTGTACGGATTGGTTTAATTCGCCTCTATGTTCAAGAATATTGCAATAATCGGCGATGGCGGAATGGGCACCGTTCTGGGTATGCTACTATGCGAGAAGGGCATAGCAGCGAGTATTTGGGGTTATGACCGTCGGCAGTTGGAAGAAACAGCAAAGAATCGTGAGAACAGGAAATTTCTGCCCGGCTACAAACTACCCAAAGAGCTCGAGTTTGAGCATGACGATAAGCGTATAATGTCCGGAGTCGACCTGATAGTTTCGGCCGTGCCGTGCCAGTTTATGAGATCTGTCTGGACCAGGCTGAAGGATTATGTGCCGCAGGGCGTCCCCATTGTCTCGGTTGCCAAGGGTATCGAGAATGATACACTGTTGCGTCCAACCGAGATATTGGCAGAGGTTCTTCACTTGTCGATTGCCGATTGCCGAATTCCGATTTCAAAATCGAAAATCGAAAATCGAAAATCGCCAATCTCCAGGCTGGCTGTACTCAGCGGACCGACGATAGCGGATGAATTAGCCAGGAAACTTCCGGCAACGGCCTGCTCGGCGTCCCGCAATGAGTCGTTAGCCAAAAAAATTCAGCATACCTTTTCAGACAATGTCCCATGGTTTCGTGTTTATACGAATACGGACGTTGTCGGAGTCGAATTGGCCGGTGCGATGAAAAACGTGATTGCCATAGCAGCGGGAATAATAGACGGCGCGGGCGCCGGAGATAACGCCAAAGCGGCACTTCTGACCAGGGGATTAGCGGAAATAAAACGCCTAGGAATTAAAATGGGAGCAAGGCCGCAGACCTTCTCGGGACTGACCGGACTGGGTGATTTAGTCACGACCTGCATCTCCCCAACGGGAAGAAACCGCTCGTTCGGCGAAAGGATAGGACGGGGCCAAACAATTGAACAAGCCCGGGGTGCCAACGAATCGGTGGTCGAGGGTATTGCCACCTGTGAATCGGTTATTGCTCTTGCCGAGCGATATGGCGTCGAGATGCCGATTACGCAGGCGGTCTATAAAGTGCTGTTTGAAAACAAGCCGGTGCGAATAGCAATTGCCGATTTAATGAAACGCCGCCTCAAGGCCGAGTGATGTAGGGTGGGCATTGCCCACCAACTTTGAAAATGGTGTGCTGTGCACACCCTACAAAGTCCCATAAACTTTCTGTTCAACACGTCTGTAACCGGCCACTTCTGCGATCCACAGCGGCAGTTTTCAATAAAATCACTTCCTGACGAAAAATTTATCCCGCTCAGGAAGTTTTTATTATCGGAAAAATTCAAAAGGATTTACTTCGTTCACAAGCTCCAAAACGGCCTCGATGAATTCCGATCGCTGATTTTATCAGAAGTGGATTCGGTCTTTTGCAATTCTTTGCCAAATGATTGCCGAATATTTTAGCCGGTGCTTGGCTGACTTGGGTTCTGTTTCATATATTTTAGTTGGAACCACGGATGTTGTTAAAAAGCACGGGGCCAAGTTATTTAATACAGGTGCAATATAATATGTTAGGACTTTTGAAAAACCACACACACGCGATCGGCGTTGACGTCAGGCATGACAGTCTGAAGCTGGCTCAGCTTGGGAGCAACGGACAAAGTACAAGTGTAATTGCAGGCAACAGAAAACAAAGGCCCTTGGAGATAGAACCCGGCAGCAGTGACTGGCAAAGATGGGCCATCGAGAATATACGCTTATTGACAACATACGGTGACTTTCGGGGCAAAGAAGTCATCGCGGCAATGCCTGAAACTGATGTATTTATCGATCATATCAAAATGCCGAAGATAAACAAATGCAAGCCTCATGACGCCATCTTCTCGAAGATCAAGCAGAAACTTCCGTTCGAGCCTCTTGAAGAGAACACGATGATGCAATACATCGAGACCGAGCAGGATAACGTTCTGATAATGGCAACCGAACGAACAATTATTGACAGACATCTGGCCATATATGAAAAAGCCGGCCTGTCCATCAAATCCATCGGTGTCTGGCCGTTAGCTCTGACAAATTGTTATGTAAGATTTTTCGGCCGGCGTAAATCCGACCTTGAAGCAATTGTAATGCTCATTTGTCTCGAAGAAAACTGCACTAACGTCGTTATTTGCCGCCATAAGAATCTGCTCTTTGCTCATTCTGTATCAATAGGCCTCAAACAACTTGTTGACGAGCAGTCGGTATCGAGATTGGTGATGGAAATAACAGGCTGCAAACGGCAGTTCAATATGATGTACAGAAACGCTCAAATAGAGCGCTTGATTTTTCTTTCAGGTCAGGCTGTAGATAAAGACGTGTGTGCAACAATAGCAAAGCAACTGGAAATGCCTGCACAGATGGGAGATTGTCTGGCGGCAGTGGAAATAACTAAATCCTGCCGCCTGAGCAGGGACATCGAACATGACAAAGGACATCTGGGCGACCAAATAGACAGAAGAGATTGTCCCGTCAACTGGGCTGTTACCTTCGGACTCAGCTTATCGTAGAGACGGGCGCCCGGACGTGACAGAGTCTGTTCGGCAACCTGACAAAGGGAGGTAAACTTAAAATGGTAAATATAAATTTTGTTCCTGATGATTACACCCAAAGCAACGAATCCCGCAGAACGAACTTGATCTACCTTGTTCTGTTTGCGGTGGTGATGACGGCATTAGGCGGCTCATTTGTGTCTATCAAGATACGCCAGCGCGCCTGCCGTATCAGTGAAGAGCTGGTTAACGCCAGGATGACCGAGATACAAGAGGCCATAAAGCAGTTCGAGGAGCTTCAGTCCAAAAAAAGAGAGATGATGAAGACAGCCCTTACCACCGCGGAACTGCTCGAACCCGTGCCGAGAAGCATTTTGCTGGCGTCGCTGACGAATAACCTGCCTCAGGGCGTGTCACTTTCGGAGGTGAGCATGATTCAGAAGCAATCGAAGCAAAGCACCGCGGCTGTAAAAACAAGTAAATACCAGGCGGCCCAGGCCCAGAAAACGGCGTCTCAATCGAACGGCTCGCAACAACAGGCCGCCCAATCGCAAAGGAACGAGCCTGAGAATCCGGAGAAATTGCTGGAGACACATATAAACATAGGAGGCATAGCACCAAGTGACCTTCAGGTCGCAAGCTATATCGAACAGTTGAGCAATTCGAGCTTGTTGGATAACGTGGCGCTAATAGAGTCAAAAGAATACAAACTCCAGGACGGCACGGTGAGGCAGTTCAAATTGAGTGCAATGCTCCGGAAAAATGTCCATCTTACCAAGGAAGACATCGAAGGGATCAAGAGCAAAGCTGAAAATACCGTCTGGAATTTCTAATGCCGGTACCGGTTGAGGCCCCTGATAGGGCCCCGGCGGCAAATTGGTTCATCTTTAAAACGAGGGCATAATTATGACTGGCAATTTTAGGAAAGTGGTTTTTTTCGTCTTGATATTGGGTGTGGCTGTGGTTGGTTATCAATACATGATTAAGCCGGCCAACACGCATCTGGCTGAGGTCAAAAGCCGTGTCGATACGAAATTTGCTCAATTAGCAAAATTCCAACAAGCCACCGCAGCGGCAGAGGATCTCACAAAACAGCTTGAGCAATTGAAGGAGGCGATAGGGTTTTTTGAAAGCAGACTACCTCCTAAAAGTCAGATTCACGAAGTGCTCGAACAGGTTACTGTAATTGCACAAAAGGAAGGTCTCGAGCCTAAAACAATTCGAACGCTCACGGAAAAGGACAATAGCGGCTATATAGAACAGCCGTTAAAAATGGAGCTGGTGGGCAATTTCAACTCGTTTTACTCGTTCCTGTTAGAGCTTGAGAATCTGCCGCGAATAATGAAAATTCGCGAGCTAAAATTAGAAAAGCAAAAGACCGACGAAGGTCAAATAGCGGCAAACTTTATCGTGAGCATATTTTTCCAGAATAAAGTCGGTTAAAAGAAACTTAACCCGAATCAGATACGAAATTAACGGAGCTTAGCTATGTTATCTTTTTTACGTGAGCAGGGTAACGCGGATTTGCCGGCACAAAAACCGGATACCGCCGCCGAAGCGGCACCGGGTGACGGCGCCGAAAAACCACGGGAGCAGGAATATCTTACCGTAGCGGCTTCTGGAAAACGAACCCGCAAGAGTACGATATTGCTTGCCGTTTTGTTTATCATTGGCCTGTTGTGCCTCGGGTATATGATCAAAAAGAGCACACCCAAGGCGGCCTCGGCAGCGTCTGGTGTCACTGAAGAAACGCAGCTTGAGGCGGCCGTCGCCCGGCTTACCGGCGTTAAGTCGGAAATGTTCAACAGTATGGACGAGATAGTCAGGAAATTCTATGAGTTTTCTGATGTGGTCCAGGTCAAGGTCGGCGAACTGGTTAAAAATCCTTTCAAACTTGAAGTATTGTCGGCAAATGTGAAAGAAGAACCCCGCATCGAGATAAAAGTCCCCGAAGTTGACATCGAAATGGCACAGCAACAGCAGATAAGACAAAAAGCAAAAGAAATGAAGCTTCATGGTATTATGCGCTCGGATCGGGGTGAATGCTGCATGATCGACGATAAAACTCTCTACGAGGGAGATTATATTAAAGAATTCATGGTTCGCCAAATTGGCGATAATTTCGTTAAGCTCGAATGGAATCACAATCGTAATAACGGGTCTTTGGGAACCCAATCAGAGCCTGTGGAGATCATGCTGAACTTGTTGGATTGAGACTACTGTTTGTACTTAAAACATCGTCTAAAAAAACTCTTTGGAGAAAGGTGAAATGGTAAACATAAAAACGATATTAGAAAACGTAATAGACAACGGAGCAAGCGATTTGCATGTCAACGTTGGTATGCCGCCGATATTGCGAAGGAATACAGAGTTGACCGAGCTGGATTTTCCCGCCATCAGCAACGAGGATGCCAAAGAAATGGTTCTTTCCATGATTGGGCCCAACAGGTACAAAAAGTTCGAAGAAAACAAGGACCTCGATTTCTCGACAAATCTCGATGACGGCCATCGATTCCGAGTTAACGCTCACTTTCAGCGGGATACAATTGCAATTTCATTCAGAGTTATTCCGAATCAGATTCCCGCCTTGGATGAATTGCACCTGCCGCCGATAGTCAAAGAGCTGACCGATTTACCGAGAGGTCTTGTGCTCATAACCGGCCACACCGGTTCTGGAAAAAGTACGTCACTGGCGGCGATGGTGGACTTGATAAATAACAAGTATCGAAAACGCATAATTACGCTGGAAGACCCTATCGAGTATATGATAGAGAATAAAAACAGTATGGTCGAACAGCGAGAGATCGGCTCAGACTGTCCAGAATTTGCTTCAGGGCTTAAACACGCGCTTCGGCAGGACCCGGATATCATTATGGTTGGTGAGATGAGAGACCTGGAGACCACCGGATCAACAATTACGGCTGCTGAAACCGGACACCTTGTCTTCAGTACGCTGCACACGATCAATGCTTCGCAGACGATCGAACGTATTATCGATATCTATCCCGCAGCTCAGCAAAATCAGATTCGAACGATGCTGGCCAATACGCTGCAGGCGGTGCTCTCGCAGACACTGTTCAGACGGGTTGATGAGCCGGGAATGGTTCCCTGTACCGAAATACTGCTATGTACATCCGCGGTGAGAAACTGCATTCGTGAGAATAGAATCTATGAGATTCCAAATATTATCGAAACTTCCCGCAGACTGGGTATGCAGAATTTGGACAACAGCATAACCGATATGTACTTCAAGGGTTACATAGACAGGGATGAGGCCATAATGCGGTCGAGCAATCCGGCGAAAATGGAAAAGACGCTCGTACCGGTCGATGGGTTTGAAGTTGTTCAGCCTCATCAAGAGGCTGAAGAGGCTGCCGTTCTGCAGCAATAACCAGCACCTGCATTCGCTGGTGCGTAACGTGTCCCCGGAAAAAGACCCGACAGGGCCGGGGCAGTCAATACAGAAAGATGGGGCATGTGAATATGCTTGAAGAATCTTCGCAAAATAACAAAGGCGCAACCGCAGTTGCAGAAAATCCGCAAAACGACCGAACTCCGTGGGAGCAGAGCCAAAGGCCCCGAAAGTCTGCATCTGCAACGGGCCGGCCCTCAAGGAAGCAACAAAAAGGCGCCTGGCAACAAGTCAGTCACTTCAGGGTGGAGTTCGGGCCGAGCAGAAAGGACATCCTGAATTTTACGAATCAGCTTGCGGTTATGGTCCGCGCGGGGATCAGCCTTCAGGATTCGCTCGAATCGATAGCTGAACAAAACGAAAATCGGAAATTCAAGGTGGTCATTATCGATTTGAAAAACCGAATCGAAGCCGGACAAAGTTTCTCCCAGGCGCTTGCCGAGCACCCTCAGACATTCAGCGATCTCTATATCAACATGGTGGCTGCGGCAGAGATTAGCGGCTCGCTAAGCGGAATGCTCCAAAAATTAGCGGAGTATCTGGACTCCGAAACCGAAACTCGTTCACAGATCAAAGGAGCGATGGTCTATCCGATTATCATAGCCGTCATGGCGGTGTCGGTGACTATTTTCCTGCTGTGTTTTGTTCTGCCGAGGTTTACGGCGATCTTTGCGGGCAAGGAACATCTGCTGCCGACGCCCACCAAGGTTCTGATGGCCAGCAGCGCATTTCTACGCGGCTACTGGTTCCTCATTTTTCCGGCAATTGGCGCCGGCTTCTGGGGCTTTTGGTATTTTGTTGGTACTGAAGACGGCCGGAAGTGGTGGGACAAGACTAAATTGTCCCTGCCCCTGATCAAATCGCTCTGCCAGAATCTCTATATCACCAGGAGTATGCACACGATGAGCGTGCTTACAAAAGCGGGTGTGCCGATCTTGAACACAATCTCGATCACAGCCCAAATTGCAGGAAACGTTCTTTATAAGAAAATGTGGCTCAGCGTCTATGAGGAGGTTCGCCAGGGCAATAAAATTGCCTCCAGTCTGGGCCAGTATAATTTAATGCCGAGCAATGTTGTGCAGATGATTAAAAGCGGCGAAAATTCAGGCACGATGAGCGACGTACTGAGAGATATAGCAACTTTCTACGCAAGAGAGCTTAAAACGGCGATCAAAACAGTCACATCGATGATCGAGCCGATCATGATCGTGCTCATGGGTGTTTTGGTTGGCTTTATTGCGATGAGTATTATTCTGCCGATCTTTAGGATGTCCAGTATCGTAATGGGCAAATAAATTCGTCGCTCCGGCCCCGGAGTTTGGGCTCGGAGGTTGCGATTGAGGGCGAAAGAGATGCAAAATACGAAATACAAAAGCGGCTTTTCACTTATCGAGGTGTTAATCGCAGTACTGTTGGTTGGTCTTGCAGTTGCTTCTCTGGTGGCGTCTAACAGTGCATTCACGAAAGCGAACGGTGCCGGAACTGATTTGTCGACAGCCGAGTTTCTTGTTGAACAAATAAGAGAGCTTACCGCGCTGCTTCCGGTGATTGATCCGGGAAGCACGGTTTGGACATTTGGCCCGGAAGCCAGCGAAACATTGGCTACCTATGACGATTTGGACGATTTCGATGGTACGAGCTTTTCGCCGCCTATCAATGCCAATAGGCTCCCTCTGAACGATTTGGCCGCGTATAGTCAGCAGGTTACTGTTGAAAATGTCAATGCATCAAATTTTGAACAGGTTGTAGCTGACACTACTACCTCTTTTGTTCGAGTAACTGTAAGGGTTTATTTGAACTCAAAGGAAATCAGCTCGACGAGCTGGCTCCGGGCGCGATACTAAACGGCCTGCAGCGTATTTCCTGATGCGCAAGGTTATTTTCGAGATACCAAATGAAAAACGCAAAATACAAAACCGGCTTTACCATTGCGGAATTGCTGATTGCTCTGGCGATATCTGCGATGCTGCTCGTTGCTGTAGCTGTTGCCTTCAACGCTTCGGCTATAAACTACCGGGAAAACGAGGACATCTTCAGGACAATCAATAACACCCGGCAGGCCCTGTTTCGGATTACAAGTCAGCTTCGCACCGCGAAAGGGGTCGACTCGACCGCGCCAAATAATGAATGCAGCTTTATCACCGCCGCCGATGAAGACATCACTTATCAGTTCAGAATCGCCGATAATAAGCTTTATCTGATAACAAACAGTGATGCGCAGGAGTACGTTCTTTGCGACAATGTTACAGCTATGACTTTTACTAAGACTATCGTGGTCGAAGAAGCGGTAATAAAAGTCAAAAGTGTTCTGATTTCCATGACGGTCGTATGCGGCAATGTTCAGAAGACGATTTCCGCCGCTGCAGCGATCAGAAGAAATTTGAACTGATTTCAATAAATTTCCTTGCCTTTTAAATTCATCCCGGCCATAATAACCTCTAATGCCCTTTGGGGCGGTTAGCTCAGTTGGCTAGAGCGCCTGCTCGACACGCAGGAGGTCGTTGGTTCAAGTCCAATACCGCCCATTTCCCAAATATTGGCTTTGTTTGGCTTTGTTTTTCCGCTGCCTCAATCCATTAAAATCTCCACAAACCATTATCATTATTAACTTAACACCAATTTGCCCATTTGAAAATTGGGTTTGTTTTTTCAAATTCCTATTAACCGCGGAGTCCGCGGAGAACGCAGAAGAAACAAAATCTCCCAGCCAGCTACACCAACGCGAGTTTTTACACATTAAAAACCTCCGCGCACTCAGCGTTCTCGGCGGTAAAATTTAAATTGGCTTTGTTTGGCTTTAAATTGGCTTTGTTTTTTCGACGCCCGAAATTGCAAAAATCTTCATAATATCCTTTCATACAGATACTTAAGCTCATTTTGCCCCTTTGCAAATTGGGTTTGTTTTTTC
>CAYTNN010000181.1:0-1310 GCA_964439135.1 uncultured Pirellulales bacterium
CGGGAAAAACTCGCCGGGCGGTTTCTCCGGCAGCACATCGTCCGCGGCGGCCGTCACGCAGTACAGACACAAAATCAACATCACTCGAAAATTGACCATGCTTGTTGCCAAAAACTAATCCTTTCTGAAAGCCTCTATCTTCTCTTTGAAAGCCCGGCAGGCCGCCGCCGGGTCGCTCGCATGTGTTACGGCAGAGCAGACCGCAATGCTCTCGGCACCGGCGTCCAGCACGCACTCGACGTTGTCCGGCGTTATCCCGCCAATAGCGGTATGACCGATACCCGTATCGGCAAGCACCTGCGTCGCGCTGGTGACATACTCCAGGCCAACGGCGCCCGCGCCGGGTTTTGTCGCCGTGGCAAAGACAGGCCCCAGGCCGACATAGGTGAGGCCCTCGGCGCAGGCGGCATGCAGTTGTTTGAGCGAGTGCGTGCTCTTGCCAATAATCAACGGGGCCATTTGCAGCTTGCGAGCCTGCTCAACCGGCAGGTCATTCTGGCCGAGATGGACCCCGTCGGCGCCTGCGGCAACGGCAATATCAGCCCGGTCATTAATGATGCTGACTATGCCGGCGTCTTGGCAAATCTTAACGAACTCGACGGCAAGAGCGAAAAGCCTGTCGTCCTCGACGTCCTTGGCCCGAAGCTGGATACAATCGGCACCACCGGCGGCGCATTTTTGTGCCAGCGAAATGACTTCCGCCGGCAGGTTGCTCGTAATGACAATATACAACCCGACACGTTTGAATTTCGCAGAAGTATCGCTGAAAAGAACGATGTCCTTCTCAAGCGTATAAGCCTCGTAGCGCAGCTTTTCGATTGTCGCGGCGACAGGTTCATTATCGATCCGGATGACCTCGGCAAGCGCCCGCAGGGCCTCGGTCAGACGCTTGCAGCCGGCCGTAAAACAATCATTGAGACTGCCGCGAGTAAGCTGCTTCTCTACTGTTGTGCCGATACCGACGTCGCCAAGCGTGTCCCTGCTCGATATGAGCCGGCCGGCATCAAGCCTACCGATAGACGCCGAGAGTTCGTGCCTGAGTTTCTTGGCTCTTTCGGTCAACGAAATCGAATTCAAAACGAACCTGCAGAACTCCTCTATTACGCGTGTAGCCTCGCGAGCACGATTGAAATTGGCATCGATAATTCTATTAGCCGCACGTTCCATAATGAGACTGATTATATGAGCGAAGTACGGCTTTGAATAGCTAAAATCAGGCAAAAGAAAAAAGGCTGAAGTCGATCAAACTTCAGCCTTTGTGAGACAGCTTATCATTTAGAATATGAACTGCAAACTTATAAAAAATCTAC
>CAYTNN010000181.1:1410-2912 GCA_964439135.1 uncultured Pirellulales bacterium
AACTCGTCGGCTGCCGGAGCAACACAATAGACGTAGATAAGCGGTTCGCTGCCGGTATTGCTGACATCATGGGCAGTTTGCGGGGGGATGTAGGTAACTTTGCCCTGCCCGACCTGGTAGCGATCTTCTTCGCCAATCAACAACTCGCCGCGGCCGGAAAGGAAAACCAGCAGTTCCTCGCGGTCCTTTGTGCTATGTTGGCCGCAGGACTTGCCGGGCACCAGATAAACCCTGCCCGAGCGCATACCAGATGTTTGCGGCTTGCCGGCCAGAAGTCTCTGGTTTTCGGGATTCTCGTTCAAATCGATTATCAGAACCTTTTCTGACGATGCCATACAATCTCCTAAAAATAGTCATTTCTTTGTCGAATGAGCCTTTTTAAAGAATTTTCATTATTCTGTCAATTACTTCCTTGACGCAGTAGCACGAATTTGATATTTTTATGCGCAACGACAATGATTCGATATCCGAACATACAGGTTTAGAAAATTTCTTAACCCTTATTGGAGGTACTGGCTATGAAAAGGTTTATTGTTTTAGCAGAATTTTTGGCTTTATTGCTGGTTACCGTCGCAGAAGCCGCTCCCTCCGTCGCCGAGGTAACCCACTCGGAGTTTCAGGCGGTAAATGCTTCTGGTGAACAGACGTACAATGCTACCGAGAAGGTTATTCTTGAAGGGATTCTATTGCACAATCCTGCGGATATGTTGGACCCGGCGCCGGATGATACAGTCACGCAGCTTTACAACATCAGCGGACAGTGGCAAATATTTTTCCAGGGCGAGGGAAATGACCATGCGGGCACCGCTGTGTGGATGGGACAGCTTTATAACAATCTGCCCTGGGTTGCGTTGGATGGCGGGTACACCAACGAAGAATTCAAAGCCGAACTGAGTCGCTTGAACGCCGCACAGTTTAGTCCCGGAGACAGGATTCGAGTGACGGGTTACTACCTGTCATACAGTGGAAAAACTAATGTAAATGAGCAGCACAATAAAAATCCCGATCACGACTTTACGATTGAGCTGGTCGAACGAGGTGTCGGACTGCCTCGACCGGAAGTTGTGAGTCTGGATGAATTAAAGGACGACGATGACAACTTCATTTTCGATCCGACACGACAGGCCGGCTGTGAGTATTATCAGGCCCGCCTGATAAAGATTGAAGAAGTCTCTTTTGTGGAAGTAAACGACTGGGATCCAGGTGGCGAGTTGGTAATCACCGATGGCATCAAGACGCTCCCTGTAAAGCTGGGACGTGGTAATGGCATTTATCCCGGTTCGAACAATCTGGCTGAGCCATTCGACATTATTGGCATTATGGATCAGGAAAGCGCGAACTTAATCGACGGCTACCGGCTTTACGTGATGAACTATGATGGAAACGGTTCCGTGCTGGCCAGTCGCGAACACCGTCGGGCGGATAAGCCCGGCGATCTTAACCTGGATGGGATCGTGGACTACGACGACATCAACGAACTGCTGGAGGACTGGCTCAAATAA
>CAYTNN010000181.1:3012-9010 GCA_964439135.1 uncultured Pirellulales bacterium
GGATGCGTTTAAAGAGCGGAACACAGGTAGGATCGTTTGAGAATTAGTTTATGAAGAACAAAACCTTCGGTTATATATTAGCATTTTCGGCGGCATGTGGTTTGCTCGGGGCGGGATGTGGAAATAAGCCCGGCGAGGACAGTGCTGCGGAGATTGCCGTGACCAATTCGTATTTGGGCTGTGCGGTCCTCGACCTTTGCGGAAATGATACGGAGGTTTTGTGTTTAGCACCTCCGGGTATGTGTCCGGGTCACTTTGATATTTCGCCGTCACAGGTCGAGCAGCTTTGCGACTGCAGGATGCTTCTGCTTTTCGATTTTCAAAAGCAGATTGAGGAAACGTTATCTCGAGTGAAAGAAAGGGGTCTGAAGACGTCCTTGGTGGGAGAGACGGGTGGTTTGTGTGTTCCGGAGACTTACCTTGCGGTTTGCCGGGAGGTTCGTGATATTCTTTTGTCCGAATACCCCGAAAGGAATGTCCGATACCAAGAGAGGCTGGAAGTTATGGAAAAGAACCTGGCGCATTTGCGGGAGGAGCTTTTCGAGAAAATGCGGCAAGCCGGCATATCATCGGCCAAGGTTCTGGCATCCAATCACCAGGCCGATTTTGCAAGCTGGCTGGGTTTGGAGACGGTAGCGACGTTCGTAGGCAGTGACATTGAAACGGTCGCCGGCATTGAGCAGTGCATCAGAAAGGCAGAAGGCCAAGAGGTACGATTTGTCATAGCGAATAAGCAGGAAGGGACTGCGCTGGCGAAGGCGCTGGCCGAACAACTGGGGGCCAAGGCGGTTGTTTTCAGCAATTTTCCGGAACTGACCGGGAGGCCAAGCGGTTTCGATGAACTCCTTCGAGCAAACGTAGATGCACTGCTTCGAGCGAACGCAGGAGATTTGCTTGAGGTGGCGAGACAATGACGAGGGGGCGCATAAGTCTTTCTAACGTTGAGGTTCGTTGGAGTGATCGAAGCATCCTTGCCGTTGAGGATATGCAAATCCGTCAAGGAGAATTCGTTGGTATCATCGGAACCAATGGGGCAGGTAAGACAACTTTTCTGAAGGTCTGCTGCGGTTTGATAAGGCCAAATCGGGGAACGATCAAGCTTGACGGGCGTGATTTAGCTGAGCTTAACGCATGGCGCAAAGCGAATTTTCGAAAGCACATCGGCTATATTCCGCAAGCCGCTGAGTACAATACGGAACTGCCTTTTACCCTGCGTGAATTGGTGGCGATGGGCCGAACGAGCGTCAAGGCCTTACTTCGTCCGTTAAACAAAGAAGATTATGAGATTGTTGATAACTGGATTGAGAGGCTGGGCTTGTCGGAGCGGCGGTCTCAAACATTCAGAAGTCTTTCCGGGGGTGAGCAGCAAAAGGCTCTTATAGCACGGGCAATGGCACAAGACCCTGAGATACTTATGCTTGATGAGCCCTGCTCGAATCTAGATTTCAACTGGAAGTATCAAATTACGGAAATCATCGAGCAGTTGCATCGGGAGACTAAAGTGACTGTCGTGATGGTTTCGCACGAGACGAGTCTGTTGCCTTCGGATTGCAGCAGGATAGTTCTTTTGCACGAAGGGAAAGTTTTGGCTGATGGTGACGTCGAGGAAGTCTTCAAATCGGAGGTGCTTGAGAGGGCTTATCAGTGCCGAATTGAGACGCTGAAGATCGCAGGCCGAAGATACACCATCAATAAGAGCCGGGTGTGAGGTTATTGATTTATGGATTCGTTTTTCTACCTTGTGATGTTTGCGGGTGTTGTTGCCGGTGCGAGTACGGGGCTGTTGGGGGTCTATATTGTTGGTATGAGGATGCCTTTTATCGGGGTTTGCATATCCCATTCGGCGATGGCGGGGACCATTTATTCGATTCTATTGGGTGTTAACCCGGTCTGGGGGGCTGCGGTTTTTTCAGCGTTCAGCTCGATGAGTCTTGCTGCGATCAGGCCTGGAAGGTCGAGGCTGGATACCAATGTGGCGTTGGCGATACTTTTCAATTTAATGCTCGGGCTTGCGTTTTTAGGGATTGGGCTAATTCAGGGCAGCCGGTCCGAGGTACTTGGATTGCTTTGGGGCAGTTTGCTTTTCGTGCGCATGAGCAGTGTAGTGACTATTACGATTTTAGGTTTGGTTTTTATAGTCTTTGCCATTTTATTCAATAAAGAACTGAAGGTGCTGCTGTTCAGTCGAACCATTGCCTCGGCGACAGGTGTGCATGAGAGCTTTGTTTATTGTCTTTTTCTGGCTTTGTGCGGGCTGATATTAGCGGTTAACCTTCCACTTGTTGGTGGGTTGATGATATTTAGTTTGATAACATGCCCCGCGGCGGCGGCGTATCAAATATGCACAGGATACAGGTCGGTTATCTTTGCGGCGACGATTTTTGGGGCGATAAGTGCGCTGGTTGGTTTTTTGGTTTCGTTCTATCTTAATCTGCCGACCGGGGCGTGTATTGTAATTGTCAGTGCGCTTATTTTTGCTGCTTCCGCGATCTACAGACTCTTGAGGCACAAGCGTGACTGATTCATTCATATTTACAAAAGAATTTTTGCGGAATTAACTAAAGATATGATAAGAAACGTTGTAATTCTCTATCAAAGAAGTTCTTGATTTATAACAAGAATTTAGTATTCTTATGCGATATAATACTTGTTAATTCGTGCCACTGTCAAATTTGGGATTTTCGGTGTTTTGTGAACAAAAATGAGTGAAGATGTGTGGAATATGGGCCAGGCGCCTGAGGATTGGTGGGGCGAAATCAAACACATGCACGGACATGTCGGTCCCTGGAACGTTCTCGGATGGCGCATCGGCCAAGCGGCCTTGCGCGAACTGGATACGAAATGGGGCCGGCACGAGCTTGACATTATTTGTTACGTTCCACTTAAGACGCCTTATTCCTGTATGGCCGATGGCCTGGTAATCGGTTCCGGCAACACTACCGGCCGGCTCGACCTTCGTTTGGCAGAAGTTGCCTGCCCGGATCTCATCCAAGTCTGCATACACCGCAAGGATGGTACGGACCCTGTTCTAATCTTTAAGCCCCGGCGTGAATACCTCCGGCACATAGACGCCCCAAAACCCGAACAATTAGAGACACTTTCACGAGAATGCAGTACAATGGAAGAAAGTGATCTGTTCGAGATCGAGCGGCTTACGGCGTCGAAAAACCAGAGATGAGCGTCACTCGACTATGTCGGGAATGTGAATCTTGCGAAGCCTCCCGAACAGCGCGGCAATAACCAATACTGCTCCAAGAAAGAAGGCAATGGTCGGCTAATTTGAAAAAACAAAGCCAATTTGCCGGAGTGGTAAAATAGCGCAAAGTCTTTTATGAAAGGAGATTATGGCAATAAGCCAGCCTGCGGGGCACAAAAGACGTCGATATATTCAAAGAGGTTATGGCAACATTGGAGCCAGGCGAAACTGTCAGAATCACATATGTAAGAGATGACAGAAAGAGCCGAACATACGCTGTGCTTGTCGAGCCGTCTGCAATTATAATGACTGCTCAGACCACCAAGACAGCTTCAGACGATTCCGACTGGGGCGTATCGCTGTCGGCGATTACTTAAACATTGTGTGACACATATAACATTGCAGATAACGTGAATGGTGTCGTTGTCTTATCTGTGGTGCCAGGAGGCGCTGCCGACCAAGCAGGTCTTTCGCCTGGTAATGTAATTGTTGGTATTGATGGAACAACTGTATCCGACATGGATGAGTTTTTTGCTGCGGTCGCCTCAGACGAAGACAACACCACACTTCCGGATATTTACACTCAGGGACAGTTCCGTTACGTCCCCATAGCGTCAATAGAAACGAGTGATGCAGTCTGTGGTACAGATGAGCCGATACCTGTGGAACAGTTACCGGCCTATGAAGCTTTATTCCGAGCTGTACCATTGGTTGGCGTTGCAGGTTTAGGTTTTGCCCTACTTGGTTATTTTTCTCTTTTCGGGTATCCGGCAGGTACTAAAAAAATGCAGGCTATTGCTGAGAAAATCCGCTCAGGTACGGCGGTTTTTCTGAAACAGGAATACAAGATAACAGCAATTTTCCCCATTATATGGTTTCTTGCCATTTTTGATAGGCGTAAGTAACTTCACAGAAAATTATCGAAGCCCGCTAGCATCCTGGGCCTTACTTTTCTTTGCGTTTGCAGGTCTTGCAAATACCGAATAGCCTCATTGTAGCTCTGGTAATAGTGAAGTCATGCTTTTTCGCTAATTGTCTTTGTCTTTCCTCAAGCCTGTTGCTGGTTACCTCGATAACCTTGCCGCACTTAAGGCAGATCAGATGGTAATGGTGCTGATGTTTGTGCTCGTAGCGCTTGATGCCATCCCCGAAGCCGACCTTACTCGCCAATCCTGCATCGTATATTACCTCCATCGTACGATATACGGTAGCAAGGCCGATTTTGGGGTATTTCTTTTTGACCAGATTATAAAGGTCATCAATCGTAGGGTGATGCTCGGTCTTGAGGAATATGTCCAGGATTTGCTCTCGTTGTTTGCTACGGAGCATGCCGTTGTTTTTAAGGTGCTGTCTGAAGATGCTCTTTGCTGATTTCATTCATGTTTACCTTGCTTGATAATCGATTATCATTCTCACTGTCTTTCAACAAATTCTATCATATGTTGAAGCTATGTCAAAATTTTTTCAAAATATTTCAAAAAAACAATTGACAAGGATTTTTGGAGATTGTAAATTAGTTAGAATGAGAATGAGAAGCATATTCATTCTCATGCATAATACAGCCGTACTTTAAGCAAAAGGATGATAATTGAAGCAAACAAACAGCTATAAAATGAGACTTCTACAAAACATATGTTGTAAAGAAAATAATAAAGACTCTACATTACCACAATTCGGAAATGCTTAGTTTTACCATGATAAAAGAGACTACAACTGATAATTGGACCAAGATACAGAACGGTTTTTTGACAACGACTCAGCTTGCGAAACTTTGTGGCGTTTCTCGTTTCACCATCATCAGTTGGATCAAACGAGGCAAGATTAGAGCAATCAAGACAATTGGCGGCCAATACAGGATTGCCAAGTACGAAGCTATATCTTTTCTTGAAACTTTAAAAGTATAGAAAGGCGAATGCAGAAAGGGGAAAAATTCAATGGAAGCTATCCTGACAGTTGAGATCGTTTTACTTGTATCTGTGGTTTTTTTGGCCACTTTGTGGGCATGTATAAAACTTAGATAAAAACATTGGTAGCAATTGAAACTTTTCTTAGATAATCAAAAACTTTGCGCATGTTTGAGACACCGAAGAGCCTGCAAAGTAAGGATTATCTACATGTAGATTAGACGATATTGACCTAATTTCAGCGCTATGCTTCAATGTAATGCATCTCCTTGTGGTGTATTGACTTACAGGCTTTAAGGAACCACCTGTTATATCGTTGGATACAAAGTGTGAACTTTGAATAAATCTACACAAGAAATTTTTTAATAATCCCAAAAAATATTTGACAATTGTTTGAGTTTAATGTACTTTGCTTATATATGAGATTGAGAATTGTAATCAATCTCAATTATATGCCGTCTTGGTAAAAGGGTAAATTTTTTTTAAGAAAGGATTCAAACATTAACAGAACAAAAGCTGTATTGACTGTAACGTTTTTGTTGGGATTAGCTGGGATTTGCCGGGCTGAGGGTGAGAGTATCTGGGAGCAAGAAATCCTCACTGGCGGCTTCTGGAGGCTCAATGAGCAGTTGGCGGACAGCGGAATAGAGTTGGGTTTTGGAATAACCAATGTTTATCAGGCCAATGTCAAAGGCGGGACCAGCACTCACAGCCATAGAGACAGACACAGCGGCAGCTATGATTTGGAGATGTGGGTGGACTTTGGAGAAGGTGCCCTGCGTTACGAGCACAAGTACGGCCATAACCACCACGGCCATCTCATTTGTGTAAAATGCGGCAAGTTCGAGGAAATCTACGGTCCGAAGCTTGAAAAAAACCAGCATGAACTCGTGAAGAA